>JBGPGF010000009.1:0-28862 GCA_041483755.1 Terriglobia bacterium | reverse complement strand
GGCCTCCGCCTGGCCGCGTTCTTCGGCGTCAATGCCGGGATACGCCCCCTGCGTATCAATAAACGTAAACACCGGTCGCCGAAATTTCGCGGCGAGCTGCATCACGCGCAGCGCCTTGCGATAGCCTTCGGGTTTTGGCTGGCCGAAGTTGCGAATCACGCGCTGCTTGGTGTCGCGGCCCTTCTGGTGGCCGATCACGGCCACCGGCCGCCGGTGATACCGCGCAAACCCCGCCACCATGGCGTGATCATCGCCGAAGGCGCGGTCGCCATGAAGCTCGGTAAAGTCCGTGAAGAGCAGCCTTATGAAATCGAGCGTGTAGGGCCGCTGCGGGTGCCGCGCAATTTGCGCGCGCTGCCACGGCCCCAGGTGCGTGTAGAACTCGCGCTTCAGCTCGGCCACTTCGTTGCGAATGCGCTCGAGCTCTTCGTCTCCCAGATCCTGGGGGGCGAGCCGGCGCAATTCTTCGACGTCTTTCTCGAGCCGGTCAATTTCCTGCTGACGTTCGCGCTGTCGTTCGATGGGATCCAACGATTCGCCTCGCTTCCCTTCCCCGTGCCCGCTCAGTTTACCAACTCGATGGATTCCTCGCCGCAGACTTCGCTGACTTTGGCGAGAAGTTCCGGCGCCGGGGAAACGCGCTGCTGCACTTGCAGCGTGGCCACCGAACCGTCCGGCGAGCGCAGTTCGAACGCCACCGCGCAAGTGCCGGGACTTTTCGCAAAAAGCTCCTGCAAGCGATCGAGTGTTCCCTCACATAAGCCTACCAGCTCCATTCGAACGCGCAGAAACGCCGGCTGGCGGTCCGAAACCGCTTCGAGCGCACGCGCTTCCAGCAGGGACAGCCGCGTTCCGGCATCTTCCACTTGAACTCGGACTTTCATCAGCAGCGGCGTATTCGTTTTGAGCACGGCTTCCAGCCGCGCGAAACTTTCCGGGAAGGTCAGAAGTTCCTGGACGCCGGTCATGTCCTGAATCGAGTAGATGGCCCAGCGCTGGCCTTTCTTCGAACGCATGGGCCGCGTGCCAACGATCAATCCAGCCACGGTGATCTCCTCGCGATTGCGCCGGCCTTCGACGGAGCCCAGGTCCACCGTCTTCATTTCCGTAAGCCGCGAAGCGTATTTCGCCAAAGGGTGGCCGGAAACATAGAAGCCCAGCATGGCGTATTCGCCGGCGAGCCGCTCTTCTTCGCTCCAGGGTTCCGCCTCGCGCAGTTCGATGGCGGGTGGGGCCGGGGCCGCGCCGCCGCTGAAAAGCCCGTGCTGGCCGGATTCACGCTGGCGCGAAGCGCGCTGAAGCGCCGCGAGAACATCGTCCACGGAAGCGAGGAGGCGCTCGCGTCCGCCGAGCGAATCCATGGCGCCCGACTTGATCAAACTTTCAAACACGCGCTTGTTGAGGAAGCGCACGTCAATTCGCTCGCACCAGTCGAAGAGCGATTCGAACGGCCCATGCTCGCGGCGGGAATCGCGAATCGCCTTGGCCGTATTTTCGCCCACATTCTTTATTGCCGCCAGGCCGAAGCGAATCGCTTCGTCCACGGGAGTAAAATACAAGTCACTCTCGTTTACGTCGGGCGGCAGGACGGTGATGCCCATGCCGCGCGCTTCGTTAATGTATTTCACAACTTTTTCCGTGTTGCCCGTTTCCGAGGTGAGCAGCGCGGCCATGAATTCGACCGGGTAGTGCGTTTTCAAGTAGGCGGTCTGATACGCGAGCAGCGCGTAGGCGCAGGAGTGCGATTTATTGAAGCCGTACCCGGCAAACTCTTCCATCAAGTCGAAAATCTTCTCGGCCTTTTTGGCCGGAATCTTGTTTGCTGCGGAGCCGGCCATGAATTTCTGGCGCTGCGCGGCCATTTCCTCGGCCTTTTTCTTGCCCATCGCGCGGCGGAGAATGTCCGCTTCGCCAAGCGAAAAACCCGCCAGGCCGCTGGCAATTTGCATCACTTGTTCTTGATAGAGAATGACACCGTAGGTTTCTTCCAGAATTTCTTTCAACTGGGGCAGTTCGAAGTTGACGCGCGTCTTGCCGTGTTTGCGGTTGATGAAATCGTCGATCATTCCGCCCTGAATCGGGCCTGGACGATAGAGCGCGTTCAGCGCGGTGAGATCCTCGATGCGCGTGGGCTGATAGCGGCGGAGAATGTCGCGCATGCCGTGCGATTCGAACTGGAAAATGGCCGTTGTGTCGCCGCGCGCGAACAGTTTGTAGGTGTCCGCGTCTTCGAGGGGCAGATTTTCCAGGTCAACGCGGATGCCGCGATTCTGCTCGACCATGCCCACGGCGTCGTACAAGACGGTGAGAGTCGTCAATCCGAGAAAATCCATTTTCAGCAGGCCGATGCGTTCGAGCGCATTCATGTCGTATTGCGTGGTGATTTCATCCCGGTTTGTTTTGTAGACGGGAACAACGTCGGTCAGCGGCCGCGGAGAGATGACCACGCCCGCGGCGTGAGTGGAAGCGTGACGCGCCAGTCCCTCGAGGCGCAGCGCCACGGTCATCAATTCCTTCATGCGCTCATCGCCATCCACCGCAGCACGGAGCTGGGCGGACTGATCGAGTGCTTTGTCGAGAGTGATCTTCAACTCGTTGGGAACCAATTTCGCCAGTCGGTCCACCTCAGCGTAGGGAATTTCCATGGCGCGGCCGACGTCCTTTATCGCGGCTTTTGCGGCCATCGTTCCGAAGGTGATAATTTGGGCGACGTTTTCGCGCCCGTATTTCTGCGTGACGTAATCAATCACTTCGCCGCGGCGGCGCATGCAGAAATCAATGTCAATATCGGGCATGGAGACGCGCTCGGGATTGAGGAAGCGCTCGAAGAGCAGGTCGTACTGCAGCGGGTCCACGTCGGTAATGCGCAGCGCGTAGCTGACCAGGCTGCCTGCCGCCGAGCCGCGGCCGGGCCCGACGGGAACGCCCTGTTCGCGCGCGTAATGGATGAAGTCCCAAACGATCAGGAAGTATCCCGCAAACTTCATCTTCTTGATCATCTCGATTTCGAAGGAAAGGCGGCGCTCGTAATCCGTGAGCGGATAGCGCAGCTTGCCTTGTTGCGCGAGGCGTTCCAAGTGCGGCACGCGGGAGACAAATCCCTCGCGGGCCACTTTTTCAAGATAGCTATCCAGCGTGTGGCCGGAAGGCACCTGAAAGGCCGGAAATGGATCGGCGATCTTTTCGATGCGGACGTTGCAGCGCTCGGCAATACCGAGGGTGCGGTGCAGAGCATCCGGCAAGTCTCGAAAGACCGCAGCCATCTCCTCGGCGGTCTTGAAATAGAATTGGTCGGTGGCGAATTTCATGCGGTGAGCATCGCTCATCGTCTTGCCGGTCTGGATGCACAGCAGCACTTCCTGGGCGTGGGCGTCCTCATGCGTCAGGTAGTGGCAGTCGTTGGTGGCCACCAGGGGAATGCCGGTCTGTTTGGACAGGCGGAGCAATTCCGGATTAACCGTCCTCTCGATATCCAGGCCCTGATCCTGAATCTCAAGGAAAAAGTTGCCCTTCCCGAAGATGTCCTGCAAGCGGTAGGCGTTTTCCCGAGCGTCCTTGTAACGCTCCTCGACGACAGCTTCGGTTACCGCGCCGCGCAGGCATGCCGAAAGCGCGATGAGGCCGCGGCTGTGCTTGGCGAGGAGTTCGTAATCAATGCGCGGCTTGTAGTAGAAGCCTTCCAGGAATCCCGCCGAGACAAGCTTGATGAGATTGTGATAGCCCTCGACCGACTCGCAGAGCAAGAGCAAGTGGTTGTTCCCGCGCGTCCCCGGCTCGCCGTCGCCGCGATTTTGCGCGCCGGAGGGGGCGGTCTTTTCGCCGCGGTCGTGGCGGCCGCCCTTGGCAACGTACACTTCGCAGCCGATGATCGGCTTTACGCCGCGTTTTACCGCTTCGTGGTAGAAATTCGCGGCTGCGAAGAGATTGCCATGATCGGTGACGGCCACGGCGGGCATGCCCCGGCGAGCGGTTTCATCCAGCAGCTCCGTGATTTCGCACGCGCCATCCAGAAGACTGAAATCCGTGTGCAGGTGAAGATGAACGAACTGCGGCTGCCCCATGGTCCACGATTGTAATGCCGCGGAAGGAGATTTGCGACTCCGAAGGTCCAGGCCAAGCCGGGGTATTCCACACCCTGCGGATCGCGGTCAGCGCTTCGCGCGGCGCTTGTTTCCGCGGGCGCCTTTCTTCGCGGGCTTTGGGCCTGTTTTGCTATGCGGCTTGGCCTTCGAGGAGGCGGCGTGCAGCGCCGCTTTCGGCTTAGCCTTTGCGCCACGCGCGAGGGCCGTCGCCGCAGCGTGTTTGGCCACCCCAGCGGACTTGAGCTTGTCCGCCATGTGCGTGGACTGCTTTTTCTCTTCCTTCAGCTTTTTCTTCGGGGGCTCCTTGATGCCCGACAACTTGCGCAAAATCTTCAAGCGGTCTTCCGGCGCCTTTCCCTTGCCGGTGAGCTGAAGCGCAAACATCTGTTCGATGACCGCATCGAATTTCGGTCCGCGGGCAAGACCCAGTGTTTCGAGCTCCGCCGCGACACCTTGGAGGACCGAGCGCGTGGGCCGCCATTTCTGAAGATAGGCGCGAATTTTTGAGAGCGCTTTCGAATTCGAAGATTCCGCGAGGATATAAGCCAGGTGTTCGAGCGGGGTCTTTTGCAGGAGGCGATAGGCGTCAATGGGCACATTCGCGCGCCTCCCTGTCAGTTCCTTCTGCGTGCGCAGGGCGGCATCTTCAAGGCCGAGGACGGCATCCGCCTCCGCCGAACGGAATCCAAGCTTTCCCAGGACCGCACTCTGCTCGCGCGATTTCAAGCGGCCGAGAATGGCCGCCAGCATCGCGTCTCCCAGACGCGGGCGAAGCCCGGCTCCCAACAAGTCGTCGCGGACCTTATTGAGCCGCGAGATCGCTTCGTGGTCGGGATGCCGCTTGGCGAGCAGGGGATGGAGCGCCTCGAGAACGCCGTGACTCTCCCAAAGTTTCAAAACGGCCGAGGGCCGGTCCTCTCGCGCAACGTGGTGAAGTTCCTCTCCCGCATCGTTCGGCGCGATGGTGTGGTGGAGATCGCGCTCCATGGCCAACTCAAACCATTCCTGGGTGCGCTGTTCCAGCTTGTACCCCATGCGCGCCGCATAGCGAAGCGCCCGGAGCAGGCGCACTGGTTGATTCGTAAAGCTATGGATCGTCAGCGCGCGCACCTCGCAGCGCTCGACATCGGAGAGGCCGTTGGTGGGATCCAGCAGGAGACCTCGCGAAGCCGAATTCAATGAGAGGGCGATGGCGTTTAAGGAAAAATCGCGCCTTCGCAGATCTTCCATGATCGTGGACCAGCGGATTTCGGGCCTGGTCCCCGGGCGAACGTAAAAATCGTCGCGCGCCGCGGCGATGCTGCCATCGCAATCGCCGGCAAAGATCAGCTCAACGTGCCGGAACCGTTCGTCCTCATAGCGGATCTTCGCTCCACCCTTTTCCATTTCGCGCGCGAGTTTCGACGGATTTCCCTCGACGGTGAAGTCCAGATCGCGCAACGGCGCTCCGGTAATGAGGTCACGCACCGTGCCGCCCGTGAGATATACGTTGAAACCCAGGGCCGCGGCCAGTTCCTGCACGCGGAGCAAAACAGCGCGCTGTTCCGGCGAAAGCCGGCTTTCGAGCAAAAACATATAGTCTGGCATCGCTCTCCTTATGTTCCCGATTCCCGGCCCCGGACGCGGCGGCTGGAATGCGGAATCGGTTCTCGACGTTCCGCGCGGCTATGCGCGCGGGTGATGTGCCTTGTAAATCTGCTTCAACCGCTCCTCGACCACGTGCGTGTAAATCTGCGTGGTGGAAATATCCGCATGGCCCAGCATGAGCTGCACGGAGCGCAGGTCCGCTCCGCCTTCCAGCAAGTGCGTGGCGAAGCTGTGCCGCAGCATGTGGGGAGTCAGGGGCACGCGCAATCCGGCGCGCCGCCCATAGGCGGAGAGAATCTTCCAGACGCCCACGCGGCTCAACGGCCCGCCGCGGCGGTTCACGAATAGAGAAGCACTGACGGCCAGGCGCGCCCTGCCCAGGAGTTTCGGCCTGGCATCGCGAAGGTACCTCTCGACCATGCTCAGCGCCTTGCGGCCCACCGGAACAATACGCTCCTTGTCGCCTTTCCCGATACACCGGATGCACCCCACCTTGAAGTCCACATCGCTCATCCGCAGACCGATCAGTTCGGAGACGCGCAGCCCGGTGGAATAGAGCACTTCGAGCATGGCGCGGTCGCGCAACCCCGCAGGCGTGGATGCGTCGGGCTGCTCGAGCAGCCGTTCGACTTCCTCGAGGCGGAGATAACCCGGCAAGGAACGCCGAATCTTGGGCGACTCCAGATTTGCGGAGGGATCGGCGGGGATGAACTCCTGCGTTTGCGCAAATCGAAAAAAGTTGCGGATGGTGACCAGATGCCGCGCCACGGTCCGGCTCTCGAGCTTCTGCCGGTAGAGGCCGGCGAGAAAATCCACAACGTCCTCGCGGGCAACCTGCTCCATTGTGAGCTTGGACTTCTGGGCGAAGGCCTGAAACTTCTGGAGGTCGCGTTTGTACGCGGAGACGGTATTGACGGAGAGTCCCTTTTCGACTCGCACGTGCGTCAAAAATCCCGAAATGGCGGCAGAAACTTCCATCATGGCTCCAAGTAACCGGCTTCGGCCACGGGCTGGCGGCGAATCGCGATTCCGTAGACTTCCTCAATTTCGTGGCACCGGAAGATCCAAGCGAGCCCCAAATAGAGCGCCGCCGCACCAAGTATCATGGCCGTAAATATACCTACCTGCGTCAGAAAGCGCGCGTGCAGCGTGAACTGGGTGTAGTGGACCCCGAACCAGCAAGCCACTCCCATGATGGCCGAGCACAGACTGATCTTCGCCAAGGATCGCAGGATTTGCATGGTTCCCATGCGGCCGTAGCGCCAGCGAAAGATGGCAAACAAGGCAAAAACGTCCACGAAGCTGGCCAAGGCGGTGGCCAGCGCCGGCCCCCCGTTCTGGACCCGCTTGAAGAGATAGAGCAGGAAAAAAGTATTGAGAAGGATATTGAGCACCAGGGAGATCAAAGCGACCATGACCGGCGTCTTGGTGTCGCGCGTGGAGTAGAACGCCGGAACAATCAGCTTCACCATGGCGAATGTCGGAAGCCCCACCGAGTAATAGAGCAACGCGCGCGCCGTCAGCCGGGTGGACTCCGCCACGAACTCGCCGTGTTGGAAGAGCACGCGGATAATGGGTTCGCGCATGATCATCAGGCCCAGCGCGGCCGGAATGGTGATAAAGGAAACGAGGCGCACGGAGAAGGCCAGCGTCTGCTTCAGCGCGGTGTAATCCTTTGCCGCAGCCTGGCGCGACATCATGGGCAGAATGGCGGTGGCCACGGCGATGGCGTAGCCCCCCAAGACAAGTTCCATCACGCGGTCGGCCACGTACAGCGCCGTGAGGCTTCCAGGCGGCATGCGGGATGAGTTCACAAAGAATGTGTCCACAAAAAGATTGACCTGCACGATTCCGATGGCAAAAAAGCGCGGCACCATCAGCTTCGCCACGGACCGGATTCCAGGATGGGTAAACGAAATCCCGAAATTGAAATGCATGCCCTTCTGGATCAATAGCGGCACCTGCATCAACAATTGCAACGATCCGCCAATGAGCACACCAACCGCGAGTGATACCGCGGGTTCGCGGAAGTGCTTCCACACCGCCGCCACGGAAAACGTGATGATGGCGATATTCAAGACAACAGGAGTGGCCGCAGGCAGCCCGAAAACGTGAAAGCAGTTCAAGATGGCCATGGCCAAAGCGGCCAAGCCAACGAAGAAAATGTACGGGAATAGGATGCGATTCAGGGAGACTGCTTCGTTCCAATTGGCCTGCCCGCCCGAGGCCGCCGTGAAGGCCCCCACCACCCAGGGCGAAAAGACCATGCCCAGCACGGTGAGGCCGGCAAGCACCATCGCCAGAGTCCAGAAAAGCCGGTTGGCGAATTCCCAGACCTCTTCCTTCGACTTCTCCGCCATATAGGAAGTGAAAACGGGAATGAAGGAGGCGGTCATGGCGCCTTCGCCGACCAGCCTCCGAAACATGTTTGGAATGCGGTACGCGAGGAAGAAGGAGTCGGCGATGTGGGAAGTGCCGAGAAGTAAAGTGGTCCGCTGGTCGCGCACATAGCCTAGAATGCGGCTGAGGATGGTGACCAGGGAAATGACCGAGGCCGACTTGAGGATCTGCTTTTTGTCCGTCAATTGGCGGTGCTCCAGGGGGCCTAACCCTAGTAAAAACAATGACTTGACAGGAAAACGAGCTTAACATAACATACTCGACGAAAATTGGCAAATTTGACGTTCGTCAGCGCCCAGAAGCCCTCTACCTTGAAAACTCGCGCCCCAGCCTCTACGCACAAGAAGGTCGTGGTCGTTCTTTCCGACAAGCGACCCCTGCGCGGCTATTTGAATCCCACGCGCCTGGGGCAGGCCGACCCAATTGACGTGCTCACTCCCGAGGGAGAGCATCAAGAAATTCCACTTGAGCGGGTGCGCTCGATCTATTTTGTGCGAGATTTTTCCGATGATTTCGAGCCGGAGCGCAAAGCCTTTCTAAGCCGGCCGAAGCTGGACGGCTTGTGGGTGCGCTTGCGCTACAAAGATGGCGAGACGCTGGAAGGCGTGGTTCCCAACGACCTTTTGTCGCTTCTCGATAACGGCGTGCAAATCACCCCGCCCGACATGAACTCCTCGACCGATCGCATCTTTGTTCCCCGCGCCGCGCTCGCCGAACTGACCGTACTGGGCGTCGTGGGGATTGCACGGCGCAAGCCCGCCGCAGCCGCTTCTCTGGCGCAGCCGCGCCTGTTCAGCGAATAGCGTTTGCCTGCCATCTGTACTTCCCCGCTCCCGGTGTGCGAGACTCGCTTTGAATTCAAGGAGTGATGCACATGAATCTGGCTGAGATTGCGCAGAAGCTGGGCTGCCGGCTCGACGGGCCGCCGGAACTCGAGATCACGGGCGTCGCCGGGATGGAAGCGGCGGGGCCGGGGCAGATCACCTTCCTCGCCAACCGAAAATACTATGCCTTCCTGCGAACCACGCGGGCATCGGCCATTTTCGTCCAAGAAGGCGCGGTGATTGCCCGCGAGCCTGGCGCTGCTCCGTTGGCTGCACTGCGCACGTCAAATCCCTATCTGGCCTTCGCCAAAGCGATTGAGTTTTTTTATCAGGCTCCGCCGTACGCGCCGGGGATTCACCCGACGGCGGTGATTGCCGCGACCGCCCGGATCGGCGCAAATGCGCACATCGGGCCCTATTGTTTTGTGGACGAAGACGCGCAGATCGGCGGCAACGCCGTGCTGCACAGCTTCGTGACGATCTATCGCGGGGCGCGGATCGGAGACGATTTCTTCGCCCATGCGCATTCCGTCATCCGTGAGCACTGCCGCATCGGCAATCGCGTGACGCTGCAAAATGGCGTCGTTATTGGCGGCGACGGGTTCGGGTTTGCCAAGCAAGCCGATGGGCTGTGGTACAAGATGGTGCAGTCCGGGCCGGCGGTATTGGAAGATGACGTGGAAATTCAAGCCAACGCGTGCGTGGACCGCGCGACGGTGGGTGAGACCCGCATTCGCCGCGGAGCGAAGCTCGACGATCTGGTTGTCGTCGGCCACGCTTCGCAAGTGGGCGAAAATTCGCTGCTCTGCGGGCAAGTGGGGCTGGCCGGCTCGACGAAAATCGGGCGCGATTGCATCCTTGCCGGGCAAGTGGGTTCCGCGGGGCATGCGTCCATCGGCGACGGCATTGTCATCACGGGACAGAGCGGTTTTCGCGATGATCTTCCGGGAGGGAAAATGTATTCCGGGTCGCCGGTCGTGGAGAATCGCTTGTGGCTAAAAATCATCGCCGCGCAGCATCGTCTTCCGGAAATGCAGCGCCGCCTGCGCGAATTGGAAGAGCAAGTCCGCACCCTGCAAAAAGCTTAACCTGAAGTGACGACGGGCAGGTTCAGCGGCCGCTGCTCCTCCGGCAGACCCTCCGCCAAAGCCGCGCGCACGACGGCGATTAATTCATCGCGCTGCTCAACCGTGTAGCGCGAGGCGTCAATCGGCGGGCAGAAGCGCACGACGATCTCGCCGGGATGAATGACGAGCGAGCGTTTCTCCATCACGCGATGAGCGCCGGCGCAGGCAATGGGAACGATGGGCACTCCGGCCTTGATGGCCATGACGACCGCGCCTTTCTTGAACGCTTGCAGGCGCCCGTCCGGGCTGCGCGTCCCTTCGGGGTAGATCAGGAACGAGGTGCCGGCGCGAAGGGCTTCCGTGGCGCGTTCCAGGCTTTGCACCGCCGATTCGTGATTGAATCGGTCCACAGGAACAAAGTGCGCCAAGCGGAAGGCCTGGCCAGCGATGGGCACTCGAAACAGGGATTGCTTCAACAAGATCGCGACCTGCCGGGGAATCGAACCAACTATCGCGGGCGCGTCGGCCGAGCTGGTGTGATTGGCCACGAACAGGCAGACACCAGGGGGGACATTCTCCAAGCCTTCCACGCGAATCTTGACTCCCACCATGCGCACAACAAACATGACGCCGCCCACGCCAACGCGATAGACGAGCTTTGCACTGCCCGTGGCCAGCGAATAGAGCAGCACCGGCAGCCCCACAACGATGGCGTAGAGGGAGAGAAACGCCGCGACAAACAGAGTGCGAATCATTGAATGGCGGAACTTTCTCGAATCCCGGAGCTTAGGTCAAGTGGAACGTGTGCCTCGTCTCAATGCGGCGGCGCCGCGCTCTCCGTTACGCCGTGCAGGAGGCCGTTGCGGATGCGCTTGGCCTTCTCGTTCACGGAAGCTGCCTCCACAACCTGCCAGAGCGTCTCCGTCGTTTCGCCAAGGCGCACGTCGAGGGCCACCTCTTTTGCATCGCGGCGAACCTTGAGGCGAAGTTTGTCCCCGGCGCGATGCTCCCCGAGCCAGCTAGAAATCCATTGTGGCGGGTCGCTATCGTTCCAGCGCAGGATCACGTCGCCGTCCTGCAACCCGGCTTTCGCCGCAGCGCTATCCGGGTCAAGGTCCGTGACGATGGCTCGTCCATCGGCAGCCCGGTCAAGAACGAATCCCAGAGCCGCACCGCTGCGCGAAGCCGACCGCAGCTCCAACCCAGCCAGGGGCAGAATCGCGCCATAGGGGAACGGGTCAGTGCCTGCGACATAACGCTCGAAAAACTCCTGTAGGGACCCACCCGCTACGCGCTCCGCGGCAAGGCGAACGTCGAGGCTGTCGCGATACGATTTGCCCTTCTGGGCGAACTCTGTGTTCATCGCTCTCAGGACGTCATCGAGGCTCTTTGCATTGTCTGTTCGGTCGCGGATCAGAATGTCCAGCAAGACGCCGAGAATTTGCCCTTTCGCGTAGTACGAAACGCTGAAGCCGGGCCGATTGTAGAGCGGATATTTCTCGAACCAGGCGTCGAGGCTGGACTGCTCGGCGCTCTGCCAGCGGTTCGCCGGACGGGATTCAATTCCGGCGATCTGCGCGGAGAGGTCCTCCAAGAATTGGTCCTTTGTCCACAGCCCGGTCCGCACCATGGTATACGACGCATAGGTATTCGTGACGCCCTCGGCAAACCAGAGCGCGCGCGTGAATTCCTCTTTCGCATAATCCACCGGATCGAGCGTGGCCGGACGAATGCGTTTGACGTTCCACAGATGGAAAAACTCGTGCGCGGCTACGTTGAACAGATAATCCTCGGACGGCACCGAAATGGCCGTGGAATTGGCGTGTTCCATTCCGCCGCCACCGCGGGTGGCGCCGCCGATGTGCAACAGAAATGTGTAATCCTGAAACGGCGCGCCACCCATGAGATTCAGCTCATAAGCGCAGATTTTCTGCAGCGCGCCGGCGACGCGCTCCTGCTTCCAGTTGTCGCCGTGGACGGCCACGTGGATGTGCGACAAATTGCCGGAAAGGTTGAATTGGCGTATCGGCCCGATCTCGATGGGCGCGTCCGCGAGCGCGTCATAGGAATCGGCGGCGAAAAGGAGACCCTCGAAAGCACCCATCCGCTCCACCGTCTGTAGTGACGATCCCGTGCCGTCGCTCCAAACACCCGTCACGAAGCCAATCGTAAGCGAGACAGGCTCTCCGCGGCGAGCGGGAACATAGAGCAAAACCATCGCAGGATTCAGGAACGCATGCGCGGCATTCAACTGCGAGGCGAAGGGCCCCGGCTCATCCCAGTACGTTGCATAGCGAATAGTGATCGTTCCCTTCCCTTGGATTCGCCAAGTTAGTTTGTCGAGTTTCTCGATGGGCACCGGGCGATCGCCCGCAAAGGCCTCGACCTGCTGGACGTGGCTGCTGAAGTCGCGAATCTGATAGAGCGTGTTCCATGCGGGCATCTGCACAGTCACTTCGCCCGCAACATCAGGAATCCGCATTTCGACGTGGAAGAGATGCCGCTCGGGATGTTCTACAGAGATGGAATACCGAATCGTCGCCCGGGCAGGGGGGACAACACCCGAAAACAGGAGCAATCCGAGAAGAGCAGGCAGACACCTCAGGGCCAGCCGGGTCCGGAGCCTCACGAACGAATGGCCTCCGCCGGGCGCTTCTGTGCCTGGCCCAGCTTGCTCAGCAGCTTCTCGCAAAGCCCGTCGAAGCTGCCGTTGGACATCACCACCAGCAAGTCGCCAGGCTTTACCTCCGCGGTCAGGGTCTCGGCCATCGCGCTGGCGCTGGGAAAGACGCGTGCGTCCTTGCCAAGCGCTCGCACGCTCTCGGCCACCGACTCCGGCGAGAGGCGCTCCTCATCGCCAATCTGCTGCGCGCGAAATACGCCGCCCAGCACGACGCGGTCCGCCAATGCCAGCGCCCGGGGCAGCGCTTCCTGGAAGACGCGCCTCCGCATCGAGTTTGACCGCGGCTCGAGCAGCGCCCACAGCCGCCGGCCCGGCCATCGCAACCTCGCGGCTTCGATCGTGGCGCGCACGGCCGTCGGATGGTGCGCGAAATCATCCACGACCAGCACGCCGCCTACTTCCCCTTTCACTTCCATGCGGCGTCGCACGCTGCGGAAAGTTTCCAGCGCACCGGTCAGCGATTCATAGGAAATGCCGCGGCCATGCGCAACGGCAATTGCCGCGAGCGAATTGAGGACGTTGTGACGTCCGCTGGCCGCAAGCGAAAACTCGCCGAACTCTTTGCCGCGATGCGCCACGCGGAATCGGGTGAACTCGCCCTCCATCATCAAATCGCCCGCCAGCCAGTCGTTGCCTTCGCTAAAGCCATATGTCTCGACCGCGCAGAATGCCTTCTCCGTGGCGCGGCGAATGGCCGGACTCGAATCCTCGGTGTCGCCCCAGAAGACGACGCGGCCGTTGCGCGGAACGAGATTGACGAGGCGCTTAAAAGCCAGTTCATACGCCGGAAAATCCACGTAGATATCCGCGTGGTCGAATTCGAGCGAGGTCAGCACGAGGTCATCGGGGTGGTAGTGAAAGAATTTCGGCCCGCGATCGAAGAGCGCCGTCTCGTACTCGTCGCCCTCGATGATGAAGTCCTCCCCGCCCCCCAGGCCGTAGCTCTTGCCGAAATTCTCGGCGATGCCACCGACCAGAAAATCGGGGCGACGCCCTGCGGAGTGAAAAATCCAGGCGAGCAGCGCGGTCGTTGTCGTTTTGCCGTGGGTTCCACTTACGACGATGGAGTGCTTTCCCGGAAGGAAAAAGTCCTCGATGGCTTGGGCCATCGAGCGATAAGGAATCTTACGGGCGAGGACTTCTTCCAGCTCGGGATTGCCGCGCGCGATGATGTTTCCGATCACCACCAAATCGGGGGCGGGATCGAGATGCGCCGCATCGAAGGAATGGAAATGGGCGATGCCTAAGCCATCGAGGAGCGTGGAAGCCGGCGGATAGACACCGCTGTCCGAACCCGTGACGCGAAATCCGCGCTCGCGCAGCATTCCCGCAACCGGCGCCATCGCGGAGCCGCCGATCCCAAGAAGGTGAATATGTTTCGCTTCGCTCATCACTCAATTATTCGACCACGGCCGGTTCCAAGATTTCCAGCGTGCCCGCGCCTTCAGCTCGCAGCCGGGCGGAAACACCGAGCGGCAGGGTCAGCATGGGCCGCTCCGTGTGGCCGACGGGAGCGCCCCATACGATCGGTATGCCCAGCCCGCCCAAAACGCGGCGGCAAACGTCCGCCACGGTCCAACTCCCCGGAACGGGCGGCGCGCATTCCGGGAAATCACCGAAAACAATTCCGCGCACGCCCGCCAGCTTGCCCGCCTGCTTCAAGTGCATCAGCACGCGATCCACTTGGTAGGGCTTCATGGCGCGGTCTTCCAGAACGAGAATCGCTCCATTGGTATTTAGTTCCCACGGGGTTCCGATAGTCGCTTCCAGGAGCGTCAGGCAACCACCTAGCAGTCGCCCCTCCGTCTCACCCGCCGTCATGGTCTCTCCGTGCAGGGCGAGCGTCCATCCGCTCCTGGTCTCGCTCACCGCGCGGCGAAGGGAAACCTCGTCGAAACCTCGCGGCGACCCGGCAGCGGCATCGAAACCCGCCGCGACCATCGGTCCGTAAAAAGTGATCCACCCGCAGCGCTCCCACAGGAAAATCTGGAGCGACGTGAGGTCGCTAAAGCCTACCAGGCATTTGGGTGCGGCAAGCGCATCGGGATTCAGGCCATCGAGCAGATAGTTTGAGCCATACCCGCCGCGGAGCGCGATCAATCCTTCGACTTTGGCATTGCGAAGCTGGGTGAGGAATTCCTCGCGCCTGTCGGTCCCGGGGGCCGCGAAATAGCCAAAGGACCCGGACTCTCCAGGCCGCACGACTGTAAATCCCAAGCGCCGCAATTCCGCCAACCCAGCTTCCGTCCTGCTTTCGTCGCCGGGAGACGCGGGAGAAACCACGGATAGGCGCGCTCCGGGCTTCAGAGCCTTGGGCTTGCGCAGGGTCTTCGGTGAATGGCTTGCGGAAGCAGGCCGCGCATCCGGGCTCATTCGTGGCGCCCTTCGACACGTTCTTTTTCGTGAAAACGCTTCACCGCCCAGCCCAAAACCACAAGCGAGAACAGAACGATGCCCAGGGTGAACAATCCCACGGCGTATAGCCCGACTCCAATGGCCATGCCGAGGGCTGTCTCCACAAAAATCGTGGCCGCAGTGGTTAGGCCGACGATACTTCCCCGGTCGCGAATGATGGCGCCGGCGCCGAGAAAACCGATGCCTGGGAGCAGATTGGAAACGATGCGCGTGGAGCCAACGTCGCCGAAAATGTGCGCGATTTCTCCGGAGAGAATCGTGAAGAGCGCCGCGCTCATGCAGACGAACAGGCTTGTGCGCATCCCGGCGGGGCGATGATGGATGTCGCGCTCGACGCCGATGGCCACGCCGCAAAGCGCAGCCAGCCCCAGCCGGAAAAAGATGGTGGTCGTCGGAAGCATCACGGAATCCCCTGCCCAGCGCGATTCTACAGCGCTACAGCGAGAATTGTGTCAGTTTTGCAAAATGGCGCGCCCGGGCAGTAATCTCGCTTTTCTTGAGCGTGCGCAGGCGGTCCAGGCCGAATTTTTCCACCGTGAAGCTGCCCATTACCGAGCCGTACACCATGGCGCGGCGCAGGGCGGCATCATTTTGCATTCCGCTGCCCGCCAGATAGCCCATAAAGCCGCCGGCAAACGTGTCGCCCGCGCCGGTGGGATCGTGCGGCTCCTCCAGCGGAAACGCCGGAACGCAAAAGACGCCGTGGCGATCCACCATCATGGCGCCGTATTCCCCGCGCTTCACGATCAGGGTTTTGGGACCCATCTTGAAGATGTGCTTGGCCGCGCGGAGCAGGTTGTGTTCGCTCGAAAGTTCGCGCGTCTCTGAATCGTTGATCATCAGTATGTCCACGTGGCGCAGCGTCTCGCGCAACTCGGCGTTGCTGCCCGCGATCCAGTAATTCATGGTGTCCAGCGCGGCCAGCTTGGGCTTCTTCTTGACCTGCTTCAGGACCGATAGTTGCAGGCCCGGAGCGATATTGGCGAGGAAGACGTACTGCGCCGAGCGGTACTTTTCCGGCAGGCGTGGACGGAAGTCCGCAAAAACGTTCAGCTCCGTGACCAGCGTGAGCCGCTCGTTCAGGTTCTGCGAATAGCGGCCCGACCAGAAAAATGTTTTTCCAGGAGCGCGTTCGAGTCCGGCGACATCAATTCGACGTCCTCGGAAGATATCGGCATCCTTCTCCGAGAAGTCATCCCCCACGATGCCGACCAGGTGAACCTGCGTGAAAAAGCTGGCGGCCACGGCGAAATAGGTTGCCGCGCCGCCCAGCGCGCGCTCCACTTTGCCGTAGGGACTTTCGATACCGTCAAACGCGACCGAACCGACAACGAGAAGCGCCACGCGTCCTCCTTCGATGAAATGTCTAAACCAAATATTTTCCGACGATCGCCGCGAGGCGTTTTTTCGCTGCCGCGGGAATGACCTTCGGGTCGGTAATCAACGCGTGCTTCAACGCGGATCCGCAATGGCACCCGCGCGAGGCAGGCACGGCGCGGACGGCTTCGCGCAGTACGCGCTGCGCGCTTTCCGCGTTCTTGTTCAAGTTTCCGATGATCTGCTCCACCGTGACCGAGGCGTGTTCCGGGTGCCAGCAATCGTAATCCGTGATCATGGCCGCGGTGGCGTAACACATTTCCGCCTCGCGGGCGAGTTTCGCTTCGGTGACGTTGGTCATGCCGATGACCTGGAAGCGCATCTGGCGGTGCACCTGCGCCTCGGCCAGCGTCGAGAACTGCGGGCCCTCGATGCAAATATACGTTCCGCCGCGATGCACCTTCACCCGGCTCGCGTCGCAGGCGTCGCCTAGTACTCCCGAAAGCTCGCCGCAGACCGGCTTGTCGAAGCCTACGTGCGCGACGAGTCCCTGGCCGAAGAAGGTTGAGACGCGGTGTTTCGTGCGGTCGTAAAACTGATCCGGAATCAGAAACTCCATCGGCCGCAGTTCTTCCTGCAGCGAACCGACGGCGCTGACGGAGATGATTCGCTCCACGCCGAGCAGTTTCATGGCGTAAATATTGGCGCGGAAATTGATTTCGCCCGGAAGAAGCCGGTGGCCGCGCCCGTGGCGCGCCAGAAACGCCACGCGCTTCCCTTCCAGCGTCCCCAGAACGAGCGCGTCGGAGGGGTCGCCGAATGGCGTGCGAATGCGCACTTCACGGGCATCGCCGAGCCCGGCCATCGAATACAACCCGCTCCCCCCGATGATTCCAATTTGCGCCCGCGGCGCCGCCGCGCGCGCTTTCCTAGACTTGGCTTTCCTGATCGCCATGCGATTCGTCTCCTGAGCTCTACCGGCCGGTCCTGGCCAGAATCTCTTCAACCGCACTAAATGGGTCCTTCCTTCGCGCGGCCACTTCCTCGGCGAGTGCATCGAGCAGGGCACGTCCGTCGCTCCCCGCAAGAGCACGCTCCACCAGCCGGTTCTCGATCATCTCGAGCAAGCGGTGCTTCCAATGCTCCGCGCGTTTCCGGGGAATTTCCGGGCTTGCCGCAAAGAGTACGTGAAATTCTTCGATTTTCGCCGCCAGCGCATCAATCCCCTTGCCTTCCGTAGCCACGGTTCGCACGACGGGCGGCTGCCAGCCATCCCGCGGCGCCAGCGCTAGCATGGCCTGAAGCTGCTGCTCCAACCGGTCTATGCCCTCCCGGTCGGCCTTGTTTAGCACAAATATGTCCGCAATCTCCATCAGGCCCGCTTTCATGCTCTGAATGTCGTCGCCGAGGCCCGGCACCAGAAGAACAATCACGCAATCCGCCAGACGGACGATCTCGACTTCATCCTGGCCGACGCCGACCGTCTCGATCAGGACCTGCTGCTTGCCTGCTGCATCTAGCAGCAGCGCCACGTCCGCCGTGGTCCGCGCCAGCCCGCCCAGAAAACCCCGCGTGGCCATCGAGCGAATAAAAATCCCCGCGTCGCCCGCGTGCCCTTGCATTCGAATGCGGTCGCCGAGAATGGCTCCGCCGGTGAACGGGCTGGTCGGGTCAACAGCGATGACTCCGACTTTCTCGTTCCGCGTGCGATAGTGCGCCGCGAGGCGGTCCACCAGAGTGCTTTTCCCGGTTCCGGGCGCGCCCGTCACTCCGGTGAGATGCGCCTTGCCTGTGGTTGCAAACACCCGCCGTAGAAGCTCTTCCGCTTCCGGTTCTTGATTTTCGATGGCGGTGATGGCGCGGGAGACGGCGCGCACATCGCCCGCGCGGACCTGCTCGGCCCACCGCTCGATGCGCGGAACCTTTTTCTCAACGGGCAGAGACATGCCGCTCCTGCTCCAGGGCGCAGCCAAAGGAATGCATTCTCGCATTATTCCATTATTTGGCGCCGAGAAGCTGGCGCGCGATCACGAGTTTCTGGATTTCGCTGGTGCCCTCGCCGATGGTGCAGAGCTTCACGTCCCGGTAGAACTTTTCCACGGGATAATCCTTGATGAAGCCGTAGCCGCCGTGAATCTGCACTGCCTCGTTGGCGACGCGCACGGCCACTTCGCTGGCGTACAGTTTCGCCATGCTCGATTCGCGCGTAAAACGCGCATCCTTGCGATCCGCCAGCCACGCCGCCTGGTAAACCAAAAGGCGCGCGGCCTCGATCTCCGTGGCCATTTCCGCCAGCTTGAACTGAATGGCCTGGAATTCCGCGATGGCGCGGCCGAACTGCTTGCGCTGCTTGGCGTAACGCGTGGCCGCCTCGAACGCCCCCTGCGCCATGCCCAGCGCGAGCGCCGCGATCGAAATGCGCCCGCCATCGAGAATCTGCAGGCTGTTGATGAATCCTTCGCCCTCGGCGCCAAGCAAATTATCGCTTGGCACGCGGCAATCCGTGAAAATCACCTCGGAAGTGTCGCTGGCGCGCATCCCCAGCTTGTTTTCCTTTTTCCCGGGCCGGAATCCGGGCGTCCCCTTTTCCACAATGAAGGCCGAAATGCCGTGCGATTTCTTGGCCTTATCTGTCACCGCCATGGCCACGCATACATCCGCGTAGTGGCCGTTCGTCGTAAATGTCTTCGCACCGTTCAGAACCCAGCCGCCGCCGCTGCGCACCGCAGTCGTGCGCGTGCCGCCCGCATCGGAGCCTGCCTCCGGCTCGGTCAGCGACCACGCACCGATCTTTTTGCCATGCGCCAGCGGCACCAGATATTTCTGCCGCTGCGCTTCGGTCGCGAATTTGTAGATGTGATTACTGCAAAGCGAATTGTGCGCCGCGACGGTTAAACCGACCGAGCCATCCACGCGCGACAGCTCTTCGATGGCAATCGCATATTCGATGTAGCCGAGGCCGCTGCCGCCGTATTTTTCCGGGAAGATGACGCCGAGCAGGCCCATCTGCGCCAGGTTGGGAATAATCTCGATTGGAAAATGGGACACCTCGTCCCACTCCATGACGTGCGGCGCGATTTCGCCCTCGGCGAATTCGCGCACGCTCCGGCGGAGATGCTGCTGCTCCTCGGTGTAAGTGAAATCCATTGCGGGCCGGTCCTATGGATCCAGGCTGCAGTTCAACAACGTTTTATTTATACCACGGCCCCTACCAGCCCACTGGGTAGTGGTTCAGCCGGTTTTGCTCATCCAGCCACGTCTTCAGCGGCGTGAAATAGTCCGCAATCGCCGTGGCATCCATCTGGCGTTCGCCCGAAAGCGTTTCCAGCGCGTCCGGCCACGGCCGGCTCTGCCCCATCTCCAGCATCTTGTTCAGCTTCGCGCCGGCCGCCTTGTTCGCGCATATCGAGCAGCGATGCAACGGCCCGGCGAAGCCGGCCTCGCGGCACAGAGCGCGCTGAAACTGGAATTGCAGGATTCGCGCCAGGAAATAGCGCATGTACGGAACATTCCCGGGAACGTGGAACTTCGCGCCCGGATCGAAGTCGGCCTCGGTGCGCGCCGCCGGCGGGGCGACTCCCTGGTACTTGAGGCGTAATTCCCACCAAGCCTTGTTGTACTCGCTCGGCGGAGTGTCGCCGGAAAACACTCCCCAGCGCCACTTGTCCACGAGCAGTCCGAACGGGAGAAACGCCACTTTCTCCAGCGCCTGATTCAGAAGATACGCGATGTCGCCCGAAGCCGGTGGCACGGCATCAATCAGCCCGATCTGTTTCAGGTATTCCGGGGTGACGGAGAGCGCGATCGTGTCGCCCACGGCTTCGTGGAAGCCGTCGTTCGCGCTGCCCTGGAAAAGCACGGGCTGGCGGCTGTAGGCGCGCTGGTAGAAATTGTGGCCCAGCTCGTGATGGATCGTGGTGAAGTCTTCTTCCGTCGGCTGGATGCACATTTTGATGCGCAGGTCGCTCTGGCTATCAATGTCCCACGCGCTGGCGTGGCAGACGACGTCACGGTCCGCGGGCTTCGTAAAGAGCGAGCGCTCCCAAAAAGTTTTCGGCAACGGCGCGAAGCTCAGCGACACGAAGAAGTTTTCTCCGTAGCGCACCATGCCGCGCGCATCCGTGTTGCGTGCTTTTAGAATTTCCGTCAAGTCGTACGCCTGCGCCGTCTTTGGCGCGTCCATTAGCGGAAATATGTTGTTCCACTCCTGGCTCCAGATATTCCCGAGCAGATGCGCGGGAATCGGGCCGTTGGGCGGAACCACGCTGGGACCATATTTTTTGACGAGCTGCCCGCGCACGTAGGCGTGCAGCGACAGA
The DNA here is from genome assembly GCA_041483755.1 of Terriglobia bacterium. Classification (GTDB taxonomy): domain Bacteria; phylum Acidobacteriota; class Terriglobia; order Acidiferrales; family UBA7541; genus Acidiferrum. The sequence goes on along the minus strand of JBGPGF010000009.1, from coordinate 8,168 downwards.
TAGAGCGGGCGAAGTTGCTCCCAAAGTCGGTCCACTTCTTTAGCAAACTGGCCCGCGGGCATGTCGTATCTCGACCGCCAGTACACGCCGGCATCGGGATAGCCCTGCTCACGCGAACCCTTGTCGCCAAGCTCCACCAGCCGCTGGTAGCGCTGGCGCATCGGCGCTCCAATGGCGTGCCAGCCGACCCACGCGCGCTTCAACTCCTCCGGATCGCGACTGGTGGCCATGATTTTCGTGATTGCGGTGATGTCGTCACACTTGCCCTTTTCGCCTTCGGGGCACCACTTCCCTTTCCCAAAATCACCCGCCAGTGACGCCGCCACCTGAGCAAGCTCCTTCTGTTCCGCTGGGCTGTGCGGCGCGGGGAAGTCCGTGGAGAGTTTCAGCAGGAGCATCTTGCGTGAAAGGTCCTCGGGCAGCTTCAGCGCATCGAACCGGTGCGCATCGGTGGCCAATTGGGTGAGCAGCGTGCTCAGCGCCTCGCTGGCGTCCGCGTCAATTTGCTCCGTATCGTCGGTGATGAAGTTCAAGTGCACCCAGGCCGCGCGGGAGGCTTTGACTCCCAGATCGAGCAAACGGGATTCCGCGTCGTCCAGAAATGCCTTCGCTTCGGGCACGGTTGGCTTCGCGGCCGCCGCTTGGGCTTTGGCCACGCTCTGCGCTGGCAAGCGCGGCGCGAGACTCACCGCCAGCACAGCAGCGGCAAGCGTGATCATCCATCGTCCGGAATATCCAAACATGCGTTCCTCCTAGATAGACAAAACGTTTTGCAAAACCTGGAGCGCGCGCTCGGTCCCGGCGCGGTTTACGTCGCAATGCGTCACAAACCGGACCACGTATTTGTCCGTATCGAGCGCCAGAATCCCGTGCGGCCGCAGCAGCTCGCAGATTTCGGCTGCGGTCTTTCCCCTCGCTTCGCAATTGAAAATCACGATGTTCGTGCGCACGCTTGCGGGATTGATTTTCAGCCCGCGAATCCGCGCAATTCCATCCGCAAGCCTGCGCGCATTCGCGTGGTCTTCCCCCAGCCGTGCTGGTGATTTTTCCAAAGCGATCAGTCCCGCCGCGGCGAGCACGCCTGCCTGGCGCATCCCGCCTCCGAACATCTTGCGATACACGCGAGCCTGCTCAATAAACGCGGCCAACCCCACCACCAACGACCCCACGGGCGCGCCCAGTCCCTTCGACAGGCAGAACATCACGGAATCGCATCTGCGCGTCATGGCTGAAACGTTTTCGCCGAGGGCCGCTGCGGCGTTGAAAATCCGCGCGCCGTCGAGATGCACCTTTAATCCCGCCTCGTGCGCGCGGTCGCAGATTTCTTCAACGGTCGCCGTCGGATAGACCGTGCCACCCGCCATGTTGTGCGTGTTCTCCAGGCATACCAGCGCGGTCTGCGAGTCGTAATAAATCTTTGGACGTATGGCCGCCGAAATCTGCTTCCAGGAAAGAATTCCGTCTTCACCCCGCACGGTGCGGGGCATGCAGCCCGCGACGGCCGACATGGACGCCAGCTCATACAGGTTGGTATGGCTGCGCTCTTCGCAAATCACCTCGTTGCCGTGGTGCGTCCACACTTTGATCGAGACGAGATTGCCCATGCAACCCGAGGGCACGAACAGGGCCGCTTCCTTTCCGAACATCTCCGCCGCACGGCGCTCCAGCCGGTTCACCGTCGGATCTTCGCCGTACACGTCGTCACCAACTTCCGCGTCGGCCATGGCGCGGCGCATTTCGGGGGTCGGCCGCGTTACCGTGTCGCTGCGCAGATCCACAATTTCGCTCATCGGAGCAATTCCACGAAAACTTCATTCGACACGCTCAACCGTGCAGGCGCGAGCCGCACCACGCTGCCCTCGCGCTCGATCAATCCCGCTGAAGCCAGAGGATCAAAGCGCCCCATGAGCGCGACCCCGTAGTCCTTCTCGATGCGCGCCACATCAATCCCCTTGAGCTGCCGCAATCCGAGGAACAATTCCTCGTCCAGCGCTTGCTCCCGCGTAACGATCTCCTTCTGTTCCGCCGGTAGCCTTCCCTGTTCGATCGCGGCCGCGTACACCGCCGCATCATGCGCATTCGCCCAGCGTTCAGTGCCTGAAAACGAATGTGCTCCCGCGCCAAAGCCCAGATAGTGTTCACGCCGCCAGTATTTTAAATTGTGCCGCGATTCAAAACCCGGCTTCGCCCAGTTTGAAATCTCATAGTGGTGATACCCTGCCTCACCCAGCGCCGCACACGCCAACTCGTAGAACTCCGCCATCTCGTCGTCTGTTGGCACCGCCCCGGCGCTGTAGCGCTTCCCTTGCTGCAGAATCTCCAGCCCCAGCCGGCTTCCCTCGTCCACTTCCAGCATGTAAACCGACACGTGCTCCGGCGCCAGCGCGAGCAGTTCCTCCACGGACGCCCGCCAACTCCCCCGCGTCTGATGCGGGAGCCCGGCAATCAAATCAAAGCTGAGATTGGCGATTCCCGCCGCGCGCAGAATCGGCATGGCACGGTAAATATCCGCTCGCCGGTGCATGCGTCCCGCGGCCTTCAGCTCCTGGTCCGAAAACGACTGTAAGCCGAAGCTGACGCGGTTGATTCTCGCCGCTGCCCATGCTCGGGCCTTCTCTTCGTCAATGGTTTCCGGGTCTGCTTCCAGCGTGATTTCCTCGAGATCGCAGGAAAACGTCTCGCGAATGGCCTTCAGCATCAGCATGAGGTGTTCAGGATTCAGCAAGCTCGGCGTCCCGCCGCCGATATAGACGGTATCCACCGTTGCGTTCGCGAAAGATTCAGGCAGGCCGATCCCCGACGCCTCGTAGAGTTCACGATAGCCGCGAATCTCCCGGCACACGGCGTGTGCATATGGCTCATATCGCGCCGGAGACACCACTCCCGTATGAAAATTGCAGTACGTACATTTCGTCTGGCAGAACGGGACCTGGATGTAGACGCCGAGGGACATAGCGGAATCTCACTCTAACACAGGCAATAGCGCACGGTCCGAGCTCGCCGCTTCAGCCAACCACGTCGGGCAGAATCTTCACAATAAGACTGCGCTCCCGTGGCCCATCGAATTCACAGAAGAAGATGCCTTGCCAGCGGCCTAGGGCCAGGCGTCCGCCTTCGATCAAAACGATCTGGCTCGTTCCCGCGAGCATCGCCTTGATGTGCGAATCGGAATTTCCCTCGGCGTGTCGATACGGGCCCTTGTGCGGGATCAAGCGGTCCAGAGCTGCCTCTATGTCTGAAGCCACGTCCGGGTCGGCATGCTCGTTGACAATCACGCCCGCCGTCGTGTGCGGCACATACACGTGGCAGACGCCGGAGTTCACGCCGGCCTCGCGCACGACTTTCTCCACCTCGGGAGTTACGTCCACGAATTGCGTGCGCCGCGATGTCCGCACCCGCAGAGTCTTCATCCTTCGCGGGCCTCGAACATTTCAAAAAGACAGAATGCATTCATGCCGCTGCTCCCGCGACTCCTTTGCGAACACGCGAAGCTCGCGCAGAATCCCCATCCCGCGCGAAGCCAGCACGGGCAAAAAGCACAACGCGCGCTGCTGCGCCACTCGGTCTGGATACAGAGCCGAGATCAGGGCTTCCTCGTGCGCCGCCACCACGCCTTCCCGCGTCTCCTGCGCGCGTCCCGCCTTCCGGCGCAGGTTCTCGATCTGGTAAAGCATCTTGTTCCGGGCCGTCTCGAGCGCGCCGCGCAGCGTCGCATCCAGATCAGCCAGCGGCTTCTCCATTTCGTCCAGCGCACGCGTCAGGCCCGCCTCTGCCGCGTCGAATTGCCGCGCCAGGTCCGCCGACAGGGACTTCGCGTCAATCCGCTCGCGCAACTTCTCCCGCCCGTCCCAAACGTTTTCCACGGCCAATCCGTAGCGCTGCAAATGCCGCGCAATGGCCGGCTCGACGACTGTGAAGCTCGCTCGCGGGAAAACCACGGGCATCCTGCCGATCATCCGCCGGTACAAGACCTCGGCCTGCGCGCAATAGCCGATCTCGGCGGGTCCCGCCACGTACGCCGCCGAGGGAAGCAGAAAATCCTGCAGCACGGGCCGCAGCAGCGCATTCGGGCTGAACTGTTCCGGCGCCTCCGCGGCCTGTTTCGCGAACTCCGCGCGCGAAAAGCGCTGCGGGCCGGCGTGAAACTCTCCGTCCTGTACGGTCACCGGCTGCCGCACACCATCTTGCATCCGAAACAGGAGCGTGCTTTGCGCGCCAACCTTTACCTGCGCGTCGTACCCCGCGGCCTCGAGCGCCCGACCCCGGCCCAGCAATTCTTCGTGCAGCGAGTCCCGTTCCGAGATGGCTCGTTCGAAAAGCGGCGCCGCCTCGTGGTGCAGCCGTTTGTCCAACGGATCCAGCAGGATGAGCCCTTCCTCCGCAAAAATGCGTGCGAACAATTTGCCGAACGCACTCCCAAATGTATCTTCCGGTGTGTAGCACTCGCGAAGTATCCGCGCGACATCCTCGGCGCCAGGTCCGGAGAGGCGCGCCACGGCGTCGCGCACCAAATCCTCGACGCGCGAGCCCAGCAGGACGCTCCCAACGGGCTTTCCCGCAGCATCCGGGTCTGCGGGCAGCTCGAATGGCGCCGTTTCATTGCGCGCGAACCACAGCGAATGATTCACTTCGGCGAGGTCGTGGTCCTCTGTGGCAATCCAGAACACAGGCACGGCGGGCACGCCCGCCTCGGTCATTTCTTCCGCGAGCTGGATGGCCGTCAGCGCCTTGTAGATCGTGTAGGCCGGACCGGAGAAGAGCCCCGCTTGCTGGCCGGTGACCACCACGGCGGCGCCGCCATCGAGCCGCGCGAGGTTGTTCATCGTCGCAGGGCCCGCGCCGAACGCTGCGTTCTGCTCGCGCAACGCCGCCGTCACTGCCCGGCGCCTCTCCGCGGGATAGTCCAGCGTCTTGGCAAGCCGTAGCGCCGCCGCAAACTCCGGCGCATGGGTGTAAAAGCCCGCCACCCGGGCAAAATTCTCAATGTAGTCCAGGAACAACCGCGAGGCGTGAGGCGTGCTCCGGTAAGGAATGGGCCGGCAGTCCATTAAGATTCTGATGATACCTGCGCGGGGTCAGTCCGGCAAATCGCCTCGTATAGTCGGCGTTGTTCATGCGCGAGCCGTATGGGTTGAAAGGAGCGGACGGAGGCGGCGCTCGATTTCGTGGTGCTCTGCGTCTCCGAGAGGAAGTAGCGGCAGCCTGGGCGGCCCTCCGACGTAGCCCCCTCGAAGGTCCATCCCGCATTTCACGCCAGCGGGTCCGTGCGCCGACACGATCTGTTTCGAAGCAGGGATCAGCGCTTCCTGAAACTGCCGCGCGCGGGCATGAAGGCCGTCGTGGAACGCAGCGTACAACTCCAGGCACAATTCCGGCAAGACATTCGCCAGCGCCAGAATGCCGCCGCGTGCGCCCAGACACAACGAAGGATAGAGCGTGCTCGCGGAACCTACAATGACGTGAAACCCCGGATGCGCCGCGGCGATGATCTCTCCAACACGCTGCACGTTTCCGGAGCTTTCCTTAATGCCAATGATATTCGGATGCTCCGCCAACCGAGCCACTTCCGGCGCCTCGAGGGCAATCCCCGTGTACTGCGGCACGGAGTAGAGAAGAACCGGTATCGGCGAGGCATCCGCCACGCGCCAAAAATGGGCGGCCAAAAGGTCCGGCTTGTATTGTGGTTTGTAGTAATGCGGCGTCTTCACCAGCGCCGCGGCATACCCAATTTCAGCCGCGTGCCGGGTTCGCACGATCGTCTCGGCAGTGGATTCCGCCCCTGTCCCCGCAAGCAACAATTTGCCTGGCGCAGCCGCGTCTCGCACCGCGCCCCAAATCGTTTGAATTTCCGTCCAAGAGAGAAGCGCCGCCTCGCCCGTCGAGCCTCCCACGACGTACCCTTTCAGACCCGTCCGGTTGAACAACTCAACGTTGTGTTTGAGATCGGAAGCGGAGACAGAACCGTCCGAGGCAAACGGTGTGGTCAGCGGTGCGAAGATCCCCGATAAGTCCATCTGGCGTGCTCCTGCAATTACGACCCTTCTGTCGCAATGCGGCCGGGCACCGGCACGCGCCCCTTGTGCAAATCCTGCAAGGCCGCCACTTCGGTCCCTTGCTCCAGCAGCGCATGGATGCCGCGCGAAGCGGCATGCGCCGCCGCAAGCGTGGTGATGCACGGAATATTATAGCGAATCGCCGCGCGCCGGATAGACTTCTCATCGTAGAACGATTCGCGGCCCAGCGGCGTGTTGATGATCAGATCGATCTTCCCTGTCTTCACCAGGTCCACAATGTTGGGCCGGCCTTCGTTGACCTTGAAGACGGCTTCGGCCTCGACGCCGGCCGCTTGCAACGCCGCGGCGGTGCCGCGCGTCGCCAGCAGCCGAAAGCCCAGCTCGGCCAATTCCTTCCCCACCGATCCCACGTGCCGCTTGTCCCGGTCATTAACGCTCAGAAAGACAGTTCCTTTGCGCGGCAGCCGCTGGCCGGCGGCGAGTTGCGCTTTGGCAAATGCCTGGCCAAACGTCGTGGAAATGCCCATCACTTCTCCGGTCGAGCGCATCTCCGGCCCGAGAATCGTATCCACACCGCGGAATTTGTTGAACGGAAACACCGGAGACTTCACCGAGTAAAAGTCGTGCACCGCAATTTCCGCCACGCCGTTGGTCCGCACCAATGGAAGATCAATTTCCGCGAGCTTTTTCCCCGCCATCAGCCGCGCCGCGACTTTTGCCAGCGGCACTCCCGTGGCTTTGCTCACGAAAGGCACCGTCCGCGAGGCCCGCGGATTCACTTCCAGCACGTACACGTGATCGCGCTGGATCGCGTACTGCACGTTCATCAATCCGACGACCTTCAGCGCCATGGCCAGCCGCTTGGTATAGTCCCGAATCGTATCCAGAATCGTGGAGGAGAGGCTCACCGGCGGCAGCACGCAAGACGAATCGCCCGAATGCACGCCTGCTTCTTCGATGTGCTCCATGATTCCGCCGATGACCACGTCCGTGCCGTCGGCCAGTGCGTCCACATCCACTTCCGTCGCTTCTTCGAGGAACTGGTCAATCAGCACCGGCTTCGCGGGCCCCATCAGGGCCGCTTGCGCCACGTATTCCTGCACCGTATTCACGTCGTAGGCGATCACCATGGCGCGTCCGCCCAAAACGTAACTGGGCCGCACCAACACCGGCAGGCCAATCTCGCCGGCCACGCGCGCCGCTTCTTCCGGCACCAGCGCGGTACCGTTCCGCGGCTGAGGAATCTTCAGCTCTTCCAGCAGGCGGCCGAAACGCCTGCGGTCTTCCGCCAAGTCAATGGATTCCGGCGCCGTCCCGATAATGGGTACGCCATTCCTTCGCAGCTCCATCGCCAGGTTCAGCGGCGTCTGCCCGCCGAACTGCACGATCACGCCCTGCGGCTTTTCGCGCTCGACAATCGCCAGCACGTCCTCCAGCGTCAGCGGCTCGAAATACAGCCGGTCGGAAGTGTCATAGTCGGTCGAGACCGTCTCCGGGTTGCAATTCACCATGATCGTCTCGTAACCATCTTCGCGCAGCGCGAACGACGCATGGCAGCAGCAATAATCGAATTCGATTCCCTGTCCGATGCGGTTCGGTCCGCTGCCCAGAATCATGATTTTCGGCCGCGCTTGCGGATCGGCTTCGTCTTCATCTTCGTAAGTCGAATAGAGGTACGGCGTGAAGGACTCGAACTCCGCCGCGCAAGTGTCCACGCGCTTAAACACGGGAGCAACGTTCCAGCGTGCGCGCTGCAACCGCACCGCCGCAGGCGTCGTCTTCCAAATTTGCGCAAGTTGCTCGTCGCTCATCCCATGACGCTTCACTTCGCGCAGCAGGTCCTTCGAGGCGGTCTCCACCGTCACCGAAGCCGCGCGCTTCGTCATCGCCGCCAACTCCACGAGCTGGTTCACGAACCACGGATCAATCTTCGTCAGTTCGCAAACTTCTTCGGGAGGCAGCCCGCGCTCGACCGCCAGCAGCAGCCAGTGAATGCGGTCCGGCCGCGGCGTTGCCAGTTTTTCGCGCAGCAACGAAACCGGCGTCTCCGCCGGCGCCCGCCACGGCGTGGATGGCTCGAGCGAGCGTATGCCCTTGTTCAGCGCCTCCTTGAATGTCCGCCCGATGGCCATCACCTCGCCGACCGACTTCATC
>JBGPGF010000008.1:0-29217 GCA_041483755.1 Terriglobia bacterium | reverse complement strand
CGGCGGATTCGGCGTAGGTTGTGCTGAAGGCGGCCGGCCATTCCGCCCGCGGTTGCCTTGCCCGGAGGCGTCATCCGCGGGCCTTACCGGCTGCGACGGCGGCGGATTCGGCGTTTGGACAGAGCGATCCACATGAGTTGGCATCACCACCGTCCGCGCTGGCGGCGCAATCCTTACGTTACGATTCTGTTCCTGCGGGCTCGCCGGATGCATGCGATTGAGCTCGCGTTGACTCACCGGCTGCCCGCCATTGCTACGCACTGCTCGTTGCTCCACGTCAAACGCAACCGGCCGAGGCGGCGGCGCCGTCTTCACGACCACAGTCCGAGTTTGTAGCACCGCGGGCGGACGGGCAATGCGTCCACCTTCAATACCCGGTCCCATCACGCTGCGATGCAACGGCGCCACCGCAACGTCTCTGTTCACCTGGGCTGTGGCCACTTCCCGCTCGTTCACTCTCACGAGGTTCCTGCCTACGGACTGCGCGGAAGTAAATGTTTCCTGGCGAACGACGGTTACCCCGCCCGGCGCCCGCTGATTCACGTACGTGACGTTTTTCACGGTCCGGTTCACCTGGTAGTTGTTATATACGTTCGTGACGTAGGTGTTGTTCACCGTCGTGTTCGTCACGTTGACCCGCGTCACATATCCACGGCTCGCGCGATACGAGGGCATGTAAACTTCGCGCGGCCCCAGCGGGAACCAGCCAACACCGCCTCCCAACGCGATGCCCACGCCAAAGTGCGGCCCGCCGATCCATGCCACGAGCGCCGGCGCATACACCGGCCGCACCACGAGGGGTCCAGGTATCCAACACCATCTGTTTCTGGCCTGCACCCAGCGGCCGTAGTGAAACGGCGCAAAGCCCCACGAAGCATCATCCACCCAGGTCCAACCCCACGGGGAGATCCACACCCAATGCCCGAAGCGGTACGGCGCCCAGCCAACTGCCACCGTGCGCGGCACCCATACGGAGCCGTACTCCGGCTCAGACTGCCAGTCGCCGTAGTCGTCGAGGTCTTCGTAGCCAATCACGTCGCGCGAAACGTACCGCGCCGATTCGGCGCGATCTTCGCGGTGGTCGCGTTCGCGGCACCAATCATCGAAATCGTCATTGCCGCCCAGGCTGTCCACTTCGGAGACAAGCTGATCCGTTCCCGTAAACACGGCGCGCTGCTCGGCGTTTACGGAAAATGCCTCGCCGCCACCGGTCACTTCTCCCTGGCCCTCGCGCACGGTAATCACCGTCGCGTCGCCCGCTTCGTTCACTTCCACGCGATACTCGCCGGGGCGCAACAGCGAAAACGCCAGATTCGGCGTATCCACTTCAAAGGTTTCGTCGGGATCGAGCCGCCGCAGATGTATGGCCACCGCGCCTTCGGTGAGACGGATCTGCACGATGTTGTCGGTCAAATTCAGAAACGAAAAACCGGTCTCGCCAGTCAGGCGAATGGCCGCGGTGCCCATGTGCATCTCCGCGCGCGCTTTCTTGTCCGTCCAGAGCTTGTCGCCCGTGGTGATCGGCCGGTTCACCGCCCCGGAAACCCAGTCGTCGGTCCCCGCGGGTTGATAGGAAACTTCGCCGTGCGTGTAGTTCAGCCGCGCTACCCGCCCCGGCGGGTCATCATCGTCTTCCGCCACCGCGCGCTGCGGGACTGCCATTGCCAGGAGCACTGCCACGCTGAAAAGGCCGAAAGCCTGAAGCAATTTGTTTTTCATCGCCGTAATCTCCCTCGCGTCTCAACTGGCCGGGAATCCCGCCCGGCACGTTGTTCCATCCCTGACAGCATTTCACTGCTCAAAGAGCTAAGCACCGGGTGGCCCTGCTCATTCAACACATTCTGCCACAAAGAGTTGCAGCCGCACTCCTTCATGCTACTCCGTACTTCATGTATCGGACCGAATCTGCAAGGTTCGGGTGCCAGATAGTTAATTCGCGCGGAATCGTTTCAAATTTCGCTTTTCGAAGTGACGCTTGATGGAGCCGGTATCAGTTCATTTTGTGGTCTGTGGGCCCGGCCATTTTGTGTTTCATCGATCCGCCATGCATCTTCGCCATGCCGTCGCAATGCTTGAGGATTTCAGCGGCATACTTTGAAATACTCTTGGAGTCCGGCGCGCTGGTTTGAACTTCCTTATCCAGTGCGGCGAGAGCTTCCTTGATAGCCAAGTGGTGCGCGTCCATCTGCTTCATCATGTCGGCCATGTGCGATTTCATCTGTTCATCCATCGCCTTCATGTGGTCCTTGTGGTGCTCCAGCATCTGATCGAAGCTGCGCCTCATCTCCGCAACCGCAGCGCGCGCAAATTCGGGGTTAATGGGTTTCGTCTGGTTTGCTTCATGGTGCAAAGCCGTGGCGAAATTCACCAGGTTGTCTTTGTAGGCCATCGCCAGCACATGGTGGGGCTCCTGCCTCATCGCGGACATACCCATCATGCCTTGCTGATGCTGAGACATTTTGCCGTGCGATTGTTTGCTGCCGGGAGGCATGCCGCTGTGCTCTTGCTGACTGTTTGCCGCTGCTCCGCTCACAATGAGAAGCGCCGCGGCGATCGTTGCAAGAGTCACTCCGTAGGACAGTTTCTTCATCATCTCTCTCCTCGCTTCCTGGTTTGCAAATGGCAAGGGCTACGGTTTGCCAATTCGACGGCATCCTCGCAGCGACAAGGGTGTGTGTCTGTACTCTTCTGAACACCCGCGTGCTTTGGCCATACATGCGTGGCCGTTACGGTTGCGAGCACTCAAACGATGAAACAGTTTTCTTTCCGCCACCGACGGGAAACGTGGAGTTCAACCGGAACTTCCGCTTTGAGCTTCCCCTTCGCCAGCAAGCCTGGCCTTGCCCCGTCGTGTCAACCGCAAGTTGCGCTGGCCCCTTTGGGGTGGTAGTGCGGCTCGCTTTGGCCGTTCTGCGGAGCCGCTGTGTTCGTTTTGCCCGCCCCAGTCTGCCTCGCCGCCGACACTTCCCCGTCGGAAATCCGGGTTCAAGACGGGAGGCTCCGGCCTCCTGCTTTTCTCTCCGCGAACTCGGCCGCGGCTTGAATTGTCTTCTCTATACGGCGCGCACGAGCCTCGGGGCTTCGGTAATAAAAGATGGCCATCAAGTGGCTGCGCCGGCGCGATGGCGACATGCGCTCCCATCCTTCGCGGGCGCGGGCATCGCGTTCGAACGCCACGCGCAGGATCGGCGGCAGCTCGCGTTCGCCCTCCATCGTGGCCAACAGGCGCTCCGCGATCTGCCCGGCGCGGCGCACGCGGGCTTCGGCGCTCTTCACTTGCGTGATCCAGTCTGCGATCTCCTTGCGTGTCGAGTAGTTCAGTTCGTCATACCAGCGCCGCAGAGAACGGTCTTCCGCCAGGGCGCGTTTCAGTTCCACGGGCACGGTGACGCTGCGCTCCTCGGTATCCAGCTCCAGGCGGAACTCCGCCGTCGTGCCCGGGCCGGCTCCGGCGCCCGCCTGCATCCGCTTGTTTACGACCAACATGTGACCGCCGTTGCGCCTCGGAAAGAGCGAAGTGCGAAAAGCGAAGCCGTTGATTTCGCCCTTCACCCGGAGCAGCCCGCGTTTCCCCCAGGCCTTCGTGACCTCCAACGGAACATGAATGATCACCCATTTGACGCGCGAGCCCACGCGTTCGAGCCTGGCCCGGAACTTCTTCGCCATCGGCTTCATCATGGCCCCCACCGTCCAAATCTCCCTTATTATGCCCAATCGGGCGACACCGGCCCCACTCGATCTGCTCCTATCGGACATTTTTCTTGGCGTTTGGCCGCGGAAGTGGAAGCTTGACAAGCAACTGTGGCAGGCATAGTGTCGCGCTGGTTTCCAGCCGTGCCCGCTGCTGAACGAGGGAGTCACCCATAGCAGCCCCCGCCCGTGGCGGAAATACAATTCAGGAGGAACGACTAATGTTTAGACGCTTTATCGGGATTTTCTTTGTGTTATGCACGTTGGCTCTGGTAACACTCTCCGCCATTCCAGTAGCGGCGCAAACCGCCAAGGCGGAAAAGCCGCCGCTGTATACGTACGTCTCCGAGTGGGTCATACCCCGCGCCATGTGGGCCGATTATGCAAAGTTGGCGACCAGTTACGACGAAATGATGGCCAAGGCCGTGGCCGACGGAACGATCGTGGCTTTTGGAAGTTACGAGGTCCTCAATCACCAGGAAGGTCAGGCCACTCATGGAAGCTGGTTTTCAGCAAGCTCGATGGCCAATCTGATCAAGGAACTCGAAGTGCGTCGCGCCACCGCTCGCGCGACCGATGCGATACTGGCCGCGTCCAAACACTGGGACCTCGTCCTGGTAAGCCGCGACTACAACGACCACTCCGGCACATTTAAGAACGCCTACCTGCGCGTGGGCAACTGGGGTTACAAGGCGGGCGCGAGCGATCCGGACGGAAAAATCATGAAGGCGACGATTGTCGCGATGCTGGAGAAACTGCTGGCCGACGGCGCGCTTCACGGGTACCAGATCGCCGAAGAAGCCGTCCACTCCGCCGATCCAGACCGGTTCCACGTGGCCATCACTACGAATGGAGCGGAAGGGATCGACAAGTTCTACGCCGCGCTCGAAGCGGCTGAGAAGGCCAACCCGGCGGCATGGGCTGGATACGATTCACTGCTCGAAAGCAAGGGTCACCGCGACTTCCTGGCCCACGTGACCACCATGACGCACAAATAGTCCCCGAACTGCTGCGCCGCGCTGCACCCTCGCAAGAATGAGCGGGGGTGCAGCGGCGTCTTCGACGTTGCACTTCAGAATGGGGAGATTCTACACAGCGCTCGTGTATCCCACTCCGAGAGTTCTTCCCTGAGTTCGGTTACATGGGCTACGGCGGTGCAACGGCTTTTTACAAAACTCAGCTTGACAACATTCGGAGCGAGCACTATAGTCCGCGGCGCGTATTGATGTTGAACTTGGATTAGTTCTTTCTTTCGATAACCCCTGCTCCTTCCATGTGAGAATAATCGAACAGGGGATCGAGGAAGACAAATAGTTCGAGTCAGCAACTAAATCTGACGGGCTATCCTTTTGCGTATGTAAGTGTATATTTAGCAATATGTTACGTGGACTTGAGCCCGAGAATTCGGGCGGCTTTGCTCTGTCCCCGAGGTCGGCCGCAGAACTGCCCGCCAGGAAGTCAGTCTAAACGAATGTCCGTTTGAACTGTAAGGAGAGCCCTATGTTTCATCCATTTTGCCGCACGAAGTCTTCTGTACGCACCAGAACCGAGCACGGGTTCCATGCCGCCTCGGCTTGCCTGCTTGTGATCGGCCTGCTGTGTTCCCTCGGACTTTTGAATCCTCGTCCGGCAGCGGCACAGACTACGCCCATTGTTCAAAACGACTTTGAAGACGGCACCGTGCAAGGGTGGATACCGCGAGGAGGCACCGTCGTCCTTACGAATTCGACCGACGTCGCACACGGCGGCACGCGCAGCCTGCTGACGACGGGCCGCACGGCTGGATTCAATGGTCCTTCCTTGAACGTTTCCGCCCTGCTCACAAAGAACGCCACATATCAGGTCACGGCTTGGGTGCGCCTGGTATCGGGGCAGGCGGCGACCCAATTGAAGATTACGGTTCAGCGGACCGTAGCTGGGGCGAACAGTTTTGACACCGTCGCCCAAAGCGCGGCGACTGCGGTGACCGACGCCGCATGGGTCCAACTGACGGGGCTGTATGCTTTTGGGGGCGGCGATCCTTCGGCTCTACTGCTGTACATCGAATCCGCCAGTACGACCGCTTCCTACCACGTGGACGACTTCAGCATCGTGAAGGTCGCGGACCCGCCGGGACCACCGCCGAACACTACGGGACTTTCGACGAACTTTGAGAGCGGCACCAAGGAAGGGTGGGCGTCCAGAACTGGCACGGAAATTGTGGACGTTTCAACCGCCGACGCGAACACCGGCGGATTCAGCCTGCTAACGACCGGCCGCACGGCCACGTTCCAGGGGCCGAATTTCAACGTCACCAACGTCATGTTCAACGGATCGCAATACCGTGTCTCATTGTGGGCCAAGCTGGCGCCCGGACAAGCGCCAACGCAACTCAGGGTCAGCCTGCAACGCAATGCCGGCACGCTTACGACCTTCCATACCGTGGTTGGCAACACTAACGTGACCGCTGATGCCTGGGTACGCCTGACGACCGTCTACAATGTGGCCTTGGCCAACAGTTCGCTCTTTCTCTATGTGGAGTCGGCGAGCGGCACGCCCTCTTTCTACATTGACGACGTGGAGATCACTTTCAGGCCGCCACCCGTTATCGAGGCGGACCTGCCCTCGGTCTTCCAGAGCCTCGCGGATTTCTTCCCGGTAGGCGCAGGCGGGGTTGGCGCGCTTGAGATCTCGGGCGTGCACGGTGACCTACTGAAGAAGCACTTCAACAGCATCACGTCCGGTAACGACATGAAATGGGACGCCACGGAGCCAACAGAAGGAACTTTCCGATTCACGAACGCCGACGCCCAACTGAGCTTTGCGCAAGCCAACGGAATCATCATGCGGGGACATACCCTGCTATGGCACAGCCAGATACCGGCCTGGGTGTTCACCGATCCAGTGACGGGAACCGCCATGCTGCCAAGTGACACGAACAAGGCTCTGCTCACGCAACGCCTGCAGAACCATATTCGAGGGCTGGCCGGTCATTACGCGGGCAAGTTGTATGCCTGGGACGTCGTTAATGAAGTAATCGACCAGACCCAGACCGACTGCTTGCGCCGGAGCCCTTGGTACAACATTATCGGTCCCAGTTTTATCGATATTGCCTTCCAGACGGCTCGCGAGGTCGATCCGAGTGCCAAGCTATTCATCAATGACTTCAACAGCACGGAGGAACCCAAGCTTACGTGTTTGTATAACCTTGTGAAGGATCTAAAGACGCGCGGTATTCCGGTCGATGGTGTGGGGCACCAGCTGCATGACAACCTGGAGTTCCCCCCTGTGCAGCATGTCATTGACGCAATCAACTTGTTCGCCGGACTCGGGGTGGATCAGCAGATCACGGAGATGGACATCAGTATCTACACGGGAAGCAACAACACTTCGATTGCGAACTACGATGAAATCCCGGCGGACCGATTCGTCAAACAGGGATACGAGTACCGCGACTACTTCCAAGCGTTCCGGAAACTGAAGGGAAAGATCAGCTCCGTGACGCTTTGGGGCTTGGCCGACGACAATAGCTGGCTCACCAGCTCCGGAAGGGTGAATGCGCCGCTGCTCTTCAACGACCAGTTGCAGCACAAGCTGGCGTATTTGGGAGTGGTCGATCCGCTAAAGCTACCCGGAGCGAACATCGGGACCACCGTGACTGCCGATCCGTCGCCGGTGCTGAGCGGCCACAATGTAACTTACGCCATCACGGTCACGAACGCCGGGCCGGATGACGCCGCCGACCTGGCGCTGGCCGATACCGTTCCGGCTGGCACGGTCTTCCAATCCTTCACCGCGCCGGCGGGATGGACCTGCACTGTGCCAGCCGCAGGGAGCGGAGGCCAAGTGAGTTGCGCGGCCCCCACACTACTGAATGGCGCTTCGGCGCAGTTCACGCTGGTCGTGACGGCGAATTGCGTCACGCCGAATGGCACGGTCATCACCGATACGGCCACTGCTGCCTCCACGAGCCTCAATCCCAACCCGAATCCCAACAACACCGGGTCGGTCAACGTGACGGTGTCGAATCCTGCGCCGGTCATTTCCGGACTCGCGGTGAACCGGCCGTTCTTGTGGCCTCCGTTCCACCAATTCGTGAAGGAGACGCTCACCTACAGCATCAGCGACAACTGCGATGCGGGGCTGGTGCCCGTTATCACGGTTAGCCACAATCAACCTGAAAACGAGAAGCCGCGGCGACATCACCCCGACGTGGATTGGGTGGTGCTCGACGCGACTCATGTTCTGCTGCGCGCGGAGAACGAACCCGAGGAGAGAGACCGCCACAACGACCACGACGCTGACGATCTCGTCATCCCACGTCACCGGATCTACACCATCACTGTGACGGTCACCGACACAGAAGGGACGAGCACCAGCGCCTCAGTAGATGTCAAGGTGTCTCGTCCGCCGCACCACGACGATGGCCATCATGATGGCGACGATGATCACGATCGGCATTGATCGTCATTGAAGTACTCAGTCAGCGGGGGCGGCAAGCGCTTCCTGATTGATGGGGAGAGTAGTGGCAGACGCTAAATCCTGAGGCCCGGCATGTGCCGGGCCTCAGGATCCTTGATGCACGGGCGCTAGCTCCGGACTTCCCTGCTCCCTTATCTCTTCTCTTCTTTCTCTTCAGCCCAAAGCGGCAATTCGCGGCCTTTGCCCTGCTCGCGCGCCAGGGTGTACACGCGTAGCGCCACGGCCAGGTCCCAGAGCGCGATGCCGTTGGACTTGAACAGCGTAATCTCGCTGTCGCTGGTACGCCCGCGCGCTTTGCCCGCCACGACCTCGTGCAGCTCCACGACCTGCGCCCAGCGTGCTTCGTCCCGCCCGAAAGGCACGATGAGGTCGCCCGCTTCCTGCCCGGACTGTTCCACCGAGTCCACGACAAAGCGATTCACTCGAGCGATCGCGGCGTCGTCCAACTCGCGCTTGTGCGCGAAATTCGCGCCGACGGCGTTGATGTGCGCACCGGGCGACAGCTCGGCTCCCTGGAACACCGGGTGCCCCGCCGTCGTGGCCGTGCATACGATGTCCGCGCCGCGCACGGCTTCATCGGCCGTGGCAGCGGCGAGCACGGGAATTCCCAGTTTCGCGGACATCTCCGTGCAGAATTTCTCGCGCCGCTCGGGCTTCCGTCCGTACGCGCGCACGCTTTCGAGCTTTCGCACGGCGGCCACGGCCTCGAGTTGCGTGCGCGCCTGCCCGCCAGTGCCGATGATCGCCGCAATGCGCGCATCGCGCCGCGCCAGATATTTTGTCGCCACGCCGGACGCAGCACCGGTCCGCAACCGCCCCAGAAAATCCGCTTCGATGAGCGCTGCCATGTCGCCCGTCTTGATCTCGAACAGCGACACCATGAATCGCAGCCGTCCATGCGCGAAGGTGTACTGTTTTGTAGCCACGTATCCCGCGGCGAAATCCGCGGCAGCCATGTAGTGGAAAAATCCACCGCCCGGAAGTTCAATCCGGCGGCGCGCATGCAGCTCCGTTTGGCCGGCGGCCTGCCGCCGCGAGATTTCCTCGACGGCTTCGAGCGCCAGCGCCATGGGAAGCAGCTCGCTTACCTCGGCCTCATTGATGTGCAGCGTCATGTGCGGTCTCTCTTTCCCGCGTGGCAACCCACGAGCCGCAGAGAGTCAACCCGCGGCGGGTTTCGTCATTGCGGGAGGCTTGGCGGCGGGCGCGGGCTTCTTCTTGACGGCATTCGTTTCGTTCTCGTGAACGCGGCGCACCACGGTCTGGACAAGGTGAAAGACGCGCTCTTCCTTCTTGTCCATCAGGAAGAACCGGAACTCGGGTTCACCCTTCGGCCCCTTCCCCACTCGGATGGGAAGCTGGCCGCACAGATTGTTGTCAATGAACGCCGTCTGATACTGCGAGTGCCGCGCATCCCAGGTGTACACGCGAAACGTTGTGAAATCACAGGGCTGGCCCTCCGCGCCATGGACGCCGGCAACCAGATACTGCGGCTTGTCTCCGGAGGGATTGCTCACGCGATTCAACTCGAACCACGCCAGAGTCCGGACGCCCGCCGCTGCCGTGCCTTCACGCACGGGGTCCGGCAAATCCAATTCAATGAAGCGTGCCACCACCCAGCCGGCTACCGGCACGGGCGAATCGCTGAATTCGGAGACGCTGGCGGCCTCGCTCCCGCGCGCCGGAGCTTCTCCCGAGAAGCCCGCCGCCGCTCCGCGAATCAGGAACCAGTCTTCTTTCTTCGTTTCCTGCGTCTCACCGGAGGAATCTTTCTCCTCCGGCGTTTGCACCCAGTCCGCGACGGCGCGTCCCACAACATCCACGGGGACGCCGCGCGAAAACTGGATCAAGCGCTTCTGTGTACGGCCGGGCTCGACGCGCAGATTGGTGGAAACTTTTGTTCGCCCGCGGGCCTGCACAGGCATCGAGCGGGCACGCATCAGCAGCTCCACGCTGCGCTGCCACAGCGCGGGCTCCACCAGACGGCCGCCGTCCACCCAGCCTGTCTGCCCGGCTGCCGTCCGCACATTGACGTTTTCATTGCGCCGCGTGATGACGTCCACCTTCTCGCCGTAATGCAGCGTGGCGACGGGCTGGCGCACCTGCGCGAGGCTGCTCCACAGCGTAACGTTGCGGTCGCTGACGTACGCCGCGCCCTGCGAGTCGTGCCGCGGGCGGAACATCCACGCCAGCACGACCACCAGCAGAAGAAGCGGAACAGCCACCAACAGCCGGCGTTTCATATTTTTTCACCGCAGGCGGTCATCAATCGCATGTCTCCCGAACTTGGCCTTGGGCGGCGGCCACCAGCACGGTACGTTGACCGCTTCGCGGTCACTCAATACAAGGATGGCTAGGATTCTACATGAATCGGCCGTGGATGCAGCCGTCTCCGCCACCGAGAACAATTTTCTGATAGAATGCCGCGAGTTTCGCGCCCGCATCGAAGCGGGCCGCAGGGAGGGATTTCGCGTGAAGCGATTGGATGCACTTCAGCCCGTGGCGCTATTTTTGTTGCGGGCGGCGCTCGGCATTATCTTCATCGCGCACGGCTACCCGAAGCTGGCGCACTCCGGCGCCGGGATGCAGCAGTTCTTCGTGGGGCATGGTCTTCCCGGAATGCTTGTCTATGTTGCCGGTATCGTGGAAGTTTTCGGCGGAGGCCTGCTGATTCTCGGCCTCTTCACGCGCGCGGCGGCGCTGCTGCTGGCCATCGAAATGGGCGTGGCCCTCTGGAAAGTGCATTCGGCGAGAGGCTATCTCGCCGTGCACGAGTATGAATTTCCGCTGGCGCTCGCTGTGGCTTGTTTCGCTCTGGCGGCCGTTGGGCCGGGGCTTCTCTCCATTGACCATCCGCTGTTCGGCGGCAAGTCCGGCGGCGCGCGCAGCAACAAGTAAGCTACCTACTTCGTGCCCAGCAGAAGCGGCATGCCCAGCTTACCGGAGTATTGCGGGCGGAAGCGCTTCTCATCGTAGAGGCGCGCAACATCCACTTTGCGAGGGCCGAGTTTAGGATCGGGCATGGACGTGTGCGCGTACTTGCCGTCCTGAATGGCGATGAGCCGGTTGAAAATGCCGTCGCGAATCAGATCCATGGCCACGTTGGCAAACGTGATCGCCACCATCTGGTCCAGCGCGTCGGCTTCGCCGCTGCGCAAATCGTAGGTCAGATCGCTCACGATAAACTCTTCGCCGGTGCGCTTTCTGATCTCCTCGCCCAGGGCCTGTCCAATATCCACCTTCTTGCGATGACCAAAGGCATCCGCATCACCGTACTCGCTGAGCGTGCCACCCTTCCAGATCGCTCCTTCCGAAGCGAGCACCAGGGCGTAGCGGCTCGGATTGTTCTTCTTGTCTTCCACGAGGACTTGAATGAGGCGTTCGAGATCAAACTGCAACTCCGGGAGCACGCAGCGCACGCCCGTGACGTACGCGGTGTAGAGCGCGGTGAAACCCGCGTCGCGGCCGAAGATGCGGAAGACGCCGACGCGCTCGTGCGAACCGATGGTGGTACGCTGGCGGTTAATCAAATCCTTGGCGCGCGTGATGGCGGTGGAAAAACCGATGCAATACTCGGTGCCTTGAACGTCGTTATCCATCGTCTTTGGAATGCCGATGATGGGCACGCCTTCCTTGTCCAACACCTGCGCATAGCTGAGCGTATCGT
The DNA here is from genome assembly GCA_041483755.1 of Terriglobia bacterium. Classification (GTDB taxonomy): domain Bacteria; phylum Acidobacteriota; class Terriglobia; order Acidiferrales; family UBA7541; genus Acidiferrum. Next base: position 17,399 of record JBGPGF010000008.1, on the reverse strand, counting down.
CGCCGCCGATCGCGATCAGGCAGTCGAGGCCGAGAGCTTTGATGTTGTCGAGCACGATCGGCGTCAGGTTGTAGATGCCGTCGCCGGTCTCCATGGTCTTGAGCCGCTCGGCGGGCACGTGGGCGGGCAGCTTGGACTTCTTCATCTTTTTCGGATTGGTGCGCGAGGTGTGCAGCATGGTGCCGCCGGTGCGGTCGATGCCGCGCGTGCTGACGCGATCGAGGGGCCGGATGTATTCGGCATCGAAATCGGCGCCGGGCTTCATGTGTGTCAAGCCCTCCCAGCCGCGCCGAATCCCGATGACCTGCGCGCCCATTTCGCTGGCGTTGTACACAACGCTTTTGATGACCGGGTTGAGGCCCGGAACGTCGCCCCCGCCCGTCAGAATCCCGATCCGTTTGATTGGCTTCATGGACACTTCCTCCGTTCGCGATCCCGTCGCAATCTCGCCGTGAATCTCTCCGATGCCACTGGAGGGGCTCCGCGGAATTTGCGGCCGCTTTCCCGGACCTGAGGGTGTCCGGGCGGCCGTACCTCGTGGAGCCGATAATTATAATTGCCGCAGGGCGGCGCAGACAAGCGCCCGCCGCGGATAATTATGAATCAGTGGCAGAGGGAGCCTGTTTGAGAAAACTTCGGCCGTGCGCTTCGGTGCCCATGGCCAGCAAGACAAGCAGGGAGAGTATGGTGACAATCTCGAAACCCGCGAGCGCCCATTGATACCCAACCAAGTCGTGCAGCTTGTATTGCCAAGAGTTGGTGGGAGCGGCGAATAAGACTCCCAGTTGATAGGCCATGCCCGGAATCAGTCCGCGCGCGGCGTCCGCGGCCATCTCGTTCAAATGCACGGGGATCACTCCCCAGGCGCCTTGCACGCCCATCTGCATTAGGAACGCGCCGATCGCAAGCGTGGCGAGCCCGTGACTGAACGCCCACAACGGGATCACCGCCAGCGAGAGAGCCAGTGCGGCCATCATGCTCCTGCGCCGGCCGGCCCAGCCGGAAAGAAGACCGAAGAGGACGGTGCCGAGCACCGCGCCGACGTTGTAGAAGATCGCCAAATTGGCGCGGACCGTCACCGTAACATGGTGCACCTCGTGCAGGAAATCGGGATAGAGGTCTTGCGTGCCGTGGGAGAGAAACATCATGAACGTCATGAGCACTACCAAATACGCCATGCGCTTCCACTCGCGCGCGGCGGTGCGCAATACCTGGCGCGTGGTTGCCACGCGATGCTGTTTCCACGCTTCGGATTCCGGCACCTTGGCGCGAATGTAAAGCGCGAGAAGCGCGGGTGCGCCGCCGATCCAGAACATGGCGCGCCAGCCCCACGCGGGGAGCAAGAACCGGGCCGCGACCCCGGCGAGCAAATATCCCACCGGATAGCCGCTCTGCAGAATCCCGCTCAGCATGCCGCGCCAGCGCACGGGAGCCGCTTCCATCGCCAGCGAGGCTCCCACACCCCATTCTCCGCCCATGCCGATGCCGAAGAGCGCACGCATCACCACGAAGAAATGATAATTCGGCGAAAAACCACACAGGATTTCGATCAGGGAAAAGTAGATGACATTGGCCATCAGGGGAATGCGGCGTCCAAAGCGATCGGCAAGCAATCCAAACAGCAACGCGCCAACCGGCCGCATCGCCAGCGTGACCGTGATGGTGCGCACGATTTCTTTTTTGGGTACGCCGAAGTGTTGTGCCAGCGTGTCAATCAGGAAGACAACGACGAAGAAGTCAAAGGCATCGAGCGTCCAACCAAGAAATCCCGCCAGCAGCGCGTGACGTGCGCCTGAATTCTGAGGCCGCGAAGTGATGTCCATTACCTGAGCCTGACCGCAAAACAAGATTCTCGCGCAGCTACCCGGGAGGATTGGGTCCCGCCAAGAACCCGCCACCGGGAACTAGGGATTGGCCGATGAGGAAGGATGTCCGGAGCGAGCACATCCACTCGACGGCCGCCGCGATTTCGATCGGTTTTCCAAAACGACCGGTGGGATGGAAACCGAGCGCGCATTTCCTGAACTCCGGCTCGCCGAAGAGACGCTTCCCCATCTATGACGGACGAAGCGATCTCCACTTCATCACCTTAAGTTGCCACCGTCGTCTTCCGGGGTACGCGGCGAATCCTAATCCAAAGGTCAAAAGCTGGCAAGCAACACTGCTCCCAATCGATCGAGGATGATTCTGAAAGAAGAAGCCCCGGGTCGTCAGGGGGAGAAGACCCGGGGCTTGGGGTTGAGACAGAGGCGGGCCGGAGTAAACTCGATGGCGCGTCAGTGCAGGCGCTGCACGGACATCACGCAAATCTTGCGCAGCTCTTCGTAAGTGAAGTAGGTATGCTCGACGGCGCCGTTTCTTTCCTTGTGGCCGAGACCCGCTTCACGGGAGAGCGCGCACAAATCTCTCTCGGGAATGCCAAGCAGTACCGCCGCCCGGCTCTGGTCCACGTATCTTTCTTCGCTCACTTTCATGTTCGATCTCCTCAGGCTTGCAGGACGGGCGCCGCGTCTTCTTCGACGGCCATGACCATGGTCTTGTAGATGTCCACGTCCCAACCTTCACCGATGCGCATGCGGATGGTCTCGCCGGAGTCTTTCACCAGCTTGCCGCGCAACGGCACCTTGATATCGCCGAGCGCCACCTGCAAGACCACCGCATGTCCCAACCAAGTTGCGTACGCGCTGTCCATGCCCCCTCCGCGTGAATCCTCGCACCTGCCGAGGATCGCGCCGGGCATCGCGGGCGCCAATGGTACAGCGGGTGTACCGGACTAGTAGAAAGGTACTGTTTCATCTTTGAACAAAGAATTTGCTCATGTTTCCTTCGCCGTACGGACGTACCGCTGGATTGACTCTCCTGGCTCATTGGCCAGGGAGGGCGCTCCTGGCACTCTGGGCCTATGACGAACCGCGCCCCACTCCTAATGGATGCCCAGATGACGCAGCTTTCGCCAAACTACGGCGTCACGCTGGCCCTGGGCGGCGGCTTCGCGCGGGGCTTCGCCCACCTGGGAATCCTTCAAGTATTCGAGCATCACCGCGTGCCCATCGCAGGCATTGCCGGCACGAGCGTGGGGAGCATTCTTGGCGCCGCCTATGCCAGCGGCACGCCGCTGGCCCGCATCATGTCCGTGTGCCGGAACCTTCGCTTCCGCGACATCGGGCGCTGGCGATTCTCGAGGCTCGGGCTGGCCAGCAATCACCGCCTCGGCGAACTCATTGACCGCGTATTCCAGGCGAGCACGTTTGAAGAGCTCTATATTCCTTTTGCGGCTGTGGCCACGGACCTCTGCTCCGGCGAGCCGGTGGTATTCACCCAAGGCGGCCTGAAAGATGCGGTGCGCGCGAGCTGCGCCTTCCCCGGACTTTTCGAGCCCGTGCAGATCGGCACGCGATGCCTGGTGGACGGCGGCCTGGTCGCGCCTGTCCCCACAGCGGCGGCCCGCGCGATGGGCGGACGCTGCGTGGTCGCGGTAGAAATCGGCAACCACGACGGCATGGCGGGGAATCCATCGAATATCTTTCAGGTTGTCAGCCGCGCGGTCACCGCTGCGCAGAAGCATCAGACGCAAGTGTGGGAGAAAGAAGCGGATCTGGTGATCCGTCCGGACGTGCAATCCCTCGCCTGGGACGATTTCAGCCGCGCCGATGAAGCCATCGCCGCAGGCGTTGACGCCGCGGAGCGCGCCCTGCCTCGCATCTACGAAGTGGTGGCACGCCGCACCAAGCCCCTCTCTTTCCGGAGCCCAGTAGCAGAAGGGGCGCAGAATTATCTGCGGCTGGCAGAGGTGCTGCGTTGATACGACCCGATGGCAATTTTTGGTTTGTGGGAGCGGCTGCCTTTTGCGTTCTTTGGGAGGAATGCGGCGAGAATCCAGTGGTATTCTGTTACCGTATCGTCTGTAATTTATTCGTGCGGGCCACGTCGCTTGAACTGATTCCCGTCCCCGCCGCGCAAAGGATTCCGGCCGCGTGCTCGAGACCATCCGCCACCTGCTCCACTCGCTCTATAGCCCGGAGGGACTCAAGGAGTTAATCCACTCCGGCGGCGCTCCGCTCATTTGCGCCATTGTCTTTGTGGAGACAGGTTTTTTCGTTGGCTTCTTCCTTCCCGGCGACTCGCTGCTTATCACCGCAGGTATCTTCTCCGCCGCGGGCGTGATTCCCCTGAAATGGCTTTTGCTGCCGGTGATGCTTTGCGCCATCATCGGCGACCAGATCGGCTACTGGATCGGGCGTACCGCGGGAGCAGCGCTGTACCGGCGCGCAGACTCGATTTTTTTTCGCCGCAGCCACCTCCAGCGCGCCCACGATTTCTATGAAAAATACGGCGGCAGGGCCGTGATTCTTGCGCGGTTTGTTCCCATCGTGCGGACGTTTTGTCCGCCGGTCGCGGGCGCCGCGAAAATGCCCTACGTTCGTTATTTGACCTTCGATATATTCGGCGGCATCCTGTGGGTCGGCGCCATGATTCTTGGCGGCTATTCTCTCGGCCGGTCCGTTCCCAACATCGGCAAGTATATTCATTACGTCATCGCCGTCGTGGTCTTGGTTTCCATCCTGCCGATTGTCGTCAGTCTCATCCGCGCTCGGCGCGGTTCCGCGAAGTCGCGATCGGCGGCCGTTTCGACCGGCGAAGGCAAATAAATCGTGCCGCCCGCGAAGCTTCGCGCCATCATATTCGACATAGGCCGCGTGCTTGTGCGGATAGACGTAGCGCGCGCCCTGGACGGATTGGCGGGAACTGCCTCGCAGGACCCCAAGGAGATTTGGTCGGCGCTGGAGAAGGACCCGCGCTGGCGCGACTGGCAAGAAGGGCGCATCTCGCCCCATGACTGGCATCGCCATCTTTCGCGGCGTCTTGGGGGCAACCCCACTTTCGAGCAGTTCCGCGAGGTTTGGAATCGCGTTCTGGCGCCGGAGCCTATCCTGGACGATGACCTTCTTGCGGATCTATCAAAGCGCTTTCGCCTTGCCGTTTTGTCGAACACCGACCCGCTCCACGTCGCGCACATGGAAGCTCATCACCAGTTTCTTAGCCATTTCCCCCATCGCATCTACTCCTGCCGCCTGGGGGCCAGCAAACCCGACCCGCTGATCTACAAGGAAGCCCTTCGCGCCTGCGGCGTTCGTGCCCAGGAGGCTCTCTACATTGACGACATTCCCGCCTTCGTCGAAGCCGCGGTGCGCCTGGGTATAGGCGGGATCGTCTTCAAGTCTCCCGGACAGCTCACCGCCGAGCTGCGCTTTCTGGAGGTACTGCCCGCGACAGGGTGATGCGGCGGCGATGAAAAGTACGCGAAATCACGCAGGGTGCGTAATCTTTGCAAGGACTAGTACTGGCCCTTCGGCCAGGTAGGGCCACTGTCCGTCGCGAACCCGCTCAAACCCAGCCACTTACGGCACGGCTCCGATTCGGGTGCTTTGGCGGTGCAGGTGCACTTCCTCCCAGCGGAATCGCCCACCTAGCGTGGGGAGGAGAAAGAAGACTTATGTCCGAGGAAAATTTCAACGTTGTGGAAACGCGAAGTGGATCTTCCTGGCAGCTCCCGGTCATCATCGTACTGGGCCTGGTTGCCGTGGGAGGCTTGGCGTTCGGCTGGAACGCCTCGTCGAAGCTGGAAGGCACGCAGCAAGCCGTAACGACCCAGGTTAAGACGCTGCAGCAGAGCGTCAACCAGGACCTGGCCGGAATGAAAGATCGCCTGACGCAGGCGGAGAAGACAAATACGGAGCTCCAGGGCGACCTCACGGTCGTCACTAAGAGACTTAAGATGACGCAGGGGCAGCTTAAAGCTACACACGAGGAAGCCTCCAAGCTCCAGGAAGAGACCTCGCAAAAGCTGACGGCTCTGGATTCATCGGTGAAGACGGAACTGGCGACCAAGGCCAGTACAGATGAAGTGAAGACGGTGGACACCAAGGTTGTGAGCGTCCGCACGGACCTGGATGTCACCCGCGAAGACCTGAAGATGGCCCGCAGCGAGATGGGCACCCTGATCGCCCGCAACCATGAGGACGTCGAACAGCTCCGCCGCTTGGGCGAGCGCGAATACGTCGAGTTCACGATTGCCGGCAAGAACAAGCCGCAGAAGGTGGGGAACATCACGGTCGAGCTGCGCGGCGTGAACCAGAATAAGAATCAGGCCAACCTGGCCCTGACCATTGAGGACCGCCACTTCGATAAGAAGGCCCGCGCCCTCAACGAGCCCATTTTCTTCTACATTTCCGGCACTCGCGTGCCCGAGGAAATCGTCATCAACAAGATCGGAAAAGACCAGATCAGCGGATATCTGAGCATTCCGAAGGCAAACTCACAACCGGCCGCAGCGAGCACTTCCTCCGGCCGCTAAAGCGTTTGTTCGAGGGAAGGGTGAACGGCGCAACGTTTCACTCCTGAGGGGCGCGGACAGCAAGATGTCCGCGCCCTTTTTTCCGTATGCACGCAGGATCAATGCGGATTGCCTGAAGGCAGATCCCCTTTCCGATCTACAGTCCGCTAGTATTCGTCCCAGGGAAAAGCCACTCACCGCGTATAATCCAAGCGTGCTCGCCCTCCGGCATCTGATCTTCACCGAACTCGACAACGTACTTCTCGATCCGCGGAGTCAATCCTGGGCCGCCGCCGAGGAAGCGCTTGAGGAAATTGCCCGCCGGCGTATCCCGCTGGTTTTCGTCACCGGCAGGACCCGCGCGGAATTGGATGCCCTGCGCCGGAAGATGGGCCATGAGCACCCCTTCATTACCGAGAATGGAGGCGGCATCTTCATCCCGGAGGGCTACTTCAACGTCAAGATTCCGGGCGCCGAACGCATCGGCCACCAGTTTTGCCTGCCCCTGGCGCGACCCTATGCGGAGGCTGTGGAGGCGCTTCGCGAAATCTCCGAAGCCTCCGGAGCAGGCGTGGCGGGCTTCAGCGACCTCTCGGTCAAGGAAATCGCCGAAAACACGGGGCTTTCGCAGAGTGATGCCGACCTGGCCCGCCGCCGCGACTTTGACGAGCCCTTTTTCTTCGCCGGGGCCTCCGATGCCTCAATTCAAAAATTCCTGGCTGAAGCCCGCCTGCGCAAAGCTACGGTCGAACAGGGCGACCGCTTCTGGCATTTATCCCTCGGCGGTGACAAGGGCCGCGCCGTGAGCGAACTCATCAAGCTATATCGTTCCGCCCTGCGCTCGCGATTCACGACGGTGGGACTCGCCGCGGCAGAAATCGGCGTTTCATTCCTTCAGAAGGTGGATATTCCCGTCGTGCTTCCATGCGCCAACGGCGTGGCGCGGGACATTGAAGCGCTGCCCCTTCCCCGCGCGGTTCGCCCCTCGGAACGAGGTCCGCGAGGCTGGAATGCCGCGATTCTAGGCATTCTGAATCCGCCGGCGCGCTGAAACCGGAAAATGTGTGGCACAGTCGGGACGACTTTTGCGCACATCCGCCCCCCGAAGAATAACATCCCCAGAATCCATCGCGGGAAGTGCTTAATTCTGCGCTAGTTGCTTCCGAGCCCTTCGCGAGCCACGTTGGAACACGAATTGCCACTAACTCTGCCGTCAGAGAGAAGCAGTGTATCCAGTGGATTTACCCACTCGCATCTGGCGCTGGATTGAGGATTTTAGCCAAAACGAGTACTAGGAGACTCACATCCATGTCGTGGCTCATCCAACGCCTCCGCATTCCAGCATCTGAGTCGCAGATGGCGCTCTTGCTGGGACTCTGCTCGGTCACGATGAGCCTGATGTTTTGGGTCATCCTATGGCAGTCGAACATCATCGCGCAGCAGAGCGACGTCATTCACTGGCTGCGCAACCTCAAGTTCGGCGGCTAATTTCTTCGCGACGCCGGCCGCATTTCAACAGCTAACGCCTAGGCTCATGGAGCGGGCAGCCGGATCCATCCTCTCGGTCACGACTTGGTGGAAACTGCCACCAGTGCGCTGGGCTTGAAAAAGCGGAAGGGGGAGCCTGGCGGCTCCCCCTTCTGTTAATTTGCTGTGTCGTCTGCGAAGCTTCGCCGGCCACGCGATGGTTTCGCGGCGACTCGCACCGCAAAAGCGGTGTGCTTCAGCTTTGTTGCAACTCTAAGCCCGGTGGAGCCATCTTCACTCTCCGGAGCTCAATGAGCTCTACGGCCCTTCTACTCCCCGGGTAGGTGTTTGGCAAGCGAAAAGAAGGGGAATTGGAAAGGCGCCGCGGGGCGTTCCAAACTGGCACAAGGGGCTGACTATTTGAGGAAGAGCACTTCGCGAAGCTGGTTCCGCCCGACGAAGGACTTGGTAGTTCTGTAGCGGGTAAAAAGGTCTTGGATCTCGCGGTTCTGATAGACCTTCTGCGCCGGGCAGAGCACCGGAGCGGGCAGACTCTGCAGCATCGTCGAATCCACGACACGATAGCGATGAAATACTTCCGGCTTACGGCTGTGGAACATCGCAAACATGGCTCCACCGGGCCGCAGCACATCCGTCAGGCAGCTCACGATTCGTTTGGCGAGCGCTGGCTCCAGGTAATCGAGCAGGTCCCACACCAAGACCGCGTCAAAGGAAGCCGCGGAATATTTAAAATTGCTTTCCAGGAAACGTGCCGCGCGTCCCTCCGGTGTCAGGTCAAGCGCGAGCAGCCCGGGATCGGCGGCCTTCAGACGGCTCCGCTCCTCGTCCAGAAATTGCTTCCAGGTCAGAAGCAGGTCGTCGGACGTTACGCGAAAACCCCGTTCAATGAACAAACTCAGCGTGGCTTGCGAGGCTGGTCCCAGATCCAGCAGAGTTCCGCGCCCCAGTCCATCCAGGCTCCACAAGAATTCCTTCAATCCGTTGGAAAGCCTGGTGGTCTCCTGCGACTCCGAGCTTCGCGCCGCCGCCGGTGAAACATAGCCGGCCCTCATCGCCACGGCATGCCCGTTGCCATTGCCGTTGCCCGTTCCAGGCCGCAGATGCCTCACGTCCGGCACCAGGCCGCCAACGATTCGGAGTTTCTGAAAGAAGCTCATGGCCTAATCCGCCAAAGAGTGCGATGCCACTACGACCGCATCCTTTTTTTGTTCTTGAACTTGAACGCCGCTTGCCACTCGTGAAGACGTCAGGGCAACTTTCTCATTTCGCTTGCCCGCTTCAATTTTACCACGCACGACAGCGCCTTCCTCGATGGCCACGCGTGCTGTGGCCACGTCGCCAATGACCCGACCCGTGCTACAAATCTGAACACGCTCTTCAGCGTCCACGCGGCCCTCAATGCTTCCCTGCACGATCACTTCCCGCGCCGAAACGCCGGCCTTCACTCGTCCGTTAGGACCGACGGTTACACTCGCCGAATTGATTTCCAACTTCCCTTCCACATCGCCATTCACCACCAGATTTTCGCTTCCCGTAATTTCTCCGCGAATTTTTATTCCTTCCCCAATGCAGGCGACAGCACGCGAGGAGTCTGGAGAAGAACCTGATTCAGGGAATGATTGCAGCGTGCTCGGCGGCGTGGCTGTGGATTTCGGAGAAGAAGTTGTGGAAATCCCCGCAACTCCCTGTGTTTGCGACTCTTCTCTCCGCCACATGGAACACCTCTACGCAGTTTTCCGACTGCACATCCCAAGTCAGACAGGGCCGGCTAGGAGCCTCAACTTTGAAGCGTGAAGATAGTACAGCACTTACGGGGTGTAAAGCAGAATGGAGGGTAGCAAATGTAGGGTGTTTCCTGACCCTCTACACTATAGGTTGTGGAATCAGTCCTCCCATTCCCACAACGGATTGCGTGGCAGGACCGCCAGGTTTCGTTCCGCGCAACTCCCACATGGTCACCATCATCCCCGCAAGCTCGTGGAACATGCGCTTCGCGCCGCGGTGCGTCTCCCACCAATGGTCCGCATCAAAATCCAAATCACGCGCTCCGGTAACTCGCACGTCCACGGCCGTGGGAAACACGCGGCGAAAAATATAACGCGCGCGCCGCGCGTCCACATCGGACGTCACGAGGATTACGCGTTTCCATTTGTGCTGCGCCGCAATCGGCGCCAGGAACACCGCTTCCTCGCGGGTGTTGTCCGCGCGATGGACAACCTTCAGGATCGCGCCCTTGGGCACTCCGCGCTCGAAGAGATCATGTTCCATCAGCTCGGCGATTCCGGCGTAAGGACGGAGCTCGCGGCCGCTGGCTACGACTAGGGGCGCGAGGCCTCTGCGGTATAGCGCCGCGGCCAGCGCAGCGCGGTCCGCGTAGAAATTATCGTCGCCCAGCACCACGATGGCATCCCCGCGCTCAAGCGCGTCCTCCGTGATCCAGGCATGCGCGGCGAATCGCAGGATGGGATGCCGCACGAGATAGAGCAAGATGCAGAAGGCGGCCAAACACAACACCGCAATCAGCTTGAATCCGATTGCACCCCGTTCGGGGTTCATACGCCAGGGTCCAGATTGCGGAGATACTCGGCCGCCTGCTCCGGCGGCACTCCGTTGAGGTAAACCTCTTTGATGCTGTAGGACTTGCTCCGCGTCTGGACAATGGGCAGGATCTCAATGTGCCAGTGAAAATCATCGGCCAGAGTCTTCCAGTAGCCGGCCAGCTCGCCTTTCTTGTGCCGCGTATTCGGCGACGTGTGCACGACCAAATGATAGGCGGGACAAAACTTATCGAGCCGCCGCAGCATTCGCCCGAGCAGGGCCGCCAGGTTCCGGCGGTTCGAGCCGGCGCGAGGCTGTTCGAACGCGTGGTTGTGCCGCCGGTGAATCAGCCAGATCTCGTAGGGCACGCGCGAGGCATAAGGACACAGCGCATAGTATTCACCCTGCACATCCACGATACGCTTGCCCTGCTTCTCTTCCTGCCGGACGATGTCGCAAAATACGCAGCGTTCCTTCTCCTGATACCATTCCCGCGCGGCGCGCAACTCGTATTTGACGCGGCGCGGCACAAACGCCGTCCCGGTAACCTGCGAATTCGCGTGCGGCCACTCTTCCCCGGCCAGCACTCCCTGATTCTTAAACACCGCCACGTACTTGAATCGCAAGTCCTTCTTTAAATCGGCAATCCGGGAGGCATAGACCCACAAGACGCGCTCAATTTCTTCGTCGCTCATGCGCGACAGCCGCCGGTCGTGCTGCGGCGACTCGATAATCACTTCGTGCGCGCCAACGGGCCACATCTTGTCGTACATGCCTTCCGCGCGGCGCCCCAGGTCTCCTTCCACGTGGTACAGGGGATCCGGGTGGGCGATCACCTTGACCTGCCAGGGGCCCTCCGCGGGCCACGACAGAATGGCAGCGCGTTTGTCCGCCTCGGCGGGACACAAAGGACAACTCGGTGGAAGATCGGACAAGTCTTCCCGGTGGCCGACTACGACCCAGCTTTGTGTGATCGGATCTCTGCGGAGTTCCATGCCGGCATCAGCGAGTATAGCGCGCCGGCGTGGGCCCTTCTTCGAGGCGGTGACGGTCCCAAATGGCGCCTTCGCGCGTGTAATAGGCCATCTCGAAGTCCTGGGTCAACTCCAGGCAATCCGTGGGGCAAGCGTCTTCGCAAAGGCCGCAAAACATGCAGCGCGAGGTGTCGTAGGTAAACCCAGTCAAAACTTTGCGGCGCGTTGCATCGTCCCGCTCCCACCCGACCACAATCAAGTTTTCCGGGCAGGCCAGCGCGCACAAATTGCAGGAGATGCACAGCGTCTCGCCCGTTTCCGGGTTCTTGTTCAGCCGGGGGGCTCCGCGGTAGCGTTCAGCAACCATCGGGCGCTCGAGCGGATACTGCTCGGTATAAATGTTCTTGGGAGCCTGATAACGAAAGGTGACTGCGAGGCCTTTTACAAAATCCCACTGAAACAGCCGCTCCAGCAGCTTGCGCATGGCCGTTAGTTTGGTTTGCCATCGCCGAATTGTCAAGCAACCGGGTAAAATTCGGGCCGCCCGATGGCCGTGATATTCTGTCCTGACTGATGGCCGATGACGCCTATTTTATGCAGGAGGCCCTCCGGGAAGCGCGCGCCGCCGCGGCTTCCGGCGAAGTGCCCATCGGCGCGATCCTCGTGCACCAAGGGGGGATCGTGGCACGCTCCGGAAATCGCACCATCCGCGATTGCGACCCCACGGCACACGCTGAAATCATCGCCCTCCGCGAAGCCGCTCGCCTGGTCGGCAACTACCGCCTGACGGGCGCGACTCTGTACGTCACGCTCGAGCCGTGCAGCATGTGCGCCGGCGCCATCATCCAGGCGCGCATCTCGCATCTCGTGTACGGCTGCGACGATCCCAAGGGCGGCGCCATTCAATCCTGCTTCGAGGTCCTCGCGCATCCCAAACTGAACCACAAAGTGGAAGTTACGGCAGGCATTCTGGCCGAGGAATCGGCCGCGCTGCTGCAATCCTTCTTCGCCGCCCGGCGGTGAACAGGCACAGTCTGTGGCCGCGCGTTGCTCGACCGGCGATTCGTCTGTTACGCTGAATACAGTGACCGCACCGGGGAGAGGTGTCCGAGCGGTTGAAGGAGCTCGCCTCGAAAGCGAGTGTGCGGGAAACCGTACCGTGGGTTCGAATCCCACCCTCTCCGCCACATACCGTCCGGTTTGCGGCTCGGCCATTCACTCGCAATCAGGATTTGGACTCACTAGGTCTTCGGAAGGCGCTGTTGCCGGATGTCCGAAAGGTGCTTTCGCAGGCCGTCAATGATCTCCTGCCGGCGGCTATTGTGTACTTCCTTCTGAAGCTCCTCGAGGGCGAAGTGAACGATGTCGTGATGATGGAGCTCTTCCGGCGCGACCTCATTGCTAAGTTCGAGCCAGATGCCGTGCAGCAGGTCGATCTCTTTCGGAGTCAGCTGCGGCGCATGCGGACCCATATAAAACACGTTCATCGCTCCGCTTGGAGCGTAGATCTCGAGTGTCACCTGCGGCCTCGGCTCCGGCAATGCTTCCCAGGCCAGACCGGCCAGCCGGGCCTCTTCCGTCACCGGCCTCCACGATGACGCGCCGAGTGCAATGGTCGAGGATTGGAGGCTGTGCGCGGCGCGCAGGATTCCGTCCCATTTTTCGGCCGCGGGAGCGACGGCCAGGTGGATGGTTTTCCCCTTCGCTTCCGCGAGCGAAAGAGCGCGCGTAAAAACATCCTGCTCCTTGTAGCCGAAGAGTTCCTCGGGGGCGAGCTCGTACTCGCCGGAACTGGCGCGCGCCAGCACGCGAAGGTGAATGACCACGACGTCCTGCTTCTGCGTATTGACGCGGTTGAGCACGGCAGTCAGGTTATACAAAGTGTGGTAGTCGCGCACCATCACGAGGATGTTGCCGGGGCGAACGCCAAGCGCCTCCGGCGTCAAGTCCGCGTTGCGTTCCAAGTTGAATTGGTCCAGTTCGGCGTGAACCGCGCCGTGTTTCCGCGTGACTCGCTCGGAGATTACAAAGACGGCAAAGAAAATGATCGTGAAGCAAATTCCAGAGAGCGTGGCCACTTGCTTCGTGAATAGATTGATGACGCACAGCGCGAAGAGCGTGACCGTGATCAGGCCCAGACCGACGGGAATCTCGATGCCCCCTAGCTTGAAATTCAGAGGGACACGGAATTCCCGTTTTCCGGGTTGCTTGTAACGAAGCACCAGAACTGCCAGGCCCTTCATCGCGAAGCTCCACATCACGCCGAAGGCATACGCCTCACCGAGCACAAAAATGTTTCCGCGGCTAAGGATGATGGTCAGGAGTTGGAGGGCGACGACGAGATTGAGCAGGCGATAAGAAGTTCCGAAGCGCGGATGCGGATGGCGAAACCACTGGGGAAGGATGCCGTCTTCAGACACCCTGCTGAGGACGCCATTTGACCCTACGATCGCGGTATTCACGGCTCCTGCAAGCATTAGAACGCCGACGATCACCACAAATGCCTGGAAGACCAGCCTCAAGTTGTAGGGTCCGACAAAGTTCATGGCCAGGCCGCTGATCAGGTTTCCAAAATACTGCGGCCGAACCGCGTCCGGAATGATCATGAACGCGAAGAAGGAAACGCCGGCCGTGAAGACCAGGCTGTACACGAAAATGATGAAGCCCGCCTTTTCCAAGTTCGGCAGCTTGGGGTGCTCGACCTCGCGGTAGACCTGCGCCAGCGTCTCTTCCCCGCTCATGGCCAGCACCGAGTGCCCGAGGCCAATGAGGACTCCGATGAAACCAACCGTGTACGGCAAACGGCTGTGCTTCAGCCATCCCAGAGCTCCCTCGGAGAATTTCAGATGGGCGGGCGACGGCGACGGAGGGAAATGGGCGCCACGCACCCACAGCGTCACTAAACACCAGGCGACCATGAGCACTACCATCACCGTGGTCACATACATGATCCGCAAGGCCTTGCCGCTCGATTCGGGAATCCCCTTGATGTTCTCCCACCAGAAATAAATCGTAACCGCAGCGGCGATCAATGCCGAGGTGAGGTTGATGGGAAGCGCAAGATGGACGTGTAAATGAGGAAGCAGCTCATTCAGGAATCCCGTCAGGTACTGGCCCGCGGACACTCCGCTGATCGGCCCGGTCAAAATATAATCGAACATCAGCGCGGAGACGGAGAACTTAGCCAGGGTGCTGCCCATCGCCTCTTTGACCACGCGATACACGCCGCCGCGCACGAACATGCTGCAGCTTTCGATGTACATCGAGCGGACAGCGTAGGCAAACAGCATGATCCCCAGGATGAACCAGGGCGCAGCCTTGCCGATGGCGTCTTCCGCAATCGCGCCCGCGTAGAAGGCGGACGAACCCATGTCATTGAGGACGATGGCGGCGGCCCGCCAAAAGGAAATGAACGACAGCATCGCCGTCGTGGCGATCAAGACTTTAGGTAAGCCCCGCCGCGGCATCGCGGCCAATGGCTGGGAAGGTTTCTCGGTTGGCATAGATCTTGTTTTAGTTGGAAATCCGGGCAGCTGTCCCGGGCGTCACGGGACTCTTCTCCTCAGTGGAAATGAATAGAACGCGGTGCCCGCAGGACTTCAGGAAGCCCGCCAGTTTCTGTTCCGTGCTTCGCCACCAGCGTTTCTTGCCGCCTACAAGCACGACCGAATCGGGCCCCAGAACATTTGCGAGGCACCTGCGCAGGTTCGTGCAGTAGCACATTTGAAGGCTGATCTCTGCGTCTTCGCAATACTCCAGGGCCATCGAGCCGAGTCGGCGCTCCGCAAAGACCGAGGAGACGGGCGGCTTCGTCATCGGAAACTGGCGCGGCACGACCTGCGGAAACCAGACCACGATTCGAGCGTCCAGGCCGCGAACCCACTCTCCGGCCATTCTCAGTGCGGCCTTTGTGCCGATCCAATTCGTGAAGACGACATGCACCTGAAGGGAAAGATGGGAGGCGGAATTGTCGGGCGGTTCGGGAGTGACCACCCCGTCGCACACGGACGGTGCGCGACGCCCGACACCTTTCGACACACGGATAGCCACCCTCCAAAGCTATGCAGAACTCATAAGGAAGTTATAAGGTTTCCGTAAGTTCCGTGCAGACGCGCTGATTCTGAAACCGGCAACCGCAGCAAGCGGATTCCCGGCGAGTTAGCTAAACCGGTGTGGTTTGCTATCGAAGGGTTATGAGTGGCAGGAAGCCGCGCCGCGCTTTTCGAGGTACCGCTGGTGATATTCTTCGGCCCGGTAGAACTTCCCCGCGGGCGTGATTTCAGTGGCGATCTTCCGGAGGTATTTCCCGCTCGCGTTGCGCGCCTCTTTTGATTTCTTCGCAGCGGCTTCCTGTTCCGGCGAGTGATAGAAAATGGCGGTGCGGTACTGCGTGCCGGAGTCCGGTCCCTGCCGGTTGTGCTGCGTCGGATCGTGAATCTTCCAGAACACCTCCAGCAACTGTTCGAAGCTCACCGTGGCGGGGTCGAAGGTAACCTGCACAACCTCAGCGTGGCCGGTTTCATCGGTACAGACATCGTTGTACGTCGGGTTGTCCATGTGCCCGCCGGAATAACCCGCGGCCGTTTCCGTCACTCCGGGAACCTTTCGAAACGCGGCCTCAATCCCCCAGAAACACCCCGCCCCAAATGTGGCAATCTCCGCCATCGCCTTTGTCCCTTTCCCTCGGTTCGTCCTTCGCCTATTAGATGGCTTGGCTACGCCAAAAGTTTCCGCAAATTATCGTAGCTGATTTTCGCGCTTTCGATGGCTGGACGCTCGCACTTGTCTTGTTCCACAAAAGCGTATTTCACACCGGCCTTCTCCGCCGCCGCGAAAATGCGTTTCCAGTCAATCGTTCCGGTTCCCACTTCGGTAAAAGCGTCGCCCCCCGCTTGGACATCCACCGACGGCCCACTGACCGGCTTCATGTCCTTGATGTGCAGCAGCGAGATACGTCCCGGGTACTTTTCGAAAAAGGAGACGGGGTCCTTCCCCGCCCGGGTCATCCAGTAACAATCCATCTCGACCTGCACATATTTCGGGTCCGTTTGCTGCAACAAGAGGTCGAATGGTTCGATTCCGTCGTGCGTCTTGAATTCGAAATTATGGGCGTGATAGCCGAACTGAATCCCGGCCTTCCGGCACTTTTCTCCGAAGCGATTGAAAAGCTCGGCGTGACGCCGGAAATCGTCGAGAGTGAGCTGGTTTCCTTCGCGGGAACGGTCGCTGTGCAAGCTAGCGTCTAATGCCTGCAGCCAAGCACATACCAAATACTGTTGCCCCAGGATTTTGGCGTTTTCGATGACCGCGTCGGGCTGCTCGGCAATGTGATGGGTCTGGCAGTGCCCGCTGGGCGTCGTCAGGCCGGCAGCTACGAGCGCGTCATGCACCGTCTTCGCGGAATCGTCGCCCGGCGCGGTCTCTACGTTGTGGTAACCGATGGCGGCCACGGCGCGCAGCGTGCCATTGAGGTCCTTCTTCAAATCATCGCGCACGGTGTAAAGCTGCAGTCCGATCGCCACATGCGGCGTCTCTGCCAGCACGCGAGTTCCCAGCAGGGCTGCGGCTCCTGCCGTGGTCACTCCAATCGCTGCATCCTGCAAAAATTGCCTTCGATCCGTTCGTTTCGCCATGAGCTCTCCTTGACTCCTAAGATTTCTTCTTTGCGCCGGCCGCTGGTGGCAAACTCTTCAGCTTGTCCTGAGCCAGCGCTCGATAGGGGCTGTCAATGCCGGCCACTTCGGCCAGCGCCGCGCGCCCATCCGCGGTTCGCTTCAAATTGAGAAAGGCGAAGGCCAGGCGGTATTGGTTGCGCGCATAGACCACCGCGTTGGACTTTAGCAGCGGCCCCGCGGCATTCAGACTCGCCACGGCCGCGTCGTTCCTGTTTTCCTGGATCTGAACCTGGCCCAGCGAGCTCAGCGCCAGGCCTTTTTGCAACGACAGCTGTTTCGGCCAATCTTCGTCGGTGACGCCTTCCGGTTTTGTCGCCGCGTTGAGCAACACCGTGGCCCTGACCGCGGACGCCTCCGCCTTGTCCAGTTGTTCGCCCTTCTCGCCGTAGT
>JBGPGF010000007.1:0-33881 GCA_041483755.1 Terriglobia bacterium | reverse complement strand
GCCGAGCCGCCCGAAGTCCGCTTCCTGCGAAACTACAGCAACTATCTGACGCCGCAGAAGGGTATTCTCAGCGCGGATTTCTGGGCGTTTGCGGCCAGCTATTTGCGCAACACCCTTCTCAATCAGGCGATTCTGCTGCTGTTTCTGCTGAGCCTGCTGCTTGTGCCGCGGGTGATTGTCTGGCTCCCGCAGCTATTTGAGGCCGCCGAAAACGCAGGCGTGAGGCCTCTCTGGCTCCAGTATTCGCAGGAGATGGCGCTCGTCCTGGGCCTCGCGCTCGGATTGATAGCTGTCATCGCCATAGGACTGAACCTCTGTTGGGTGAACCCGCCAAAGGAAGGAAAGCCATGCTGGATCGCACAGCCATGGGCGATCCACCTACTCGTCTTGATACCGCTCTTCCTCACGGCGGCACTCTTCAGCTATGCGTTGAGCGAAATATTTCAGTGGGACGTGCTGCAGACTCACTTGCTAATTTGGGCGCCATGCCTGGGTGTGGCCGTCTATGGCGGATTGTGGCTGCCCGCTTGCATCATTCGAAAGTTCGCCCAGTGGACGCTATGGCGTAGGTGTGTTGGCGGACCCTCAGGCTGGATAATTGCCGTGACCTCCTTCCTCACGGGGGGGCTGAGCGGCTTCTTGTTCGTGCCGTATGCCTCTGTGCTGGCCGGAGCGAGAACTCCCGACCTGCACCTGCCGTGGGGACTCTGGCCTGTGCTGACTTTCGGGCCACCCGCGTTCGTGGGAATCATGCTGGTCGCCGGAGCATTACACATCGGGCTCATGGGGCGGAGGTTCGGCGATGCCTACCGCGAGTGGTGGGCGCGGCTGGGCGGCTGGCTGCTCATCTATGCGGCGTGCTGGCTGCTCCTCTTCTTGATGGTGATCTATGTTCCTGTGGGGCTGGGACTCGCGCTGGAGCATTACAAAGTCCGCAGCTTCGGGACCGTGCTCGTGTGGATTGCTTCGACGGCTTACGGCGTGTTCTTCGGCAAGAGTCCATTGACCGGCGCGCTGAGTCCGGATTCGTCCCTGAAGAAGCAATTTGCCGGGTGGGCCGCGCGTCTGACGCCGTACATTTTCATTGCTGGTCTGCTTGCCGGCCTTTCGGTCCTTGCTTCGAATCTAGCGGCCTTTCTCACGGGGCAGGATTTTCTGTGGGACCAGCCCAACGACTTCGTCGGGTGGCAGATTACCGCCGCGTGCCTGCTACTCGCTATCGCCGGGGTGGCTCTCTCCTGGCGCGTGGACATCAACGCGTTTTCGACGCACATGCTTTATCGCAACCGGCTCGTGACGTGTTACCTGGGGGCATCCGTCCCCAAACGGCACGCGCAGCCGTTCACGGGGTTTTCCGCCGAGGATAACGTGCCGCTTGCCAACCTGCAGATCCCGGTTAATGAACCTGTCGTGGCAGCGCATGGACGCCCGATTCCGCTCTTGAATGCCAGTCTGAACGTCGCGCGCGGAAAGGAACTTGCTCTCCAGACGCGCAAGGCGCGCTCGTTTGTGCTTTCGCCTGCCTGTTCCGGCTACGCGCGCCCGATACAGACATCGTCCGAGTGGCAGTCCGCGTTTGCGGAAACGGCGCAGGCGGGCTCGAAAAAACAGGGGACAGAGAATGGAATCACCCTCGGGACGGCCGTGGCGATTTCCGGGGCCGCCGCAAGCCCCAACATGGGTTTTCATTCCTCTCGCGCTCTGGCGTTTCTGATGACGCTGTTCGATGTGCGGCTCGGATGGTGGTTGGGCAATCCGCGGAAAGATCAGAAGTGGAAGAAGGGGAGTCCGGACTTAGGATTCTCGTGCCTGCTGCAGGAACTGTTTGGCGCGGCGAGTGACGACAGTGGTTACGTCTATCTCTCCGACGGTGGCCACTTCGAAAATCTGGCGATCTACGAGCTGGTGCGCCGGCGGTGCAAGCTGATTGTGGCTGGCGACGCCTCCTGTGATCCCGGCTACGGTTTTGGAGACCTGCACAACGCGATGGAACGCTGCCGCATGGACTTTGGAGTCGAAATCGAACTGGACGCCAGCGCGTTGAAGTCGAGGGACAACCAGCCGGGGGAACACTTCGTCGTCGGCAAGATTCATTACACACCGGGAGATAAGAGAGACGACGGTACCCTGATTTATCTCAAACCCGTCCTGCGGGATGGCGCTCCCAATCCAGACCCCGCCGATCTGCTCGGTTATCGAACCACAAACAAGTGCTTCCCGCACGACACCACCGCCAACCAGTGGTTTGACGAGAACCACTTCGAAAACTACCGCAATCTGGGCTACGTCACCGGCCTCGCGGCCGCGAAGGATATCCGCGAGGAAGTGGACCGGGTTCTTGGCTGAATCCCTGCCAAAAGGCAAATCGGTTACTCTGGACGACGATGGTTCCGGTCACGATCGATCCTGAACTGAAAAACACGTGCCCGCGCGCGGCGCTCGCGTGCCTGACTGCGCAGGTCGCGGCGGGACCCTCGCCGGACGCGTTGGTGGCGGAACTGCGCGCGCGCGGAGACGAGATTCAGCGTCTGGCGGACCCGCGCGCGGTGCTGGAATCAACCCACATCCAAGCCACGCGGAAGGCGTACAAGGCGCTTGGGAAAGATCCAGCGCGCTATCGAGGCTCGGCGGAGGCTCTGCTGCGGCGCATTGTGAGCGGCAAGGGCTTGCCACAAATCAACGCGGTGGTAGATGTAATCAACCTCGTGTCGGTGGAGAGCCGCTTGCCGGTCGGATTGTACGACTTGGCGCATGTGGCCGGTCCGATCGTGTTTCGCGCCGGGCGCCCGGGTGAAACCTACAAAGGCATCGGCAAGTACGACCTGAATCTCGAAGGCCTGCCGGTATTTTGCGACGCGCACGGGCCGCACGGCAGCCCGACGAGCGATTCCGAACGCACCATGGTCACTGCCGCAACGACGAACATCCTCGCCGTGATTGTGTCTTTCGGCGGCGCAGACGGCCTCAGCCGCTGGACGCAGCGGATGACGGATTTGTTGCAACAATACGCCTCGGGGACAGCGGTTGAGAACGCTATCATCGAGTGAGTCATTGCGAGGCGCGGACAGCCGCGCCAGCGCTCAACCCACCTACGGCGCGATCCCGCCGAAACACAGATACTTCACTTCGACGAATTCATCCATGCCGTATTTCGATCCTTCCCGCCCAAGGCCGGATTCTTTCACGCCGCCGAATGGCGCTACCTCGGTGGAAATCATTCCACTGTTGATGCCCACCATTCCATATTCGAGCGCTTCCGCAACCCGCCAAACGCGAGCGATATCGCGGCCGTAGAAATAGGCGGCCAAGCCAGATTCCGTATCGTTCGCCAGCGCAATCGCTTCCGTTTCCGTCTTGAACCGGAAGAGCGGGGCCACCGGTCCAAAAGTCTCCTCGTGGGCGATGGCCATCGCCGGCGTCACGTCTGTCAGAATGGTCGGCTCGAAAAAGCGCCCGCCGAGCGCGTGGCGGTGTCCGCCCATGAGCACCTTCGCGCCTCTCGTTTGCGCATCGCGGATGTGGCTTTCCACTTTCTTTACGGCTGCATCGTCAATCAGTGGTCCCTGCGTCGAACCGGCCTCCAGGCCCGGGGCTGGCTTCAGCGCCTTCACTGCCACGGCCAGCTTGGCGGCAAAGGCATCGTAGATGCTGTCCTGAACCAGCAGGCGGTTCGTGCAAACACAAGTCTGCCCCGAATTGCGGTACTTCGATGCCACGGCTCCCTCGACGGCAGCATCCAGATCGGCGTCGTCAAATACGATGAAAGGGGCGTTCCCGCCCAACTCCAATGAGAGTCTCTTCACCGTGCCGGCGCATTGCGCCATCAGAATCTTCCCCACTTCCGTCGAGCCGGTAAACGAGAGCTTCCGCACGGTGGGATTGGATGTCAGTTCTCCGCCAATCTCCTTGGCAGCGCCCGTCACCACGTTGAACACGCCTTTCGGCACGCCGGCGCGTTCTGCCAGTTCCGCCAGCGCCAGCGCCGAAAACGGAGTCTGCGACGCAGGCTTCAACACCACCGTGCACCCGGCTCCAATGGCGGGCGCCGCCTTGCGCGTGATCATCGCCAGAGGAAAGTTCCACGGCGTGATGCAAGCGACCACTCCAATCGGCTGCTTGATCACCACAATTCGCTTGTCCGCTTGGTGCTGTGGGATCGTGTCTCCGTAGATGCGCTTGACCTCCTCGCCAAACCATTCAAGGAAGGAAGCTGCGTAGGCCACCTCTCCGCGCGATTCGGCCAGCGGCTTGCCTTGCTCGAGCGTCATCAGCCGCGCCAGGTCTTCCTGGTTCTCCATCATCAGATCGAACCAGCGCCGCAACACGGCAGCCCGTTCTTTCGCCGTCTTCTTGCTCCACGCTGGAAATGCCAGGTTTGCAGCTTCGATCGCCTGCCGGGTTTCCGCAGCACCCAGCTTCGGAACCCTTCCGATGATCTGGCCCGTGGCCGGATTATCCACGCCGATCGTCGCCCCCGAACGGGCCTGAATCCATTGGCCATCCACATAACAGGCTTCTCGGAACAATCGCGCGTCCTTGAGTCCAACGGCAGTGCTGGGCGAGTTTGTCACAGTGTCTTGCATGATCGAGCTCCAGTTACCTCCAGGCGGCCATCCGCATGCAGTTCGAGCGAAGCTTCCTTTGCGGGGCCGCGTCACGCGCACGAAAGCGCAGGGTACCTTCTTTCGGCGACGGCGCCCAGTGCCGCCTCCAGCACCCCGAGGCCCTCCTCAAATTGTTCGTCCGTGACGACGAGCGGCACAAGAATGCGCAGTACGTTGCCATGCGTTCCGGCCGTAATGGTGATCAATCCGTGCTCGTAGCAATGGCGCGCCACTTCTTTCGTTTCTTCCGTTGCCTGCTTGCGCGTTTCCGCATTACGTACGAGTTCGACGGCGCACATTCCGCCCAGACCCCGCACTTCGCCTACCAGCGGCCAGTGCTTCTGCCAAGCGCGGGCGCGCTCTTGAAAACGTTCACCAAGCACCAGCGAGCGCGCCAGCAAGCCCTCTGTTTCGAGCGTTTCGATGAGCGCTAGCGCCGCGGCGCACGCGGCTGGATTCCCGCCGAACGTTCCGCCCAGGCCGCCAAGTTCCGGCGCGTCCATGATTTCCGCGCGGCCGGTGATGGCTCCAAGCGGCAGGCCGCCGCCAAGCGATTTTGCCGTCGTGATCAGGTCCGGCTCGATGCCGTAATACTCCGAAGCAAACCATTTCCCGGTACGGCCAAAGGCAGACTGCACCTCGTCGGCGATGAAGAGGATGCCGTGCTTGCGGCAAATCTCCTGAACGATGCCGAAAAATTCCCGCGGCGGTGCGACGAATCCGCCTTCGCCGAGAACCGGCTCGGCGATCACCGCGGCGACGGACTCCGGGGCGACAACGCCCTGGAACACGTCATCGAGATGCTTCGCGCAAGCCACCGCGCATGATGGATACATCAGGCCGTAGGAGCAGCGGTAGCAGTAGGCATACGGCACCCGGTACACATCGCCGGGAAAGGGCTCGAAGCCGGCCTTGTACGGATGCGTCTTGCTCGTGAGCGACAGCGCGAACATCGTGCGCCCGTGAAACGCGTCCTCAAAACAAATCACCGCGGGGCGCTTCGTGTAGGCGCGGGCAATCTTCACGGCGTTTTCGACGGCCTCGGCGCCGCTATTCACGAGGAAAGTCTTCTTCGCGAAGTTTCCGGGCGCGAGCGCATTGAGCTTCTCCGCCACGGCCACGTAGCCTTCATAAGGTGTCACGCTGAAGCACAGGTGCAGGTATTTCTCGATCTGCTCGCGCAGGGCGGAGAGGACGCGCGGCGGGCGGTGCCCGGCGTTCTGGCAGCCGATTCCTCCGGCAAAATCGATGAAGCGGTTGCCGTCCACGTCTTCGATCACCGCGCCCTCGGCGCGCGCAGCAAATAGGGGCGTGGCATGAGAGACGCCGCGAGCCACGGCGGCGGCGCGCCGCTCCATCAGCGCGCGCGAGCGCGGCCCGGGAATGGCCGTGCGCATCTGAATCGTGCCCATCAGTACCACCCAATCGGCGCTTCATCGAGATTGACGTACACCTGCTTCGTCTCCAGATACTCCTCGATGCCCGTTGGTCCGAGTTCGCGGCCAAAGCCGGATTGCTTATAGCCGCCCCACGGCGCTTCCACGTAAGTTGGCTGCATGTGATTCACCCAGACGACGCCGGCGCGCACCGCCTTGACGACGCGAAACGCCTTGTAGATGTCGCGCGTCCACACGGCGGCCGCCAGGCCGTACGGAGTGTCGTTGGCGATGCGAATGGCATCGGCTTCGCCGTCGAAGGGGATCACCGCCGCAACCGGACCGAAAATTTCCTCGCGTGCGATTCGCGCGCTATTTTCCACATCATAGAAGATCGTGGGCTCGACGTAGTAGCCTTTGCTGAACTGCTTCGCGCGGCCGCCGCCGATTGCAACCTTCGCTTCTTTCTTGCCGGTCTCCAGATAGGACGAAACGCGGTCGAACTGCTCCTTGCTCACCAGCGGGCCCATTTTCGTCTCGCGCTCCAGCGGCGGCCCCAGCTTGATGCGCTTGGCTTTTTCCGCCATGGCCTCGACGAATTTCGCATAGATCTTCTTTTCTACCAGGATGCGGCTTCCCGCCGAACATACTTCGCCCTGATTGATGAACACGCCGAAGAGCGCGCCATCCACCGCGGCTTCCCAGTCGGCTTCCGCGAAAAAGATGTTTGGCGATTTGCCGCCCAGCTCCAGCGTCACGCGCTTGAGCGTGTCCGCGGCGCTCTTCACGATAATTTTGCCGACCGCGGCGCTTCCGGTAAACGCAATCTTGTCCACGCCGGGATGCGCGACCAGCGCCGCGCCGCACGTCTCGCCGAACCCGTTGATGACGTTCACCACGCCCGGCGGCACACCCGCTTCCTCGAACCAATCGGCCATCTCCAGCGCGGAGAGCGGCGTCTGCTCGGCGGGCTTCAGAACGCAGGTGCAGCCCGCGGCCAGCGCCGGCGCCAGCTTCCATGCGGCCATCAGCAGCGGGAAGTTCCACGGAATAATCTGTCCGGCGACGCCCATCGGCTCGCGCAGCGTCAGACTGAGCGCATTCGCAGGGACAGGGTTCACATGGCCCAGGATTTTGGTCGCCAGGCCGCCATAGTATTCGAAGCAAGTGGCGGCGTCGGCGACGTCGTACTCGGCTTCGACGATGGGTTTGCCGGAATTACGCGATTCGATTTCGGCAAGCATCGCCGCGTTCTGCCGGATTTTCTCCGCCAGCTTGAACAAGATGCGCCCGCGGTCCTGCGGCGTCGTCTGCGGCCACGCGCCGGTATCAAACGCGGCGCGCGCGGCTTTCACGGCCGCATCCACGTCCGCCGCGCCGCTTTCGGCGACCTGCGCGATGACTTCTTCGGTCGAAGGGTCGTACACGGAGAAGTACCCTCCGCCGCGGCTTTCGACCCACTGCCCCTGGATGTAGTGCCGATACCTCTTCATTCCGATTTGTCCTTTGGAGTGAGCGCCGCCGCGGCGAGCTCGGGTGTGCCTGGAGGTTTGTGCCCCGCAAACCAGCGGAACAATACGGCCGCGGCGCCCACGAACAATGCCGCGCCGATGCACAGCTTGGCCTCGAACCGCCACACAACCTTAATCGCCTCAGGGGGAATGAATGCCGTTGCCATGGCTGCGAGCGTCGCCAGCACTCCCAGCAATCCGGTCATCCATAGCCGCCACCGGCCGCGATACAGCCCTCCCGGAGTTCCGGCGATCTTCATCAAGCTGCCGTAGAGATACACAAAGGGAACAAGCTGAGTGAACACCGTCAGCGCTAGCAGCGTGTTGTATGCCTCTCGCACTTTCACTTCGGAACCCACGAAGCTCAGAGCAATCGCAAACGACGAAGCCGCCGCCTGGACGATCAGCGCGACATGCGGCGTATGCCAGCGGGGATGCAAGCGCGAAAACGCAGACGGCAGATAGCGGTCGAGTCCCGCGACAAACGGAATCCGCGCGCCTCCGGACAACCAGGCCGAAGTGGTTCCGCAGATCGAGATGCCCAGAACCACGGCCACAGTCAGGTGCAGCCAGCCCAGGCCCGCGCGGGCACCCATGGCCCCAAACGCCTGCAAGACTCCTGTAACGACGCTGATCTCCTTCACCGGCAGGGCGAGCAGAAGCGTCAGCGTTGCCGATAGGTAGAGCACACCGCAGGCCAGACCTCCCAGCAGCGCCGACCGGGGGATGTTGCGGCGCGGCTCGTGAACCTCATCGCCCATGACCGAACCCAATTCGAGCCCCACCAGACCGAGGCAAATGACGCCTAGCGCCGACAGCGTTCGCCACGTCGCAATCGTCGGAAGCAGCGCTGACGCACCGGGAATGGCAATTGCACCACCATGACGAAAAACCTGCATCCCCACGGCGACAAGAACCACGGCCGTTACGATGGCTGCCACCCCACCCAAATTGTTCAACCACTTGTTGATGCCCAGCCCGCGGATGCTTGCCAGGGTGAACAACCACAAGAGCCCTACGGACAGCGCGATTTGAAACGCGGCGCTTTCGCCGAGCGTCCCGGCGCGCGGTCCGGCTTCAAATAGGAAGATCCCGATCAGGTACACCAGCAGCGTCGGAATATAGAAGATGTTCGTTATCCAGTAACACCAGCCGGAAAGGAAGCCATGGAACTCGCCGAAGGATTTCTTGGTCCACAGATAGATTCCTCCTTCCTCTGGATAACGCGTGGCGAACTCGGCGACCGCGATTCCCTGAGGAAGAAAAAAGAAAAGCAACCCGATCATCCACAGGGAAAGGCTCGGAAAGCCTCCTGACGCCACCGCGGGCACGATGTTCAGATTAAAGACCGCCACGATGCCTAGCAGTACCAAGTCCCAGAGACCCAGCACACGCTTCAATTGCGGCCGCGGTGTGTTGGCCTCGTTCGACAACGATGTTCTCTCCCGTGCTCAGGCCAGCGGTGCTACGCGAAAGCGTCTCAATGGCCGGCCGAGCCAACTACCGCGGCGCCGCGCTCCTGTTGCGCGCGGGCCAGCGCGGGCGCCAGGTCCTCAAACGCGGCAAGGTGCTTGTCAATGTCCGCCTCGGTGTGCTGGACGGAGATGGTCCACTGCTCGTCCCACCAGTAAGGCTGCGCCAGGACGCCTCGATTGACCATGCCGAACCAGTAGTGCCGCCACAGGTCGGTGTCAATCGTGGTCCAATCGCGGTAGTTGCGGATTTCGCGCGGATAGAGCATTAGCGCGCCGTTGGCGCCCGCGCTGGCGACGTACCCTTGCAGGCCGCTCTTCGCCACGATTTTCTTGTATCCCTCGGTGAGCTTCACGCTGAGCTTGCCGACGTGCGCGTAGTTTTCGCGCGTGAGCACTTCGCGAAACACGGCCAGGCCCGCGGACATCGAAACGGGGTTCGTGTTGAACGTTCCGCCGTGAAAAACCTTGTGCTGTGAAATCAGATCCATCACCGCGCGGCTTGCGCCGAACGCCGCAAGCGGCAATCCGCCGCCGATGGATTTCGCCAGGCAAATTATGTCGGGCTTTACGCCGAAAAACTCCGAAGCGCCGCCCCAGCCCAGCTTTGCTCCCGTTTTCACTTCGTCAAAGATTAACAGCGCGCCGTTCTTTGTGCACAAATCGCGCAAGCCCTGCAAAAATCCCGGCTGCGGCATGCACAAACCAACGTTCATCAAAATGGGTTCGAGGATTACCGCCGCGATTTCGCCGGGGTTCTGCTGAAAACGCCTTTCCACGCTCGTTAAATCGTTGAACGATGCAATCGCGACGTTTGCGACCGTGGCCTTCGGTATGCCGAGCCCGCCGGGAACGGAGTTCGGCGCGGCAGCGTCGCCATACTCCTCAGCCTTCGGCTTCACACTGACCAGCGCCGTATCGTGGAGGCCGTGATAGGCGCCCTCAAACTTGATGATCTTTTCGCGGCCCGTGGCGGCGCGCGCCAGACGGCAGGCGTGCATGGTTGCTTCCGTCCCGCTCGAGCCGAAGCGCACCATGTCCACCGGAAACCGCTTGCAAATCTCTTCGGCCAGCTCCCACTCCATGTCGTGTGGCATTCCGTACATTGTGCCGGTGGAAAGACGTTTCTCGACGGCCTTCATCACCGCGGGATGACAGTGCCCGGCCATCAGCGCACCAAAACAGAGGTTGTGGTCGACATACTCGTTCCCGTCGAGGTCGCGCAGCTTGCTGCCCTGCGCGTCGCGCACGAAGAGCGGATACGGATCGTACGCGCGATAGTTGCTCGCCACGCCGAGCGGGATACGGTTCATCGCCCGGCGATGTGCCTCCGCCGACTTCGGCGTGCGCTTCTTGTACGTGGCGATTTCCTTTTGCAATCCGTCATGCATGCGAATTCTCCGTGCTGGGGGGGGGCGGTGCCCCGCGATCGGTGCCGGCCGGTTTCCCCCGCGCGCTAGAAGCGGAACTTCAGCGCAAACTGGATGAGGCGCGGATCGTGAACATGCTGCACTTGGCCGAAAGTGCTGCCCTGATTGGTTACGTCCCCATCCACGCTGTAGAACTGCGCATGATTCCACACGTTGAAGAAGTCCGCGCGGAACTCCATCTGCAATCTTTCTCGCAGCTGCGTTTCCTTCAGGAAACTCATGTCCCAGTTGTTGATGCCTGGACCGCAGCAGATCGAGCGAGGCGCGTTGCCGATTGTGCCCGCCGGCACGGTGGCGTTCGTGAAGAGATTCGGGTCAAACACGAAACCGCCGTTCTTGCGGATGTCTTGCGTGTGAAACGGTGCGACGAGGTCCGGCTCGCCGGGAAACTCGAATAGGAAAGTCGAGTCCAATTGCTCGACGTCATCCTCCGAGGTGATGCGGACGGGGAATCCGCTCTGAAAGCTCATGATTCCGGACATTTGCCAGCCATTCAGAAGTTTGCCCTTGACGCCCTGATACTTGGGAACGGGCAGGTCCCAAACATAGTTCAATACGAGGCGATGACGGGCATCGAAAGCCGAGAGTCCATAGGTCGAGTTGAAGTCGAGCGGGTTCAGAGCGCTCTCGAAACTCGATGCGTTGTCCAGGGACTTGCTGAAGGTGTAGGAAGCCTGGAACTGCAGGCCGTGTGAAAAATGCTTTTCCAGCAGAACCTGCAGCGAATTGTAATTTGATTTGGCGACGGTTGCCTCGCTGAAGATGCCGGAAAACACCGGGGTGCTGTCGGCCGGGCATCCTTGGCCGGTGGTCGGCTGGCAAAGCGGCGAGGAATAGGGCCGCAAGCCGACCAGGGTAATCGGATTGGGGTTTGGCCCCGCCACCGTCGGAACGCTTCCATACGGCAAGTGCAGCGTCACACCGGCGGGAATTTCTCCAGCAGCGATGGTGTACGCCCCATCCTCCCCGAAGGGGCCGCACGCGAGGTTCGAGTCTCCCGTTAGGTCCGAAATGTTTTGGAGATCGTTGCACGTAACCGGATTTCCCGGATTCAGCTCGTAGCTCGCCAATAGACGGTGCCCTTGCGAGCCGACGTATCCGACGGAAAGGAGAATGTCCCTCGGCAATTGCCGCTTGATCATCAGGTTGTACTGGCTCGAATACTGCAGGTGCAGATTCGGCGGAAACTGCCCGAAAAAGGTCATGGGACGAAAGTTTTCCCAATCGATCGCCGAATTGCGCGGCGGGTTGAGAATTCCATTGAAGGGGTTTGGCAACACATTGCCGCCCTGGTCCACAAAGGGAGTCTGAAAGAGCGGATTCGTAATGTTGTTGCTCCCGCCGAACGGAGGTTCGGCGCTAAATTGCTCCAGCACCAGCTGCTCGATTGGATTGTAGAATATGCCGAATCCCAGACTCACGCTGGTCTTGCTCGGCCCCCCGCTCAACTTGCCGAGAAAGCCGTCCTTCCATCCGGGGCTCCAGTTCAGGCCGAACCGCGGAGCAAATCCTTTGTAGTAAGTATTGGTCAGTCCGTTAGGCACGCCTTTGTCTCCGGGGAATACCAGGCCCACGGGCGTCACGCCGGCCGCGTCGCAAGTGGTAATTGAATTGGCCGGATCATAGAGCGCGCTGGTGTTCGGAAGATTACAGGGATAGATCGTGGATGCCTGGCCGGGCCGGAACGATTGCACTTTCTTGCCGGCATCGGTCAACGGCGAATTCATCTCCCAGCGCAAGCCATAGTTCAGCGTTAGATTTGGTTTGATCTTCCAGCTATCCTGGGCAAAGAGATAGAGGGAAGTGCTGCGCACGCGTTCGTGCTGCGCGGAGCCCTGAAAATAGTTGTTCGGCAGGCCCAGCAAATAGTTGGGATATGAATCGGCAAAGCCCAGATCGTTTCCGGTCGGGGAGGAAGTGGTGGACGTGAATGTGTAGTCGCCGTTTACGTCAAAATAGAGAAGCTGATCGAACTTCTGAAAACGCACATCGCCGCCAAACTTCAGGCTGTGGCTGCCCAGGATCCTGCTGTAGTTGTCGCTGAACTGAAGGGTGTTGCCGGTCTGCGGCAACTGCCCCTGATAGTTGTTCCCAATGGTGAAGCCTCCGTTCACGGAGATGAACGGAACTCCCTCAATTGTGGGCCCGAGGCCCGAATGAATCCCATAGTCCGGGTTTGTGCCGAGTAGCGTTCCGTCGTTGGCTGCCAACGCCGTGTCGGACGCGCCCGTGAAGCAGATGGTTGATGCCGCCCCGCTGCCGCAAGAGGCCTGAATCGCATTCGTCCTCGTCGGCGCGTCGAACTTCATCTGGCCTTCGCGGAAGTAGGTGAAGCGGAGCTCATTCACCGCCGCCGAGCCGATTGTGATCGTATGCGATGCGTTCAACTGCTGCGTGCGTGTCGCATAGACTCCGGGAAAATTGCCAAGCGTGGCCCCCGAGGCCTGGAATTTCGCAAACGGGTCCAGCGTGTTGTCGTCGTCAAAATAGTAGTACAAGGAAGTTCGCTGATTGCTCGTGAACGAATGATCGACGCGGATTTGAAATTGGTCGCCCCGGTCCCTCTTGTCGGGAACCACCTGGACCTGGCCGGTTCCGCCCGCTCCAGGCACGAATTGCAATAGGCTGACGGCAACCGGGTCATAACACTGCGCCGGGATAGCGAGGTTGGGGAAAATGGTGCTGTACGGCTGGGGTTGCGGTGTTCCGGCGATGTTGCTGTTGATGACTGTGTTCAGAGCAGCTTGCGCCGGCGCGGAGAGCTGCGAGCCGCATCGGCCCTGCAAGATGCTGGCCACGGTGCCGTCGCTCAGCGTGCCTTGGAATTGACTGAGGCCGTTGTCCTGGCCGATGGGCAAGAAGTTCCCCGTCAGTTCGTCTCCCGTCGGCACGGAGGTTGGCTCCGACACGATCCCCTGCACGATCCGGCGGCCCTCGTAAGAGCCGAAGAAGAAAGTCTTGTCCCTCTTCAGCGGCCCGCCAAGCGTGCCCCCAAACTGGTTCTGCTTGAAGTCCGGCTTGGGCGCGGGGGAAAAGGTGAAGGGGTGCGCGTTCAGCACGTCGTTGCGGAAGAACTCGTAGAAGCTGCCGTGCAACTCGTTCGTGCCCGACTTTGTCACCACGTTCACCACCGCGCCCGAATTGCGGCCGTATTCCGCGTCGAAAGAATTCGTGATCACGCGGAATTCCGCGATGCTGTCCGGAGAAGGCTGCACCGCCGGAAGGTTGGCAAACAGGTCATTTCCGTCGCCGCCGTTCACGGAATAGTTGTTGGAACGACCCCGCCCGCCATTCACGGTCACCACTCCGGCGCGGTCCGAGCCAAAGAAGAGGTCGTCGCCGAGCTGGGATTGCACGCCGGGCTGCAACTGCAGCAGTTGGTAGGCGTCGCGCTGATTCAGCGGCAACTGCGTTGTGGAGCGTTCATTCACAATCGCGCCGAGTTGCGTCGAACTCGTATCCACCACGGGAGGCGCGCCAGTCACTTCCACGGTCTCGGTGGCGCCGCCCAGCTGCAGCGCAATGTCCAGGGAAACCACTTCATTCAGGTGCAGCGCGATCCCCTTGTGGACATAGTTCTTAAAGCCCGCCTGCTGCAGATCGATCTCGTAGCTGCCCACGGGAACCTCAAGAAAGAGGTACTCACCCGTAGCGCCCGTCTCCGCTTCGCGGCGCACGTTCGTGGCCTCGTTGATGAGGGTTACTTTCGCCGCGGCAATCGCGCCACCGCTTGGGTCCGTCACCGTGCCGCGGATCCGGCCGCCGGTGCTCTGCGCCGCCGCATGCGGCGCGGCGAGGAAGCTTGCCAAGAGCAACGCCAGCGGAAACAGGATTCCCGCGTGTAGGCGTGGCCCGCCCCGCATCGCCGTTGCTTCACAACTCATGACTCCACCCCCTGCCGCAGCTTGAATTCGATGTTGCTGTGTTCCGCAAACCTTACTATAATCCCGCAAACTTAGAGAATGCCCATGCCGGTGTCAAGCAGAAAGAATTCATCGGACGAATCGCGATTGCCGAGTGGCCCGCGGCTGCTGCGCATCGGCGAAGCCGCGCGCCGCCTGAGCATTTCCTCCTCCGTGCTGCGCGCCTGGGAGGCGCTGGGCTTGGTCACCCCGCAGCGCACCAACAGCCGCTATCGGCTGTATTCCGAAGCGGACGTGCGCCTGCTCCGGCGCGCACTGTTCTTGCGCCGCGCACGTGGACTCAATCCCGCTGCCATCGTCCACGTGCTCCAGCGGCAGGGCATCGTAGCGCCTCCGGCGCGCGCCGCGGCTCTGCCGGGACAACATTTTCGCCGCCTGCGCCTGCGCCGCGGCCTCTCCCTTGCCCGCGTCGCGCGCGCCACGCGTGTCTCCATCGGATTTCTCAGCGCGCTCGAGCGCGGCCACATGCGCGCATCGGTTGCCACGTTGCGCCGCATCGCGCGCTTCTACCGCACCAACATCCTTTCGCTTTTCGACGCCGCGGGGGAAAATCCCCGCCTCGTGCGCCCCGCGCAGCGCAAGATTCTCGAGACCGCGCCCGGCGTGCGCATGGAGCTTCTCGCTTGGGGCCACACGGCCATGGAGCCCCACCTCTTCCGGGTCAAATCCGGCGGAGGCAGCGGTGAGGCTTATACGCACGAAGGCGAGGAGTTTCTTTTCATCTTGCGCGGGCAGCTCGAACTGTGGCTGCAAGGAAGCGAACACTACCGCCTGCGCGCCGGTGACAGTTTCTATTTCGAAAGTTCGACGCCGCACCGCTGGAAAAATCCGGGACGGCAGGAGACCTGGCTGCTGTGGGTCAATACGCCGCCGACATTCTGAGGGCGTTTCATTTCGCGGATGAATTGTGATTCGGGATGCCGGGAGGAAACTATGCCGCAATCTCGCCGGAACTTCATCAAATTTGTCGTTGCAGGTTCGGTCACCGCCGGCTGTCCGCTCGACGCCTCCCTTCTCGCGGCGCCAGACGCGACGAGCGCTTCGCTAAACGTCCACGGCGAACAAAATGAAATCTGCCACAGCATCCGCGACGGCAAGCAGTACGACCGCCCCGCCGCCACGCGCAAAGCAGACATCGTCATTGTCGGCGGCGGTGTTGCCGGTCTCTCCGCGGCCTATTTCCTGCGCGGCCAGGATTTCCTGCTCCTCGAGAAGGAGGACCACTTCGGAGGCAACGCGTATCAGGAAGATTTCAACGGCGAGCCCTTCGCCACCGGTTCCGCTTACGCCTTCCGCGGCGACGAAGGTGACCAACTTGCCCGCGAGCTCGGTGTGAAGTTACTGCCGGTCAACAATCCCGATCCCACCATCCTCAACAAGTCTTTCGTTCCGGACACCTGGAAAACCGGCATCGGCCAGCTTCCCTATCCGAAGGAAGTCCGCGAAAGTTTCGGGAAGTTTCGCGACGACATCATGAAGCTCAACTTTCACGATCATTTCACGCAGTTGGACGCCGAGCCTTTCTCAAAGTACCTCCACGGCTACGCCCCTGAGGTCGCGCATTGGTGGGACGGCTACGGTCTCTCCAACTGGGGCGCGCGAACCGGGGACACCTCAGCCCTGGTCGGCATTAGCGCCGTCCAGGACCTAGCGACCGGCGAAGATAGTAAGCGCGTCATTCTCCCCGGCGGGCTTGGCTGCGTCACGCACAAGCTCTTGGAAGTTCTTCGGCCACGGTACAAAGAACATCTGCTCGGCGGCGCCACTGTCGTCGCCGTTGTGCAGGAGAAGGACGGCGCACGCGTCACCTGCTTCCACGGCGGCGAACTCTTCACCGTCGCGGCCAAAGCGGTGCTGATGTGCGCGCCGAAATTCATCGCCTCACGCATCGTCATGGGACTGCCCTACGATCAGAAAACCGCCATGCGCCATATCCATTACGCGCCCTATCCGGTCGTCAACGTCATCTTCAACAAACCGGTGTACAACCGCGGCTATGACACTTGGTGCCCCGGCAACTCCTTCACCGACTTCATCGTCGCCGACTGGACGGTGCGCAACGAGCCCGGCTACAAGCAGAAGCACAACGTCCTGACCTTCTATACGCCGCTTCCGGCCGACCAGCGCGCCATGCTCCTCGACGAAGACAACTGCAAACAGCTTGCCGCTCGCGTCCTCACCGATTTTCAGAAACTTCTGCCGGAATTCGATGTTTCTCCCGTCGAGGTCCGCATCTACCGCCGCGGCCATCCCATGTTCATGGCTACGCCTGGCCAGTTCACAAAAACGCGGCTCGCTGCGGCGCAGCCGATGGACCGCATATTTTTCGGCAACGCCGATTCCGGCGGCCCGGAATCGCTTACCTCGGAAGCCATTCGCCTTTCGCACGCCGGCGCCGAATGGGTAAAGCTCGTCCTCGACGGAAAGCCGGGCGCCAAAGAGCTCGCGGAAAAGGCGCTGCGCGCTGGGATGTAGCGTTCGGTGAACAGACGCGCCTTAACCCGCTGGCTTAAGTTTCTCTTGCCAGCGGACGCGCCCGGTCATCTGCATGACCGCAAAAAGCGTCACGATGGCGCCAATCGTCACCGCCAACCCGGTCAGCCCTTCGAAGAAAAACGCATAGGAGAAAAGGACCAGGTAGATCAATTGCGCCAATCCCGCTTCGATCAACGCGAAACGCAGATTGACGACCAGCCGCAGATAGCTGACCACCAGGAAGATCGAAACCGCCGAGCAGATCACGAATGCGGCGTGGATCGAAATGTGATCGGCCAGATAAGCGAGCAAGAGGTGAAATGCGAAGAAGGCGCTGGCTACGAAAAAGTAGTTCATGGGATGGAAATCGATCCCGCGCAGCATCGTCAGAATAAAGAGCAGAAAGAAGAAGAAAAATAGCGAGACCGGCGCGAAATAGCTGATCCGTCCGGCCAGCGGCCCGGGCTGCAGTTTCTGTGGCATCTTGAGCGCAATCTGAAAGCCCGAAACCAGATTCTCGTACTTCCACTCCAGGTCCCATCCCCGGTTCGTTGGCCGCTTTTCCGTCGGCGACAGAGAATTGTCCGGAAAGTCGAATCCCGAGAAATCAGTCTTCAAGAGCAGATTGAAATTCCGCACTTGTGCGACCTGCTCCCCCAGCTTGTAGCTCCAGCGGTCGAGTCCCTGCGAGCGGTAGCGCGCGTGCAGCAGGGCTGTCTCCCCGCCGGGAATCGTGGCCTGGGCGAACACGCCGGAGTCATTGATCGTGATCGTCAGCGGCTTTTCATCGAGAGCAAGCTCCACGCTGTCGTACACGGCTTGGTTGGATGGAAATGGCAGCCGGAAACCGATGACCTTCTCCTCTGCTGTCGGATTGCGAAACGTATAGTCCGCATCGAACTTCACCTTGTACGTGCTGAACCACAGGAGCCCCTTCTGCCGGTAATCCAAATGAAACTCGGCCGCAATCCGGCTGCCCTCGAGAGGAATGGGAACATCAACACTCTGCCGCTCCGTGCGTGTCACTTTCTTTCCGTTCTCTTCGGCCTCCACGGTGCGCACGTCCACACGGTCATACTTGATGAATGGCGGCGCCTGCTCCTGGGCAGAACCCCAGGTCGAGGCCACTCGGCCGGAAAGCGCGGAATCTGCGTTGTAGGTCCGGTAAAAAATCGTGGAGCCAAGAACGGCCCAGGCGACGGTCGTGCACACAAAGATGAAGACAATTGCCGCGATGCGTTTGAACATGGAGGAAACACCCCTTCCGCTTGAATTTCCGCCGCAACGCCACTATGCGGGAGGGGCTCGTTGTTGTAAAGTACTTTACAACACAAAGTATAATCCTCGGAATCGCGCCCGGCGCAGCCGCGGCGCCCCGCGCCTTCACGGACGAGCACGATTGCGGCATAATGAGCGCCTACCGGAGCGCTCTGTCGATAAGAGCATGAGCACGGCACAAACCCCGCCCGTTTCTACGGCTTATAACGGCGCGAAGCTCCGCGCCTTCGCCATTGGCGCCCTTTTTGCGCTCGTGCTGCTGTTGCCGAAACTCCTCGGGTTGCGGCGCAACCCGAGGTCTTGGTTCGCCTTCCGCATTCTTCTCGGAGCGGCTGGCGCGGCGCTCGTCGTCCTGCCGCTCGGTTTATGGAATAGCTGGTTTCTTGCGCTTCTCGGCTTGGCGATGTTTTCCGCCGCCGCTCTTCTCCCTTCGAAGCGGCAGGAAATCAGCGTTGATGATCGGGCGCGCGAATTCGGCGCGCTCGTGGTCATCAACGGTGGCGTCTGCCGGCATGGCCAAGACCGGCCCGCCGCCGTTCAGCTTTTCGTCGGCATGGAACACATCGGGGCCTTTGACGCGCATCTCCGCCCGTTGCTCGTTATTCCCGTTGCGGAGATTCGCGGCCTGCGCGTCATGCAGGTCCCAGGCGCGGAGTCACACCGCTGGTGTTTGCGCATCGAAGGGCTTGATGACGCCGCCGAGTTTGTTTTCACCGGCTTCTTCGCGGAACACCGCGCTCGCGTCGCGGAATCCGCCATTCAAAGCGTCATTCCCACCGCTCTGCCCATCCTCCAGCCCCGGGAGCAGGAGCAGACGGCGGAGGAACCGCCACGCCGCCGCGCCGCTGGCGCATAATTTCCGGCTTGCGATTTCCCCCGAGTCCCGCTCAGTTGAAACCGGCTTTTCTGCTGAATAGTGCCGCACAGGCCCGTCGAATGTGGCACACTTGGACCATGGCAAAAGGTTGGGAAAGTAAGTCCGTCGAATCGCAAATCGAATCCAGCGAATCAGAGAAACCAAAGTTAAGCCTTGACCAGCGCGCCGCGGAGTTGCTTCGCAAGCAGAAGGAACTGGATGACCTGCAGTTGTCGCGCATCCGGATTCTCCGCGAGATCGAAGGCGCCAGGAATCCGCGTCATCGCGAATCGCTTACCGCGGCTCTTCAGTTCCTCGACGAAAAGATCGCCAAGCTTCAATGAGGCAAGCTTTAATGAAAAGTGGCGGCCCGACTCCACCGTCGCGATTCCTTAGCTGGTAATGCCGAGTAGCACAGAATTCATTCTGTGCTCTTTCCCCGCAAGCATCACCCCATGCCGGGACGGCTGGTATTCTCATTATGTGGAGTGCGGCAGCTCTGCTGCCGCTTTTGCCACGCTGCCCGCCCCTCTTCCTGCGCCTTTGTAAGAGCAGCGGGTTAGCCGGGTCGCTCTACTGAACGTGGGTCAGCTCGACGCGCGCGTTCGCGAACGGCATGACCGCCTCGAGCAAGACCGGGGTGTGCGCATCATTGTTCGCAAGGTATAGCGCGAAATGCGCATCCTTCGCTTCCACGCCGTTTTCAAAGACGCGCACCTCGATCCGCGATGCCGTATATTTTCCCGCGGGGACCGTCACCGCCTCGGCGCTGCCAGTCAGCCGCGCGCGGACGTCGTACAGTTTGTGCCCGTCGAAGACCGGCCCGCGAACCTCCGGCGTCTTCTTCCAGTCCACGGTGCGAAGGAATTCCATCATTCCCAGCGGGTCGCGCGTTCCGGGGAGAACACGCACGGCCGTCGCGTGCTCTGGCGCGGGCTCTCTTCCTCCGCTCGTCATCCGCTGGACCGCGTCCACCTTCTGCCCGCGCTCATTCAAATGCAGCTCGTACTGCAGGCTCGCCAGCGTCGCCGCATCGCTGTAGGAATCAAACTGGTCGTCCAGCTCAAACACCATGCGCAGCGGGTTTTGCGTGTGCGCGAACGCCTGCAGGTGCCAGGCCGGACGCCCGAAGAAGTCCCGCCGTTCGGCGACCTGCATTCGAATCCTGGCTACGTTTGAGATTTTCCCAAGGTGCGCCGTGAATTCCAGCGTTTCACCGGCACGAAGGGGCAGTGATGGAGTCTTATCCGTCACCGGCGCGGCCTTAGGTCCGTGGGGCAAGGCCGCCAGGTTTGCGCCGGCCGCGGAAGGCTGCGCAGCAGTGTCCAGCGCAACGCGGGATACGGAAACCGCCGGCGGATCAGGCTGCTTTCCGCCGAACACGCCTTTTGTTCGCCACAGGAACCCCGCCGCGCCCACGGCCAGGGCCAGCGTAAAAAGCAAGCCCAGATTGCGCACCCGGTGGTTCATACCTTTTGTGTGACGTAGCTTTGATTCCGCACGTTGCCCCTGCCGCTTCCGTCGTAGAATAGGGGCTCGTGTGCGCCGTCAGCGCACCCTTGCACAGCGTAACAGAAGACGGGCCGGGCCGTTGGCCCACGCTGCGGAACATTTCGCCGTGGCGTCCCGTCTGCACCGCAATCGCCCGAGGAGGAATCCCCCTATGCGCTACCTGGTTACGGGCGGCGCCGGTTTCATCGGCTCAAACACCGTGGACGAGCTCGTCCGCCGCGGCCATAGCGTTGTCGTGCTCGACGATCTTTCCGCTGGCAAGGAAGACAACCTCGCCGAAGTCCGCAGCAAGATCACCTTCATCAAGGGCACCATTACGGACCTGGAAATCGTTCGCAAAGCCATTCACGAAGCGGACTACGTCCTGCATCTTGCGGCGCGCACGTCGGTTCCGCGCTCGGTCAAGGACCCGCTGGAGACCAATCGCGTCAACATTGACGGCACACTCAACGTTCTTGTCGCCGCGCGCGACGCGAAAGTGAAGCGCATCGTCTTCGCCGCATCGTCTTCCGCCTATGGCGAGACGCCCACGCTGCCCAAGATCGAAACCATGCAGCCTTCGCCGATTTCTCCCTATGGCGTCACCAAATACGTCGGCGAACTCTACGCGCAGGTCTTTGGCCGCTGTTACGGCCTCGAAAACGTCTCCCTGCGTTATTTCAACGTCTTCGGCCCCCGCCAGGATCCGAGTTCGCCCTACTCGGGAGTGCTTTCAAAATTCATCACCGCGTACCTCGAAGATACGCAGCCGGTGATTTACGGCGACGGTGAGCAGTCCCGTGATTTTACGTTTATCGAAAACGTCGTGCAGGCCAACCTGCTCGCCTGCGAAGCGCCGAATGCCAGCGGAAAAGTGTATAACGTCGGCACCGGCGCGCGCTTCACGCTCAACCAGACCGTTGATCTTCTCCGCAAGCTTGCCGGCAAGCCCATTGCCACCAAATACGATCCCCCGCGCGACGGCGACATCCGTGATTCCCAGGCCGACATCACCCAGAGCCGCGAAATCCTCGGCTACGATCCCCAAGTCGGCTTCGAAGAGGGTCTTCGCCGCACCTACGAGTGGTACCGCGCCGCCCACTCCCCCCAGCCCGCCAAGGATTCCCCCGAGCCTGCGTCAGCCCCCGCGGAACGCAAGCCAGCAGCCCACTAACAGCGCGCCCGTTTGGTTCGCTAGGCGGTGTTGTATCGCCGTAATCTGGCTGAATCGCAAGGCTTGATGCTGGTATGTTGACCGCCTCGCGGTCACGCAATACCATGTTAGTATCGCTGGCGATGGAGATTGCGTACCATGACCATCAATTTGACGCCCGAACAAGAGCAAATCATTAAAGCTGAACTGAAGTCGGGGCGTTTTCGAACCGCCGAAGACGTGATTGCCCAAGCATTGGAAGCCCTTCGGAAGAAGGAGCCCACTTCAAGCCCCGCTACGGACGGCGACAAACACCGCGAAGCGGTCCGCGAGATGTTGCGCTTTGTCGAGCAAAACCGCGTCACCTTGCAAGGCATCTCCGTTAGGGAACTGATTCATGAGGGCCATCGTCTGTGAGTGATCTGGTACTGGATGCGTCTCTGACGCTCCAGTGGTTTCTCGAGGACGAGGCGAACCGCCAATACAGCCTCAGCGTCCTGGCAAGCCTCTCTGAGATGCGCGCTGTAGTTCCCATGCTCTGGTTCTACGAAGTTGGCAATGGCCTGCTCATGGCCCATCGCCGTAAGCGCATCGCCTTCGATCAATTGGAAGGCTTTCTGACGCGGCTGAAGGCTCTTCCGATTGAAGCTGCGCAGCTAACTCCTTCCGAAGTCTTCGAGCTGCCTGCCCTCGCACAGGAGCGCGGCCTCACAAATTACGATGCCGCTTATCTATCGCTTGCCATGCAACTCAGACTGCCTCTAGCGACCACCGACAGCAGTCTTCGCCGCGCCGCTGCCTCAGTAGGCGTCAAGGTCATCTAAAAGCCACCTGGCTGCTCACATCCTTCGGATTTAGCACCTTCGTGGAGTGTGGAAGTTTGCTCCCCCGGAACGCCGCCCCGCCGTCCCCTAGCTGCCTTCCTTTCCCTCCTAACAACATTTGGTAGTGGATTAGCTTCCGAAAAGCGCGTTTCTGAACCAAATGGATTGCTTTCAGGTGCGCCGTAGTTCGCTCGGATTCGGCGACAGTGACCAGCGGCCTCCGACTTTGCGCAGCAGGGTCTCCAGCACCTTACGGCTGCTAAGGTGATTGTTCGCTTAGTCCACACACGTGTACACTTCGAAACGTGCGCACGTTCAGACCTATTGCTCTATCCATAGCGGTCTTGGGATCGTCTGCATTTGCCCACGCGGAAGACGACGTAAGCAGAGTCAAGAAAGCGGTGGAGCGGATCACCCTGAATCAACCTGGAACCAAGCCGTTTCACTTGAAAGCCCTACTGGCTCCAAGCCTGGATGGGGATCGAGGATCGAACCGAACGGGAGAGGTCGAGATATGGTGGTCCTCACCGACGCAGTGGAGACGCGAGGTGCGGTCGCCGGAGTTTCACCAGATCGCCATCATGAACGGAGACCGAGAGTGGCAGAAAAACGAGGGAGACTACTTTCCGGAGTGGCTCAGAGAAATTGCTGTGGCCTTGATCGAACCTGTCCCGCACTTGGACCAGGTGCTGCAACAAGTGGAAGAAGCGGATGTGAAGAGACTGATGGGAAACACCTACTTCAGCTGGATGATGATGAGCACAGATGGAAATGTGCAGAAGGGTATGGGCGGCAGCGTGGCCGTCACCGACAGTACCGGACTGCTCTTTTACGGAAACGGCCCCGGATGGAGCGGTCTGTATCGCGATTACAAGAGCTTTAATGGCCGTAAGGTGGCTCGGACGATCAGCTCGGGGTCGCCTGAGGTAACCGCGCAGATAACGGCGCTTGAAGACCTGCCAGATATTTCACCTAACCCTTTTGACGCTCAAGCCAGCGGCGGTGATACCCCGCTGCTTCGGACAGTTGTAGTTGACGAGCCTAAGCTGCGAGAGAATCTTCTGCCTGCAGATCCTGTGGCGTGGCCCCCCCTCAAAGACGGCCCACTCCAGGGGGCCGTAACAGCCAAGATAGTCGTCGATCGGACGGGAAAGGTGCGCGAGATTGGATCGATCGCCTCGGACAACCCGGGTTTGAGCGAAGCGTTTGGAAAGTCGATTGGGGCGATGCAGTTCAAACCTTTCTTGGAGAACGGGGTGGCGGTTCAGGTGGTGTCACGGGCCACGATGCCTTTCAAGACAGTCCGACCGGCCGGAGTAGAGACCTTCGAAAGTGCTCGTACTTATTTTGAGAGTGGGAGGCGTGTTTGCTTTCCAGCCGCCGGAAACGGGCCACCGTACGTCTTGCATGCGGTATTCCAGGCAGAGGTAAAAGCAGGGAACGTAAGACACGGAGAGTATGTGGACACCTGGAAAAGCGATGACGAATGGCGCAGACAAGCATCGGTAGGGGAGAGCTGGTACGTGCGAGCCAAACATGGCGAAAAACGCTACGAGTTCGCTGAAGGGCCGGACGCCCCGCTCCTGCGACTGTTGATGAAGGCGATGGAGCCGATTCCCGCCATCGACACGTTTGTGGAGTCCGATTGGAGTATCAGGCCAGACACAGTCGGCGGAATGAAAACCGTCCGGGTGCTCGCCGGTTATGAAAGCCCCGATGGTACCTTGGACCCGCAACACGCGCGGGCGTACTGGTTTGATGAGACGGGGAAGCTGGTGAAGTCGTATTACCTGGGAATCGAGATCCGGCGCTCGGAGTTCGAAGGTTTCGGCGGTGTGGAAATCGCTCGCCATA
Organism: Terriglobia bacterium; assembly: GCA_041483755.1. Classification (GTDB taxonomy): domain Bacteria; phylum Acidobacteriota; class Terriglobia; order Acidiferrales; family UBA7541; genus Acidiferrum. The sequence continues at coordinate 9,634 of JBGPGF010000007.1, read as the reverse complement.
TTGAACTGCTTAAGAATGGCAACTTGGGAATGTTGATTCGCGTGATCCAGGTGTCACCAGTCGGGACTGTACCGAAGAACAACTTCGACTTGTCCGGACATGAGTGGACTCGGGCCTTCACCGACGAAGTTCGATAGAATCGGCTTCCTGGAAATTGGCCCATTACCATAGGCCCTCCGCCCTACAAATCCACAAGGCCGCGTGCTAGGCTAACCCCTTGTCCGTTCCTATCATCTTAGCAATCGCATGTGGCACCTGATCCGCTTCCACCACCGGCACAGTTCCCCTATGCGCCGCGGCCTGCTCTTCTTGCTGGCGCTGCTCCTATCGTTCCCGGCGCATGCCCGCGAGCCGCAGCGCGTGCAGGTTCCCTCCGGCAAAGGCGCCATCGCCGAGTTGGAAGCGAAGCAGCAGCGCCGCCAGGGCGATCTGTTCATCGCCGAAGGCGACGTGGACATTCATTACGGCGAGCTGCGCCTGCGCGCCGACTACGTCGAGTACAACGCCAAGACCTACGACGCCCTCGCCCGCGGTCACGTGCAATTCGACTATGCCAACCAGCATCTCGATGGCGACGAAGCGCATTTCAACGTGCGCACCGGCCAAGGCACGTTCCGCCGCGTCCGCGGCACCCTTAAGATCGAGCGCCACCCGAACGCAACCCTGCTCGTCACCGAAAACCCGCTCTATTTCGAAGCGGAAGAAGTCGAACGCCGGAGCGAGGACCTATATATCGTGCGTCACGCCTGGATCACTGTCTGCGATCCGCAACATCCGAAGTGGAAGTTTTACGCGCCGCGCGCCCGCATCCGCCTGCAGAAAAGCGTCGCGCTGGTCAACGCTAACTTCCGCCTTTTCCGCATCCCACTCATCTGGCTGCCGTACGCGACCACGCCCGCGGGCCGCAACATCCGCCAGTCGGGTTTCCTCATTCCGGACGCGGGTAGCAGCTCGCGAAAGGGTTTTACATTCGGCGATTCCTTCTACTGGGCGCCCGCGCAATGGATGGATGCCACCCTGGGTGGCCAATACCTCAGCCGCCGCGGCTCCAGCCAGCGCGCCGAAGTCCGCGCCACGCCTTGGGAGAATACGGCAATCTCCTTCACCTACTTTGGCGTGATTGACCGCGGGCTGCCGGACTCAGCCGGCGTGCGCCAGCCGCAGGGCGGCCACCAGCAACAATTCGCTTTGCAGTCGCTATTACCGGGCGGCTGGCGCGCCGTAGCCGATGTGAATCAGCTTTCTTCGCTCACTTTTCGGCTGGCCTTTGCCGACACCTTCGGCGACGCCATCAACTCCGAGATTCGCAGCTCCGTTTTTCTGTCCAACAATTTCAAAGGCTTCAGCTTGAATTTTGCCGCGTTGAACGACAAGAGCTTTCTCACCATCTCTCCCGAAACCGCTGTCTTGCTTCGCAGCATGCCGGAAGCGCGCATCGGCTCGGTCCCACAAGCGCCGTGGAAATCGCTCCCTCTCTATTTTGGATTTTCGGCATTCGCGGGCGCCTTGCATCGCGAGGACCCGTTCATCGATACGCCGGCGGTGGTTCAACGCGCGGAGTTCGCTCCGCGCGTTACTGTGCCACTTCATTTCGGCTCGTGGCTGAGCGTAACGGCCTCGGCGGCCTTTCGCGCCACGCGTTATGGCGCCTCGCTCGATGCCACGAGCGCCCTGAGCACGCAATCACTCGTCCGCAACACCGGCGAGTTCGAACTGGACGTGCGCCCACCGTCCTTCGAGCGAATCTTCGAATCGTCCGGCGCGAAGCGCAAATGGAAGCACACTATCGAGCCCTACCTGGTCTATCGCAATGTGACCGGGGTCAACGATTTTGGCCGCTTCATCCGATTCGACGTCAGCTCCACCCTCACGGACACCAATGAAATCGAATACGGCGTCACTCAGCGGCTGTTCCGCAAGGACGGTGACGCCCAGTCCGAGGAATTTCTCAGTTGGAACCTCGTCCAGAAACATTTCTTCGACCCGGCCTTCGGCGGCGCCATTGTTCCCGGCGTGCGTAACGTCTTTCCCGCGCTCAATTCCATTACGCCGTTCGCCTTCGCCGACGGCCCCCGCAACTGGTCGCCCATCGTGAGCGACCTCAAGATCACCCCCGGCGGGCGCTACGACGCCGAGCAAGTCCTCGAGTACGACACGCAACGCAGCAGACTGACTATCATAGGAACCCTTCTTCGCGCCAAGCCGTACCGCGAATTCTTCGCCACCGTGGCGCACTACCGCATCCAGGCCGATCCTCTCTTGCAGCCCTTCTCCAACCAGATCCGCGCGCTCATCGGCTACGGCGATTTGAATCGCAAGGGCTTCAGCGCCACCGGCGGCCTTAGCTATGACCTCACTCACGACATGCTGCAGAACCAGATCGTGCAGGCCGGCTACAACGGCGGCTGCTGTGGAATCGCCGTCGAGTACCGCCGCATCGTCCTCGGCCAGGTGCGCACGGAGAATCAGTTTCGTGTCGCGCTGATCCTTGCCAACATCGGCACCTTCGGCAATTTGCGCCGCCAGGAGAAAATTTTCTAGGCGCCCTGCGGGTATTTCCGCGCGAGCAAAAAATGACCGAAGCCGATCTCCCCTTCGCCACGATCGAAAAAGTCGCCGCAATGTTCCGCCAGCGCAAACTATCTCCTCTCGAGCTGACCCAACTGCTTCTCGCCCGCATCGAACGTCTCAATCCCGTGCTCAACGCCTACCTCACTGTCACCGCCGAATTCGCACTCGCCCAGGCCCGCGCCGCTGACCGCGAACTCCTCGGCCCGCGCGGCCGCCGCCGCGATCGCGGACTGCTTCACGGCATCCCCATTTCGCTCAAGGACAACATCTACACCGCCGGCATTCGCACAACCGCCGGCTCCGCAATCTTGCGCGATCTTGTCCCCGCCGAAGACGCCGCGGTCACCGCGCGCCTTCGCCGTGCCGGCGCCGTCCTTCTCGGCAAGACGAACATGCACGAGTTCGCTTACGGCGTCACCTCCAACAATCCGCATTACGGCCCGGCCCGCAACCCGTGGAATAGGGAGCGCATCCCGGGCGGCTCGAGCGGTGGCTCCGCTGCGGCCCTCGCCGCGGGTCTCTGCTTCGCTTCGGTCGGCACGGACACCGGCGGCTCCATCCGCATCCCTGCAGCGCTCTGCAACGTCGTTGGCTTGAAGCCCACCTTTGGCCGCGTCAGCGTCTTCGGCACGGTGCCCCTCGCCACCAGCCTCGATCACGTTGGCCCGCTCGGCCGCACCGTCGCCGATGCGGCGATCGTCCTTCAAGCCATCGCCGGGCGCGATCCGCGCGACTCGGCCACCGCGTCCCAGCGCGTCCCCGATTTTCTCGATGAAATGAGGAAGCCCTTGCGGCGCTTCCGACTCGGCTGGCCGCGCCAGTATTTCTGGGACCGCGTGGATCAGGGAACTTTTCTGCTCTGCAAAGCTGCCGCCTTCGCCTTTGAGCGCCTCGGCGCGCGCATCGTCGAAATCTCCGTCCCGCAGGTCATCGCCGGCGACAAGCCCAGTACCGATCTTGCCCTGGCAGAAGCCTTCGCGTACCACCAGGCGCGCGGCTGGTATCCCGCCCGCGGGGCGGAATATGGCGCGGACGTTCGCGAACGCCTCGAACTGGGCCGCGATGTCCGCGCCACCGCTCTTCTCGACGCCCTCGAAGCCCGAAAAGCCGTTCGCGCCGAATGGGACGCCGCTTTCACTCAAGTTGACGCCATCGTTGCGCCCACTGTCCCCTTCCCCGCACCACGCATCGGCGAAGAATCCTTGCATCTCTCGTATGGCGAGGAGAAAATTCGCCCCGCGCTCCTCCGCCTGAATCGCCCCGCAAATTTCTCCGGTCTCCCCGCCATTTCCATCCCCTCCGGCTTCACCAAAGCGGGCCTCCCCGTTGGCTTGCAGCTCATCGGTCCCGCGTTTTGCGAAAGCAACCTGCTACGCATCGCCCAAGCCTGCGAACGCGCGCATTCCTGGCATCGCCGCAAGCCTAATTTGGCGCCGCCCACCGCGGTTTGGCCCATCCGGAAGTAACAGGGGGGAGGTCCTTCCGTACTATTGACCGTTTTCGTTGCCGAATCCCACACTTGTTCCAGTATGGCAAGATATTCCGCCTTTCTCGGGCGCCGCGTCGAGGTGCAATACCGCGCCGGCGACATTTTCCTGCCGGCCACCGGCACGCTCGCCGCCGATTCGGGCCGGTCCATCTTTCTCGAGGAGCACTTCGTCAAGCGCGGGCAAGAGAAGCATTTCCGCTGGGAAATTCCCTATCCCTGCATCATGAAAATCGAGGAAAAATCGGCCGAAGCCGAGCTGCCCCGCGCCGCGTCTGTGAAGGCGCCTGCCGCAATTTCCGCCACTGCTGCGGACTCCGCCCTTGATGTCGAGGGTGGTCACGGATCGCTGATACCCTTGCACAGCCGTCCCGAAGAGGCCTGACGGCTGCCCATTCGTTCCTCCTGGTTGGATTTCTTTCTGCTCGCCGGTCCATTACAATCAGCCCTTGCCGCTGCATTGTTTGCGCCTCGTGCGCGAGGAGGAGATCACGTGAAATCCGCCGTCGGCCTGATTGGTCTGGGCCTCATGGGCCGCCCCATGGGGATGAACCTGTTGAAGGCTGGCCACCCGCTCACTGTCTGGAACCGCACCGCATCACGCGCCGAAGCCCTCGTCGCGGCTGGCGCTCAACTCGCGGCCTCACCGAAAGAGGCCGCGGCTGCTTCCGACATCCTGTTCACCATCGTCAGCGATCCTCCTGCTCTCGAAGAAGTCGTCTTCGGTCGTGATGGTGCTCTCCAAGGCCTCCGCCGCGGCAGCACCTACATTGACTCCAGCACCGTCTCGCCCGCCCTCGCGCGCAAAATCGCCGCGGTCTGCGCCGAGCGCGGCGTGCGCTTCCTCGACGCTCCCGTCACCGGCGGCACCTGGGGCGCCGAAAAGGGCGAGCTGGTTTTCATGGTCGGCGGCGAAGCCGAAACTCTCCACGCCGTCGAGCCCGTCCTCGGCGCGATGGGCAAGCGCTTTTTCCATCTCGGCCCGCACGGCGCCGGTCAAACCATAAAGCTGGCCATGAACATGATTCTTGCTCTCCAGGTGGACGCCCTCGCTGAGGCCCTGGCGCTCGTCACCGGCGCCGGCCTCCCCGGCGAAAAGCTGATCGAAGTTCTGCAATCCACCATGGCCCGCTCCGGGGTGCTCGACGTAAAAGCCCCCGTCATGCTCAACGGCGACTACACGCCCAGCTTTCCTCTGCGCCTCATGCACAAGGACATGGGCCTCGCGCTCGACCTTGCCGCCCAGCTCGGCATCTCCCTCCCCGCCACTGCCGCCGCCCGCGAAACCTACGGCGCCGTCAAAGCCGCCGCCCGCGAGGACCTCGACTTCGCCGCCGTCATGCGCTTTTGGAAGAAATAGCCCTTCCTCGGACTGACCGTTTGCCTCTTCGCGGCGTCTAAGCAGGCGAGCGGTTCGGTGCGGGGCTAACGCGCGAGGCCCATATTCGTTTGAATCTTCACATTGGGTTTACCGGGGCCCTGGCCCTCTACGCCGCGCTGTGGTTCGTCCCAGCCACGCGTGCCTCGGATCATCCGCCGATCCAGGCCGCCAGCATTCCCCGCATCGACCGACCGCCCCTTCTGGAAGATTTCCTGACCATGCAGCCCGCTCCTTCCCTCGCGGGCAAGCTCGCCAAAATTGACGGCTTCATCCAGCGCGAACCAAAAGACGGCGAGCCTGCCACGCTGCGCACCGTCGTTTACCTCGCCTACGACGACAAGAAACTCTACGTCATCTTCGTGGCCTTCGATTCGCAACCAAACCTCATCCGCGCACGCATGACCCGCCGCGAGGCCGTCTACGACGACGACCTCGTCGAAGTCTTCCTCGACTCCTTCCAGGATCAGCGCCACGCCTACTCGTTTCTCTGCAACCCGTTCGGCATCCAGCTCGACCGGCTCTATTCCGAAAGCTCGGGCACCGACGACTCGTTTGACACGCTCTGGGATTCGGAGGGCAAGCTCACCGCGCAGGGCTACGTCGTCCGCATGGCGATTCCGTTTCGCAGCTTGCGCTTTCCCGCTTCCGGTCAGAGCTGGGGCATCGTCCTCGTCCGCTTCATCCCCCGCGTGAACGAAACCTCTTACTGGCCCCGCATCAGCAGCAAGGTCAATGGTCTGCTGAATCAGGAGGGTCGCGCCGACGGCCTCGCGCACATCTCCCCCGGCCGCAACATTCAGATCACTCCCTACGGCGTCTTCCGCTCCTTTCGTACGCTCGACGACCGCGATCCTGCCAACCCTGTCTTCGACCACAAAACCGCCGACGCCCGCGTCGGCTTCGAATCAAAATTCGTCCTCAAAGACCGCGTGGTCTTCGATCTGGCCCTCAATCCCGATTTCAGCCAGGTCGAGTCCGACGAGCCGCAAATCACCGACAACCAGCGCTTCGAAGTGTTCTTTCCGGAGAAACGCCAGTTCCTTCTCGAAAACGCCAGCTTCTTCGGTACGCCCACCGGCTTGCTCTACACCCGCCGCATCGCCGATCCCCTCTACGTCGCGCGCGTCACCGGCAAGCTTGGTCCTTACGCCATCGGCGCCCTTATCGCCGACGACCGCTCCCCCGGCGAAAGCGTTCCCCGCACCGATCCTCTTTCCGGCACCAGCGCGCACTTCGCCGTCTTTCGCGTCAACCGCGACATCGGCAAGGGCTCCAGCATCGGCATGATCTATGCCGATCGCGAATACCAGGGCCAGTTCAATCGCGTCGGCGGAGCGGACCTGCGCTGGAAACTCGGCAAAAACTGGGACGGAAGCGCCCAGGCCATTACCAGCTCGACGCGCGACATCAACGGCGCCTACTCCGCCGGCCCCGCGTACAACATCTACGCCGAGCGCAACAGCCGCAAGCTCACCTTCAACACGCTCTTCCTGGACAATAGTCCCGGCTTCGTCACCAACACCGGATTTTTTCAGCGCCCCGACATGCGCCGCTTCAGCAACTTCCTCGCGTACCGCTTTCGTCCCGAGGGCAAACACCTGGTCGCCACCGGCCCGGGCATGTTCCAGCGCACCCTGTGGAGCCACGCCGGCACGCGCTTGGACAACTTCTTCAACATAAACTATGTGTTTGAATTACAGCGCCAGACCAATTTCGGCGCCTTCGCCAACGTGCAGCGCGAACTCCTCCGCCCCGCCGATTTTTCCTCTCTCGCCGCCAACCAAGACTACCCGCTCCACCATCACGGCTTCTTTTTCTACTCCGCGTTTTTCAAATGGCTCTCCGCCAACGGCGAGGCTGGCTGGGGGACGGAGACCAACTACGTTCCCGCCGCGGGCCCGCCCGTTTCCGCGCGCGCAAATTACTTTGTCGGCGGCATGACCCTGCACCCGCTCACTCGCCTCGCCATTGACAACACCTACCTCCTCACCCGCCTCCGTTCCAGCAGCTCCGCCGCGGCCATCTTCAATAACCACATCATTCGCTCCAAATGGAATTACCAGATCAATCGTGAAATTTCCCTGCGCTTCATCTCCCAATACACCACCACGCTGGCCAATCCCCAGTTCACCTCGCTGCAAACCACCAAGAAACTCAACTTCGATTTTTTGTTCACCTACCTCCTCCACCCCGGCACCGCCGTGTACGTCGGCTACAACAGCAACCTGCAGAACATTGATCCGTCCCTGGCCATCGACTCCAATCAGAATTTCCTCCGCACCCGCAACCTCGCCACCAACGACGCCCGCCAGCTCTTCGTCAAACTCTCCTATCACTTCCGCTTTTGACGACCCGGCCTGTAGCGCAGGGCGACTGCGGTTGCGCGTTGTGTGCGCTCCGGCTCCTGCCGGAGAGCCCTGCGGCTCTTCGTGGCACAGCCAATCGTGGCTGTGCATGTAGCGCCAGGCTTCAGCCCCGGCCGCCTCTTGCTCGCCACTCGCCACTTCTCCCATTGCCCTGCGGCCTTTTACACCAGCCGTTAGGCATACACCTAACTTGCAGGATTTGGTGTATAGTGCGCTTATGAGCAGAACAAACATCGAGATTGACGACGGCCTGGTTCGCCAAGCACGCAAGCTCACGCGGCTTAAGACCAAGAGAGAAATCGTTGACCGCGCCCTGGAGCTACTCGTGCGCTCGGAAAGCCGCAAGGGCATCCTTCGGTTCTACGGGAGCGGCGCCTGGAAGGGCGATTTGAAGGCCATGCGGAGAAACCGCGTTTGATCCTGGTGGATAGTTCCGTGTGGATCGATTTCTTCCGTTCCGCCCCGGGCCGCGCCGGCAAGGAACTCCGCCGGATGATCGCCGAGGCGGAACCTTTCGCACTAACCGGCGTTGTCATTGCGGAGGTTCTGCAAGGGCTCACACGCCATGTCAGCGAGATCGAGCGCTATCTGGCCATGTGGGAAATGCTCGAGCCGCGCGGCTTCAAGACCTATCGCGAAGCGGCCGCCATCTTCCGGCTGGGCCGCGCCAACGGCATCACTCTCACAACCATTGACACGCTGATCGCCGCCATTGCTCTGGAGCATGGCGCAACCGTCTTTACTCTCGACAAAGACTTCGCTCGCATCGCCCGCCTCACCAAGCTTCCCTTGCACACCCCGTCCGGGCCAGCCGCTTAAAGAGGGATTCCTCAGGCAAACCCGGCCCTCGGAATGACGAGTCTGGGGTTTCTCAACAAGATGTTAGAGATTCAGCGGGATGCCGAGTTCTTCGGAGAGTTGATAGGGATCGAAGGGGCTGCAGGCAAAATACCGGCCGCCAACTTCGATCGTCGGCACTTTGCGCTTGCCGTCGTTCACGCGCAGAACAAGCTCTTCGGCGTCCACGTCTTCATCCACATTCACTTCGCGAAATGCCACGCCGCGTTCCTTCAAGAACGACTTCGCGCGCCAGCAATCGCTGCACCAAGATGTGCAGTACACCGTGATGAGATCCATTCGGATGCGCCGCTCCAAGCCCAATTCCATGGTAACCGTTACCTTCCATTGAATGTGGAGGCGGGAGACGAAGTGACAACTCGGCCGCAGGCAGAAGAGCGAGGAATGATGAAACGGCGGCCTCAGCGCGCGCCGGTGACCGAAACGCCGCCTCTGGCCGCCACTTGCACGCGGACCAGTGAGCGCTGCAACGCGGCCGAAGCGCGGTCCCAATCGATGCTCGCATCCTGCGACGCGAGTCGCTTTTGGGCGCGCTGCCGCGCCGCTTCGGCCCTGGCAACGTCAATCTCTTCGGCGCGTTCCGCAACTTCCGCGAGCACGGTCACGCGGTCCGGCAGCACTTCGGCGAATCCGCGGACGATCGCCAGGTGGCCGGTTTGCGCCCCGGCGTGATACACCAGCTCGCCGATGCCCAGCTCGGTCATCAACGGCGCGTGCCCCGGCAGAATGCCGAGTTCGCCATTCGCTCCAGGAAGCTGCACGGACGCGCATGTTTCGCGAAGCAACTGCCGCTCCGGCGTAACCACAACGAGCTGGATGGACTCCGGAAGCATCGGGACTCAGGCGCCTGCCTTCACTTTTTCGGCCTTCGCGACCGCTTCCTCGATGGTGCCCACCATGTAAAACGCCTGCTCGGGCAATTCATCGTGCTTGCCTTCGACGATTTCCTTGAAGCCGCGCACAGTGTCTTCG
>JBGPGF010000006.1:0-34303 GCA_041483755.1 Terriglobia bacterium | reverse complement strand
GTTGCGCAACGGCGATCCCTTTTTTGTGGACTATCAAGGCGGCCGCAAAGGGGCTCTGCAATATGACATCGCCTCCCTTCTCTACGATGCCAAGGCCGACCTGCCGCCCGAACTCCGCCAGCAATTGCTCGATCACTATCTCGACCGGCTTTCCAGCTTCATCAAGCTGGATCGCGAAGCGTTCATGCGCCACTATTACGCCTACGTTTACGTGCGCCTCATGCAGGCCCTGGGCGCTTATGGCTTTCGCGGCTTTTACGAACGCAAAGCCCATTTTTTGCAAAGCGTGCCGTACGCGCTGAAAAACCTGCGCTGGCTGCTTCACCACGCCGAGTTGCCCATCGCGCTGCCGGCGCTGATGGACGCGTTCAAAAGCTTGCTGGGATCGGAGAAACTGCAGAGCCCGGCGTCCGGGACGGAAACTCTGACCGTGCGGATTTTCAGTTTTTCATTTCACCAGGGCTTGCCGAAGGACGAAACCGGGAATGGCGGCGGATTTGTTTTCGATGGCCGCGGCCTTCCGAACCCGGGACGCGAGGAGCGCTTCAAATCTTTGACGGGCAAAGACGCGCTGGTGATTGAATATCTCCAGCAGCAGGAAAGCGTGCACCAGTTTCTCGCCGGCGTTCTGGCGCTGGTGGATGCCAGCGTGAGCAATTATCAGCATCGCGGCTTCAAGGATCTAATGGTGTCGTTCGGCTGCACCGGCGGCCAGCACCGTTCGGTCTATCTGGCGGAGCAATTGGCGAAAGCCTTGCGCGGCAGGAGCGGCGTCGAGGTTGTCGTACTCCATCTTGGACTGGAGAACTTCGGCCAATGAGAGCCATGATATTAGCCGCCGGCCTCGGCACGCGCTTGCGCCCGCTCACGGACGTGCGCCCCAAGGCTCTCGTCGAAATCGCCGGCCGCACGCTCCTCGAAATCACGCTCTCCCGCCTGCGCACCTTCGGGGTCGGCGAAGTGATCATCAACGTGCATCACTTTACGGACATGATTCTCGACTATCTGAACGCCAATAAGAACTTCGACATGCGCATCGAAATCTCCCGCGAGGAAATCCTGCTCGACACCGGCGGCGGCCTGAAAAAGGCCGCCTGGTTTTTCCTCGAGAATCCCAATCGTCTCGACGAGCCGTTCCTTCTGCACAACGTGGACGTCATCAGCACGATTGATCTTCGCCGCATGCTGCAATTCCACAAGGAAAATCACGCCCTCGCCACGCTAGCGGTGCAGGACCGCGAGACGTCTCGATATTTGCTCTTTAACGAGCAGCTTCAGCTTTGCGGCCGCCGCTCCGGCGCTGGCCGGGGGGGCACGGCCTCCCAGCCTCCCGAAACGAGCGCAATTCGTCATTCCGAGCGGAGCGAGGAATCTGCTTTCTCCGAATCACAGCCAAGGCGCTCACAGCCGATGCAAGCCCTGGCCTTCTCCGGCATCCACGTAATCTCTCCGCGCCTTCTTTCCATGCTCACCGAAGAAGGCGTCTTCTCCATCATCCCCGCCTATCTCCGTCTCGCCGCCCAGGGAGAGAGAATCCTTGCCTTCCGCGCCGATGAATATTATTGGCGCGACCTCGGCAAGCCGGACGACCTATTGCAAGCCGCCCAGGATGTGAATGAAAAGGCTCTCCTCTAACTTGACCGGACGTAGACTCCAGTTTTGACGGACTCTTGTGGCGGCCGCCTTCTGAGGCGGGCGCTCTTGATTCTTCCGCCTATTAGGAGAGAATGCCGACCTCCACAACTTGGCCAGGCTTGATGGACTTTAGGGCGGCGAGTGCTTTCGGGACATGCGGCCAAATGTCATCGAGATCGTTTGAAGCTGTGCGGATGATCAGAATTGCGATATTCCGGTCCGTGATGGTTTGCTGATAGCGGATGTTCTTGTCTATGGTGATGAGGACGTCAAACGTCTTCTTTGCCGCTGAATCCGGCGTCTCGAACGGTCTCGCACTCGTGCCCGCCCTCGACAAACAGGAATTTCACTTTCCTGGGCATGCACTCGTCAATGAGCAATCTCATTTCAAAGTGGCTGCTAGGCTGATTCTCGCCTCTTCCAGCGCGGCGATGGCATCGTCGCGGGTGACGCTGGGAAAATCTTCCAGAAACTCGCTCAGACTCCGTTCGTGCTCCAGGTAGTCGGTCAGCGACTTGAAGGGAACTCTTGTTCCGCGAAAAACCGGCTCGCCGCTGAGAATCGCCGGGTTGCTGACAATGATGCTCGAACTCATATTCCTGATTCTCCTACTCGAAGTTTAGCCCATTTTCTCGGTCTTGACGCGGGGAACTCCGTCGCAGCCTGCCAGACAGCTCGAAAGACTGAGAACTGAAAACTGCTTCACTTCGCCGGCGCCGCTGCCGTCGCGAACCCCAGCGCCTGCATCACGGCGTCATGCACAGCCGGGCGCACATCGGCGATCTTGTGATTCTCCCGCGTCGGATTCACGCGGTTCGTCAGCAAAATCACAAAAACCTCCCGGTCAGGGTCGATCCAAATGGACGTCCCCGTGAATCCCGTATGGCCATGGCTGTGCGGTGAAAAAAAATGCCCGCTCGACCCGCCCTCGGTCGGGACCGCCCAGCCAAGCGTCCGCGCGCCGTTCGCCAGCTTTTCCGGCGTCGTGAACTCCGCTACAGTCCCGCGCCGCAGTATCCGCCGGTGCGCGTACACGCCCCCGTTCAGCAGCATCTGGCAAAACGCCGCCAGGTCCGTCGCGGTGCTGAAAAGCCCCGCGTGACCAGCTACGCCGCCCATGGCGTACGCATTTTCGTCGTGCACCTCGCCCTGTACCAGGCGCTTGCGGTAGTTCGCATCCAATTCCGTCGGCGCAATCTGCGCCCAGAGCTTCTTCAGCGGCCGATACATCGTCTCTTTCATCCCCAGCCGCGAAAAAATCTCCTCCCGCGCCAGTTCATCGAGTGGCTTACCCGTCAGCCGCTCGATGATCTCGCCCAGCAGTATCAGTCCCAGATCGGAGTAAGTCTCCTTCGTTCCCGGCACTGCTTCCAACGGCTCGGCAAATATCTTCTGCAACAATTGATCCTTGTTCTTGCTTGTCAGGAAAAAATCTCGATGCGCCGGCAGCCCGGACGTGTGCGTCAGCAAATGCCGGACGGTCACTTGGCGCCGCCACTCTTGCTGCGGCCCGCTCTTCCATTCCGGCAGATAGCGCTCCATCGGCGTATCGAGATCCAGCGGGGAAGGGAAGTCCCCCTCCACAAGCCGCGCCACCAGCGTCGTCGTGCTCACCACTTTGCTCAGCGAAGCGATGTCATAAATCGTGTCGTTCGTCACCGCTGGAGCCTTTGCGTCGTAGCTGAGCTTGCCGAAAGCGCGCACGGTAAGCTTTCCGCGATAGCCCACGGCCAGCACGGCGCCGGGGAATGCTTTATCGTTCACAGCGCGCGCAACCACATCGAATGCTGGCGCCAGCCGCTGCGCCTCAAAAGTTTCCACCGGCTTCAATGTCATCGGATTCGCCGCAAGCGCAATCCCGTCGCCGGCTTTCAAATTCGCGCCCGGAATGCTCACCGGCAGCCGTCCGCCGGTCGCCATCTGCCCAAACAGTGCCCGCGCAACCGAGACCTGTGCCACTTCACTAATTCCAAACGCCGCAATCCACGTTTCCGCCTGCGGAAACTTTTCGAGCAGGTAGGGACTGCCAAACGCTGCAACCACGACCGGCTTGCCGCTCGCAAACACTTGGCGAACCAGAGTCGCCTGGTCCTCGGGCACGTCCACGTCTCCCTTGCGGTCGCTCACGCGTACCATCAACGCCACAATCGCCACATCGTAACTGTCCGGCGGCGGCAGCTTCACGGTCGTTGCCCTTACGAATCTTGTGTCCGTACGCACCGTCGTCAGCGCGTCCACGCGCCCGCGCAGTTCACGCTCCAGGTCCTCGGCTGGATACGGCTCCGGATCCGCGGAAACCGCCAGAAGAAGTGCACGGATTGGTTTGGTGCCGTCCAGCGGCAGCCGGTGCGCGGTGTCGCGCAACAGCGTCACGCCGCGGTCGGAAATATCCTGCGCCGCATGCGCCCACTCTTCGCGCGCAAAGTGCTTGTTGATGGCGTCAATGTCCACCAGCCGGTTCTTGTGAAGCCCCACCCGCGCCTTGCCGCGCAGGATCCGCCGCACCGATTCATCCAGCCGCATCTGCGAAATACGCCCCGAAGCGACGGCGGCTTTCAGCGCGCTGAAAGTCGCATCCGGCACCACCGGCATGAGCAGCGCGTCGGCTCCAGCCAACACAGCGCGCACGGCCGCTTCGCCCGGCGCGTACCGCGCGGTGATCCCGCCCATGTCCATCGCATCCGTCACGACCAGTCCATCGAAGCCCAGCTCTTTCCGCAGCAGGCCGGTCAGAATATTCTGCGAGAGCGTCGCCGGCGTGTCTGGGTCCGGCTCGAGCGCGGGCACGGAGAGATGCCCAGTCATTACGGAGCTCGCGCCGGCCCCGATGGCCGCGCGAAAGGGAACCAGTTCCATCGCATCCAGCCGTTCGCGGCCGGCGCGAATCACCGGCAGATCGAGGTGCGAGTCGGTTGCCGTGTCGCCATGGCCGGGGAAATGTTTTGCCGTGGCCAGCGCGCCGTTTTCCTCGACCCCGCGCACAAACTGCGCCACGAATTCCGCCACCCGCGCCGGGTCTTCGCCGAACGACCGCGTGTTGATGATCGGGTTGCCCGGATTGTTGTTCACGTCCGCCACCGGCGCATAAATCCATTGCACGCCCACCGCGCGCGCCTCCAGCGCCGTAATCTTGCCCATCGTGTAAGCGTCCTCGGGGCGGCCAGTGGCGGCCAGCGCCATCTGCGTGGGGAAAGAGGTTCCCTCATCCAGCCGCATCGCCGTGCCACGCTCGAAATCCGCTCCCATCAGTAGCGGCAGCTTGGACATGGATTGCAGTTGGTTTGCCAGCACCGCCGTCGGGTACGCCTGGCTTTTCACCACGCCCAGTGGCGAGCCCTCCGTAACGACAATGAAGCCCCCCACGTGTAAATCCTTAACCGCATGCTCCAGCTCCGCGTACGCCCCGCTGTCGGTGGAAAGCAGGCCGCCGTGAACCATGGCAAAAATGAGCTGGCCAGCCTTCTCGTCGGCGCTCATCTTGCGCAGCGTCGTTTCAATCCACTTCTCGGCATCGGGCGGAAGTCGCCGCGCATCTTTTTTCCCCGTCTTTGCCCCGGAGCCGGCGGATTTCTTCGCTGGCGATGTGGAACGGCTGCGGCTATGCGCGGTGTTGGCCATGAGGAGGAGCGGAGCAATCAGCAGAAGCCCGGCGTTTCGTCCTTTCATTGCGGTGGTGTCTCCCGGTTGACGCCCGGCCACTGCGCCTGTATATAGCACACGCACTTTGCGCTCACAACGCAGCCTCCGCGGGAACGTTCCAGCATATCATCAGGAGGCGATGCCCCCCGCCCACATCGAGAGCGAACGACTCGTGTGTCGCGCTCTTGCGCCTCGCCGCGTTCTCTGCGGTGCGGTCTTCGCCACAATCGCGCTGTTTCTCGCGGCGGCCTCGGCGCGTGCGGCGCGAGTTCAGTCTGGCCTCGACGTCCTTGAAGCACGGATATTCGCGCCTTTGCGCGGCAAACACGTCGGCCTCATCACCAATCACACCGGCGTGGACGCCCAGGGCCGCACCGCCATCGAGCTTCTCTCCCGCGCGCCCGGCGTGACACTCGTTGCTCTCTTCAGCCCCGAGCACGGCCTCGCCGGCCGCGCCGACGACAAGATCAACTCTTCGCGCGACCCGCAAACCGGCATCCCTGTTTACAGCCTGTACGGCGACACGCTTCGGCCCACCGAGGAAACGCTCCATGGCATCGACGCCCTCGTCTTCGATATTCAGGACGCCGGCGTTCGCTTCTACACCTACACCACCACCATGGCCTACTGCATGGAGGAAGCCGCGAAACACGGCATCCCCTTCTTCGTTCTCGACCGCCCCAATCCGCTCGGCGGTGAAATTGTCGAAGGCCCCATGCTCGATTCCGATAAGACCGGCTTCAACGCCTATTTCGCGCTGCCCGTGCGCTACGGCCTCACCATCGGCGAGCTCGCTCAGCTCTTCAACGCCGAGAATCACATTGGCTGCGATTTGCACGTCATCGCCATGCGCAACTGGCATCGCATCTACGCTTACGAAAACACCGGCTTGCGCTGGATTCCGCCTTCGCCGAATTTGCGCACGCAAAAAGGCGCTGCGCTCTATCCCGGTCTCGAGATTCTCCAGAATGCCGGCGTGTCCGTCGGCCGCGGCACCGAAACGCCCTTCGAGGAATTCGGTGCGCCGTGGATGCGTGGCGAAGAAGTCGCCGCCGAGCTGAACGCCCGCCGCCTGCCCGGCCTGCGCTTCGCCGCCATGCAGTTCGTTCCCGCGTCCGGCCCTTACAAGGGAGAACGCTGCGGCGGCGTCTCCGTCCGCATCACAGATCGCCGCGCCGCCCGCCCTATGCGCATGGGCCTGGAAATCGCGGCGCTCCTGTACAAGCTGTATCCGCGCAATTTCGGTCCCGGGAAGATGTTGCATCTTCTCGGCAACGCGGAAACAGTCCGCCAATTGCAGGACGGTGCCCCGCCGGAGGAAATCATCCAAAGCTGGTCCGCCGCCCTGAAAGCCTTCGAAGAAATGCGCCGGACATATTTCCTCTACGATGTCCCCGCTCCGCGTGCGGCCTCGAAGCCCGCCACCAAGAAGCGCAGCCCTGGCTGACCGCTCAATTCCCCGTAGTGGCCGGTCTTCAGACCGGTTCCTTTCCGTGCTACAGTCGCGCCATGCGCATCGTCTCCCTCCTGCCTTCCGCCACGGAGATTCTCTTCGCGCTGGGCTTTGACGAAGAAATCCTTGGCGTCAGCCACGAATGCGATTTCCCGCCGCAGGCGGCCACGCGCCGCCGCGTCATCCATTCGCGCATTCCACATGACTTGTCGCCTGCCGAGATAGATCGCATCGTCAGCGAATACGTCGCGCGCGGCGAGAGCCTCTATTCCGTGGACGCTGCCGCGCTCGAAGAGCTGGCGCCGGACTTGATCGTTACCCAGGACCTTTGCGTCGTCTGTGCCGCTTCGCCCGACGACCTCGCTGCGGTGCTCACGCGCTTCACGCGCCAGCCTAAGGTAGTTTCCCTCAATCCGCGCAACATTGCCGACGTGTGGCGGGATATTCTGCTTGTTGGCGAAGCCACAGGCCGCCGCGATCGCGCACAGTCCCTGGTTGCCGCGCTCGACGAGCGCCTCAGGGGCATCGCGGAAAAAGTCGCGCACGCCCGGCCGCGTCCCCGAGTCGCCCTGCTCGAATGGCTCGATCCGCTCTTCACCGGCGGCCATTGGGTTCCGGAGATGATCGCCCTCGCCGGCGGGAAGGACGTCCTCGGCCATCCGTGCGAGCCCTCCGCCCGCGTCACCCACGAGCAAGTGATCGTCGCCGCGCCCGAGATTCTCCTCATCGCGCCCTGCGGCTACGACTCCCGGCAGGCCCGCGACGAATATCTGCGCACGGCCTTCGCCCCCGGCTGGGAATTCATTCCCGCCGTCCGCGATGGCCGCGTCTTCGCCCTCGAGGCTTCCGGCTATTTCTCCCGCCCCGGCCCCCGCCTCGCCGCCGGCGTCGAGGCCCTCGCCAAGATCTTCCATCCTTCAATCACCGTCAGCTCCGAAGCAGAAAATCTCATCCTCCCCGTCGTTACGGCCGGCCAGAAGACCTACACGGCCGCAGTGTAGGCCGCTGATCTGCCCGATCCTCTTTGCTTCTTCCACACCGCAGTATTTCAGTGCTTGACACCCGCGCGCTATTATATAAGAATCCTATATGTAAGGGGAGACCCTATGATACGCCCGGGAATCAAGCGTGGCACCGCGGAACTGGCCATCCTCAGCATCCTCGAAGAGGAGCCGCTGCACGGCTACGAAATCGCCCGCCGGATTGAAGAGCAGACAAAAGGCAAGCTGCGCTTTACCCTGGCCTCGCTCTACCCCCTGCTCTACCGCATGGAGCAGCGCGGCTGGGTCCGCGGAGCCTGGGAGAACAGCGCGAGCGGCCGGCGCCGCCGTTGCTATCGACTGACGCCGCAAGGCCGCAAGAAACTCGCGCCGCTGCGCTTGGAATGGGCGGAACTATTTCGAGCGCTTCGCCGGCTCGCCAAGGTGGCCGATGCCTGATTGGCAAAAGCTTGTCCGCCGCCGGCTCGCAAGCCTGGCGCTCGAACCCGAGCTGCGGGACGAAGTCCTCGCCGAGCTTGCCAGCCATTTGGAGGAAACTTACGACGCGATTCGCGCGGAAGGCGTGCCCGAAGACGACGCCGTTCGCCGCACTCTGTCGCAAGTCCCCGATTGGAACGATCTGCAGCGCAGAATCCGCTCCGCACGAGCCAAGGAGGTCACCATGAACATCCGCGTAACACGCTTCTGGCTACCCGGCCTTATCACTTTTGTTGTTTCGATGAGTTTTCTTGCCTTAATCGAGAAGTTCGGCCCTCGGCCGTGGGCTCTCTACTTGGGAGACGGACCTGCAGTCATCAGAACGACGCCGAGCTTAATGGTCTACATCCCGTGGTTGCTGTTGCTGCCCTTGATCGGTGCGATTGGAGCTTATCTGTCAAATCGCGCCGGGGCGCCCATTCGCACCGTGCTCGTTTCCAGCATCTTCCCGGTCCTCCCATTCATCGCCTCTTTCGTCATTGTGTTGCCAGTGGGCTTGATCATTGACCGCCACGTGGGCGTCAACGTCGTTGCCGCCGCCCTCCTCAGAGCTCTGCTCGGATGGGTCTTGCTTCCCGGCGCCGCTCTTCTCGTCGGAGGCCTGTTCGCAGTGCTTCTTCTTTCGCGCCGCTCAGTCTCTCGAAGCGCCACTGCGGGCTAAGCCGGACCGGCTCCACCATCGATAAAACGGCAGCCCCGCCAAAATCAGCAGCAGCCCAATGGACGACCGCCCCGGCCGCTGTATCCAAATATTCACCGTCAGCGCCAGCGCGCCCGCCACGAAAATCCCCGGCACCCACGGGTAGCCCCAGCAGCGATACGGCCGCGGCAAATCCGGTTCCGTGCGCCGCATCCGGAACAGCGCCACCACGGCAAGCCCGTAGAAAATCCATCCGGCGAAAATGAAAAGATTGGTCAGCTCTTCGAACGTCCCCGTCAGCGCCATCAAGCTCGTCAGCACGCCCTGAAAGATCAGCGCCCGCCCCGGCGTGCGGAATTTCGGGTGAATTCCGTCCGCCACGCGAAAAAAAATCCCGTCCCGCGCCATCGCATACGGCACGCGCGCCCCGCTCAGGATCGACGAATTCATCGAGCCCAGCGCGGAAATCACCATCGCCAGCGTAATCCACAGCGCCGCGCCGTGCCCCGCCACGCGCTCGACCACGTCCGACGCCACATGCGCCGAGGCGGCCACTTCCCCGAACGGCAGAATCCGCAGACACGCCGCGCTGAACGCCAGATAAATGACCGCGACCAGCGCCACTCCGCCCACCAGCGCGCGCGGAAAAGTTCTCTGCGGGTCGCGTATCTCCGACCCCACCAAATTCAAATCCTCCCAGCCGTCGTACGCCCACAGCGCCGCGGCCAGCGCCGCCAGAAACGCGCTGAACGTCGCTCCATTTAGCGCCGCGGGCCAAATCGCATCGGCCGCGCGCACCGCCTGCGTCGGCGCGAAAAGCGCCACGCCGATGACCAGCACCACCGACACCACCTTGATCCCCGTCAGCAGCACTTGCACTGCACCGCCCACCCGCACGCCCAAATAATTGACAGCCGTCACCACCACGATCCACAAAACCGCCACAGGCTGCGCCCAGGTGAAGACGAAATCATAGGGCGCCAGCCCCGGCACAACGATGTGCCAAGTGAAAATCGGTGTCGCCAAAAATAGGAGTCGAAAACCGAGGAACCGCACCAGCCCCGCCGCAATCGACGCTGCTGACGCGGGCCGTCCCACGATCGAGAGCATCCAGCCAAAAAGGAATCCCCACACCGGTCCGAATCCGCGCCGCAAATACGCGTATTCGCCGCCCGCCTCCGGAATCGATGCGCCCAGCTCCGCAAACGACATCGCGCCAAACAGCGAGAGAATCGCTCCCACAATCCACGCGGCAAAGACCACCGAAACGCTTCCGCCTTCCCGCGCCATCTCCGCGGGCTTCAGGAAAATTCCCGTGCCGATCATTGTGCCGACGACAATCGCCCCCGCCGCCCACGCGCCCAGCCCCCGCACCAGCTCCAGTCGTTTTTCGCTCATCCGCCTTCGCTTGTAGCAGCGACTTTACGCCGCCACTTTCTTCTGCTGGATTCGGCTGACGGCACTTCCCACGGCAAACGTCATCATCGCGCCGAGCAACACGTACCACGTAAACGCAACCTTCGTAAACCCGTACACGCCAAGCACTGCCGCGAGGCCGGAGAACATCCCTGCAAGCGCTCCCGTGGCCGTGGCTTTCCGGTCCAGCGTGCCAAGCAAAAATAATCCCAGCAAGCTTCCGAAGGGCAGGGAAGCCACTGTCAGTCCCGTTTCAAGCAGCGGTCCCCACTTCATCATTCCGAAAACGAGCAGCACGCCGCCCCACGCGAGCGTCAGCCGCCGCGAAAGCCGCAGGAACTGCGCCGTATCCGTCTTCGCCGCTTGCCCCCCGCGCCGCGCAAAGTCCAGCGCGCTGGAAGCCGCCAGCGAATTCAGCGACCCGCTCAAGTTCGACATCGCCACCGCCACAATCGCCGCCAGCAGCAATCCCGCCAGTCCCACCGGCATCTCGCGCACCAAAAAGAGCGGCAGGATGCGATCCATGCGTTCGCCCGGCGCCAGCAGCGGCGTGTGTTGCGAAAACACGTACAGCAGCACGCCCACCAGCAGGAACACGGTGAACTGAATGAAGACGATCACTCCGCTGGCCAGCAGCGTCCGCCGCGCATCGCGTTGCGACCGCGCCGCCAGCAGCCGCTGCACGATCGTCTGATCCGTTCCATGCGTCGCCATTGTCAGGAACGCCCCGCCAATCAACGCCGACCAGATCGTGTACTTCGCTGATAAATCCCGCGAAAAATCGAAGACCTGCAGCTTGTGCCCCGCCGCCGCGGCCACTTGCGTCACTTCCGCCCAGCCGCCCGGAATGCGGTGCAGCAAAATTCCGAGCGTCACCGCCGAGCCGGCCAGATACAGCAGCAACTGCGCCACGTCCGTCCAGATCACCGCCTTCATCCCGCCTTCGAACGTGTACAGAATCGTCAGCGCAATCACGATGCACACGGCCAGCCGCTCGGACGTGCCCAGCACCACGCTCACCACCAGCGCAATCGCTGAAACGCGTACGCCTTCGGCCAGCGATCGCGTTATGAGAAACGTCGTCGCCGCCACCGCGCGCATCCGCGCGCCGAAGCGTCTCTCGATCACCTCATACGCCGTGAAGTATTCGCCGCGAAAATAGCCTGGCAGAAACAGCAGCACGATCAGCACGCGCCCAAGCAAATAACCGACAACCAGTTGCAAGAATCCGAGATTCCCCGCATAGGCGATCGCCGGCGTCCCGATAATCGTCAGCGTCGAAGTTTCCGTCGCCACTATCGAAAACGCCAGCGCCCACCACGGCGCCGTACGCCCGCCCAGAAAATAATCCCGCGCGCCCGTCTGCCCGCGCCGGAACCATATCCCCAGCGCCGTCACGCCGAGCAAATACGCCGCCACAATGCCGAGATCAAGCGCGTGAATCCGCATCGCGCTGCGATTATATGCAACCTCGGCCTGCACTGTCTGTGGGGAAACGGAGGGAGACTTCCCGTTCGCGATCTACTCGGCGTCGCGGTTTGTAACCGCTACCCGGAACAGCGGCTTGATCTTCTCCGTAGCTTCCATTTCGTAGCTCTGCTCGGCTTTGCTGGGATCGTAATCTCGCCAGAGCCAGATCATCTCCTCGGGGAATTCGGCTGCGCCTTGGCCTGAATTATGCGTGCCCTTGCCGAAACTAAAATGAAAGTCGTAGCCCTTCAGCTTCAGCGCGTTGGCCATGCGCAGATTGGCCAGCGGCCAGCTTCCATAGCGCTCCTGCTCAAGATCTTCCGATCCGTCTTGCAGCCACACGCGAACGTTGCGCTTCGCTTCGCGCAAGACTTTCTCGGGATAGTCCTGGCCGCCGTCCGAATCGTGCGCATCTTCTTTCCATTGAATGCTGGCAAAGCTTCCGATCCAGGAGACGACGCGGTTGAACTGATCAGGCATCTGCCAAGCTGCGTTGAAGGCGCAGATGCCGCCCGATGAGAGGCCGGTGATCGCCCGGCTGTAGGCGTCGTTGCGGATATTGTACTTGGCTGCTACTTCGGCGAGCACTTCATCGCGCAGATAGCGGACATAGCGGTCGCTGACCGTGTCGTACAGCTTACTGCGCATGGAGTCTTTAAGCGTGCGCTTCCACTTGTCCCCGTAGGCCTTCACAAAGTCATACGTCGGCGTGCCCGGCGAATCGCTGATATCGCCGGGATTGAGGAACACGCAGATCATCACGGGAATCTTCTTTTGCGCAATCAGGTTGTCAAAAACGTCGAGCACCCGGTTGTTGCCGTTTCGATCCGTATAAAAACCGCCATCCTGGAACACCATTAGCGCGGCGGGTTTCGCCGGGTCGTATTGCGCCGGGACGTAAATCCAGTATTCGCTCTTCATGCCGTCGTAAATCTTGCTCGTGTGCACCATCTTCGCCGAGAGCGTGCCCGACGGGACCCCGGGCTGCGGATAGGAAAGAGGGCCGAACGCCGGCAGGTCCAATCGCCCGCCGAATCTCGCTCCTCCAACAAGATAGTAGTAGGCGTGCAGCCTTCCCACCGGCTCGATGCGGGCAGCGGTGTACCAAAGATTCGAGCCAAGGAGCTGCCGCATCGCCGGACCGGCAGCGCCGTCAATGACCAGCGAGGGTTGCGAGGGCGCTTCGGTGGCGAAGAAAAAATCCGGCCCCCTGCCGATCCAGGCGGTCCCCTCCTTCAAATCCTTGGCATCAAACGTGGACGTAATCGCGTCTCGCAGTCCTGCATTGTTGGATCTTGCGAGCTCGATCAGTTGTGGTGCCGTGGACTTCTCTGCTGTGGAAGCCGAGGTAACCGCGGAAAATGAGATAAGCAGGAACCCGAACCACTTCACCCGGCGCATAGGACGCTCCTCATGTTGCGGTTCTCACAAATTTCTTGGTGCCTAGTCGTGCAGGACGACAGTCAGTAGGGAACTGTGGACATGGAGTCCGCCATTGTAACGAATGAAGCCCAGTTTCCTGAATTTATTCATGAAAAAATTGACCCGGGAGCGTGTCGTGCCAATCATTTCAGCCAGTATCTCCTGGGATACGTGGGGAAGAATCTTTTGAGCTTCAGTCTTCTTTCCATAGCGAGCGAGCAGTAAAAGAGCCCTAGCCAGCCGTTTCTCGCTGGAGTTGAAAAGCTGATCGATCAAATCCTCCTCGATTCGGATGTTCCGTGAAAGCATGTGCGATATGAAGCGGTCGGAGAGGGCAGGTTCAGCATGGAGCATGCGCATCATTTCGCTTTTTTCGAAGACCAGCACCGCCGAGGGCTCAATCGCGGTGGCCGTCCCCATGCGAATTTCTTGGCCTGCCAAGCACCCTTCGCCAAAGAAATCGGAGGGTCCAAGTATCGCCACGACCGCCTCTCTGCCGACTTCATTGACGACGGAGAGCTTGACACTTCCTTCTTGAATGTACATCACAGCCGTGGCGGGATCGCCTTGAGTGTAGACCTTCCGCGATCCTCGGTACTGCACAACTTTTCTCGCTACGCCGGCTGAGTCTAGAAAAGCTTGGGCATCGAAGGCGGGCTTTTCCTTGAGGTTCATTTCGGACCTGGTTTTGCTTGAATTCGCGATCTCTTTCATAAAACCGCCGCTTGACGCAAATCCTAGCAAAATCATGTGCTCTTTGCAAGATTCAGTAGTGGAAAGGTTTGAATCGGTCGCTTTGCGGATATGTTCCAAAGTGGTACAGCTTCTTCGAAAGCTCGCCTTGGAATTGACGTTCAATTGCTTCGCGGCCCGGGCGGGTTTCTTGCTTTGGTCAATACAACCCGTGGGGTGAGCTCTTTCCCTTCAAGGCGAGGTCCGCATACTTTTTCCGTGCGGACTGGGCCACGCGCGGGTTTGCCATTTCTTTCTTGACGTCCGCGAGTGTTGCTCTGCTGGACTCTTTACTGGCTTTTTTCTTAGCCATGCATGCATGATGACATCGAGACCGAAGCAAATCTGTTCAATTTGGAACAGTGGGCGGAGGGTGGGCTAACAAGCATTGCAGAATCGCCTTAGCCAATTGTGAAACGCGGTGAAGCCACGCCGGATTGACGAACCAAGTCTACTGCCCTGCTGCCTTGCGCCTGGGCTCTACAGGTAGAATCCTTTGCTGCTTCCTCAGCCGGAGTTCCGCATCCGCTTCGCACAGAAGACTCTCAATCGAAGCACCGTCTTGGGGGTAGACGGCTACGCCGACGCTGACGGAGAGTTTTGGCCCTTTGCCGTCATTGGCAAGGCTTTCGCTGATACGCCGCGCCACCAGGTTGGCCGCCTTTGCGCTGGTCTCCGGTAGGACAAGAGCAAACTCGTCCCCGCCAAAGCGCGCAGGAGTATCAATGTCCCGGCAACAGGAGCACAAAACATCAGCCATCCGGCAAAGCGCTTGGCTTCCGATCATATGCCCATGGCGGTCGTTGATCAGTTTCAATCCGTCCAGGTCCAAGAACAACATGGCAAACTCTCGGCTGGTGCGCTTGCTGCGCTTGATCTCCAAGTTCAGCACATCCACGAGGCGGCGATAGTTGCCCAGTCCGGTCAATGGATCGCTGGCAGCCTGCCGGCGGAGGTGATCTTCCAGCTCCCGCTGTCTGGTGACGTCTTCAGCGATAACCTCGTAGGCTTCCAACTCCCCCTGCTCGCCGAGAACTTCTCGCCCGCTGAGCTGGACCTTCAGGGCCGAATGGTCCTTCCGCTTCCATTCGATTTCGATGGGTTCAACCAAACCATCCGCGCCCGGTTGGCCCAGCAATCGTGCTCGTCTCTCAGGGTCTTGAATAATGTCGCGCGCAAGGTCTAAATCCAAGAGTTCCTCTCTTGACTCATAGCCGAGCATCCTCATCATCGCGTCGTTTACTTCCAGAAACCCACCGTCGAGACTGCAGCGGCAAATTCCGTAGCTCAAGTTTCCCGTCAGGGCACGGTACCGTGCTTCTGAACGCCGCAAATCCTTTTCGGCGCGATCGCGTTGCTCGCGCAACGTCTTTTCATTGAGAGTTCGCTGGATGGTCACGGGCAGGTGGCCGATATTCTCCATATCAATGCAATCGGCGGCGCCTTTCAGGATTAACTCCGCGGTCGTTTCACGTTTCAAGCCGCGGACCAAATATATGATGGGGATGTCCTTCTTCATCTGGCGCAGGAGGTCCAGCGGCTGTGTTGTTTGCCAGTTCGGGCTGGGGTACTCGGCTACGATAACGTGAAAGAGTTCCGAACGAAGCCGTTCCGCGAACTGCTCGGGAGTCGCAACTACAT
Source organism: Terriglobia bacterium (assembly GCA_041483755.1). Classification (GTDB taxonomy): domain Bacteria; phylum Acidobacteriota; class Terriglobia; order Acidiferrales; family UBA7541; genus Acidiferrum. The sequence goes on along the minus strand of JBGPGF010000006.1, from coordinate 18,777 downwards.
CTGAGCTGACCGTGAATCGCATCCCCTTGAGTTCATACAGGCAGCGCTCAACGTCTGCCAGGGAGCGATGAATGAAGAGGATTCGCGCGAGACTTCGCCGGCCCGCGATTGCCTCGATGGAGAGCTCTCGCTCATTTTGTTCCACGCCTGGTTGTGATTTCGACGGCATCATAAGCAATGCATAATCCTTGGGTGACAGTTCTCTTTCTCATCCAACTATCCCCTGCACCCAGTCGGAGTCGCGCGTTGAGATAATTATCGATAGAGGCCATTCATGCCTGTCCTCTTTTGCACAGTAGGTACTAAATTGGTACCTCCTGCGGTCCTCCTTCGGCGTGTCCAGTCTGAAACAGAAACGACTCGGGCCGCGCACTCGCGCGCTCTCGGTCCGGCCCTCCCATCCCTCTCAACATCGGCACGAAGGCAGCGCTCGCCGATCTCGTGCAGGGGAAAGCCCCGAAGCCCAGTATCGGACCGATCACCCGTTCCGTTGCCGAATCCTCTGCCAAATGGTACGCGATGCCTTGCACTCTCAACTGGAATTCGATAAGACTTAAGCTATGCACGATTCCGTTATCCAAGACCGCGAGCGAGCCCGGGCGGCGGGCGCGGAAGAGCTCGCGCAGCTCCTTCATCATCCGTCCTCCGATGTCCTGCTCGCCCTCCTCGACAATCCCGCGCTCGACGAATCTCATCTCTGCCTCTTACTCGAGCGCAAGAGTCTTCCCGGTGAAGTCCTCGAAGAAATCGCGCGCCGCAAGTCATTCCTGAAAAGTTATCGCATCAAGCGCGCCCTCGCCTTTCATCCGCACGCCCCGCGCCTTGTCTGCCAGCGTCTGCTGCGCGATCTCTTCCTCATGGATCTCGCGCAGATAACACTTCTTCCCGGCGTCGCTGCCGAGCTGAAGCGCTTGGCCGAAGAGCAATTGCTGGCCCGTCTTCCGCAGCTTCCGCTGGGGCAAAAGATCACGCTGGCGCGGCGCGGCCCGGCGCGCGTGGCCGGCGCGCTCCTCGCCGAAGGCCACGCGCAAGTCTTCAGCGTTGCGCTCGACAATCCGTTTCTGAACGAAGCGCAAATCCTGCGCGTGCTCTCGCGCGGCAAGGTCCCGCCAGCCGTCGTCGCTGCCATTGCGCGGCATCGCAAATGGTCTTTTTCCTACAACATTCGCCTCGCTTTGGTCCGCCATCCCGCTGCCGCGCTGGCCACCGTTCTTTCGTTCCTTCCCCATCTCACCGTCAACGACCTGAAGGAGCTCGCCTCGCCCGGCATCGTCCCCGTAAGCCTGCGCAAGTACCTCCAGGCGGAAGTCGCTCGACGTTTGCACCGACGCCTCCCTGGGACCTCGTGAAGTTCGCTTACGCGTTCGAATGTTTCTTCGTTCGGCACACTTTTTTCTCCAATTGCGAAACAAATTGACCCTTTCAACCGTCCATTGAGTGGAACGATTGGCGCGATCCCTTCTTGACACTTTGCGAGCCACGCCCTAGCATCGCGCCGAGGCGTGGGGATTCCAGACTAGGACCTTGGGCGAGGGTCATGGGCGGGGTGGAACAAAAAATGAGGCGCTCGGAGCGCCGCAGGGCTCCGCGGTATACCTGCGCGGTGGATCTTGAGATGGAGTGGGGTTCGGCGTTGTTGCGCGGGCGCATTCGCAACATCAGCGCCAGCGGCATGTTTATCGAATCCGCGGACCCGCTCTGGATTGGCGCCGGTTTCTCCGCGCGCATCGCGGCCGCCCGCTCCATTCGCGTGAATTGCTCGGTGCGCCGGATCGAGCCCGGCAAGGGAATGGGTGTGGCCGTGACCGTTCCGGAATCCGGCAGCCACGAGGACTTTCAAGCCTTTCTGCAATCGTTTTCCGAGTCAGACCTGCCGGACGATTCCTCGGGCGGTCCGCAGGGCAGCCCTCCGCCGGGCTCACCATCCGGTCCATGACGCGGTGCCTCGACTGCGGCGCCGAGCGTTCCTCCGACCAATGCCCCGCGTGCGGCCTCACAACGGCTGCGGCGGAGGTGATATTCCGCCGGCGGCTCTTGCGTCGCACGGCCATTTTCCTGCTCGGGTCACTGATCTTTCCTTCGGTCAGCCAGCTCTATCCTCCACTGGACAGTGATCTCATGCTCGTGTTTTACGGCGCTGTATTTTTCGCCGCGCTGGCGCTGGCGGTAGTGGCGGACCGGCGCGCCCATCGCCGCGAGGAACTCGAAGTCGTCAAACGCATCTATTTCGGTTTCATTCCGCTGCCCTGGATTCTGGTCGGGGCGCTATTTCTGAATGGAAAAATCGCCAGCGGCCCCGACCAGTACTATACGACGACGGTGGTGGGCAAGTTCGAGATGAAAGGCATCGTGCGCGGCAGCCGGCGCCTGTTCGTGCATTCCTGGCGCCCGGGGCAGAGCGTGGAGCGCCTGGCCGTGGACCTCGACGATTTCGATCGCTTCCGCGCGGGAGATGCCATCGTTGTCCGCGTGCAACCCGGCGCGCTCGGCATCCCCTGGGTCTTCGGCGTCTTCCGCCACTGAGTAGATCGGGTTCCCTCGACCCTTCCTCAATACACCGGCTGGCCGTTCACCTTGAGCGGTAGCTGGAATTCCAGTTCACTGCCGTTGCTGCCGAAGCGGAATTTGGTGCGCCGCAATGACCCAATGTCGCGTTCATTCCACTCGGAAATCGCAATGGATTTTTCAGGCAGCTCGGACAAGGACCATTCCAGATTATCACCCTTGGCGATGAGCTTCTGCGGATCGAGGTCAAAAACTTTTTGCTCGCGCAGGTCCACGAGAAGATAGCGCTTCCAGAGGTGCACCAGAATCCAGCCGCGCCGCTCGGCGTGATACATGCTCCACGACCTGGGCGTGCCGCCGTTGAATTTCAGGATGACGAAGTCCACGGGCTTCCAGAGCAGCTTTTTCCCGGCCGGCGGCTCCTGGGAAAACGCGGAAAGCGAGAACACAGCCAAAATCAGCAGCATTCCAATACGCTTCAAACCCGCAGCTCCGAAAAGGATTTATCGAGGAGGCGGACGCCCTCATCCACATCGCCCTTGGTCGTATTCAGCATGGGAGAAAGACGGATGACGTTGGCGTAGAGCCCGCCCTTGCCGATGAGCAAGCCGTTGTCTCGCGCGCGCTCCATGAGCTGCGCCGTGGCTTCCGCCGCGGGTTCCTTCGTCGCGCGGTCTTTCACCAGCTCGAGGCCTTGCATCAACCCCATCCCGCGCACGTCTCCGATCACCGGATACTTTGCTTGTAACTCTTCCAGCTTGCCGCGGAAATAGTTCCCCACGGTGTGCGCATTCTCCAGCAAATTCTCTTCTTCGATCAGTTCGATGGTTGCGCGCGCCGCCACCGCCGTCACAGGGTTCCCGCCGAAGGTCGAGATATTCAGGCCCTGGTAGGAATCGGCGATTTCGGAAGTCGTGACCGTCAGCCCCACCGGCGCGCCATTGGCCATGCCTTTCGCGCTGGTGAGGATTTCCGGCGTGACTTCCCAGTGCTCGATCCCAAACCATTTTTTGCCCGTGCGGCCCCAGCCGGTCTGCACCTCATCGGCGATGAAGAGCCCGCCGTACTTCTTGACGATTTTGAAAACGAGCTTGAAATACTCCTTCGGGGGCGTAATGAATCCGCCGACGCCCTGAATGGGCTCGGCGATGAACGCGGCAATTGCCCCGCTGGTCCCCGTCTGGATCAGATTTTCGACGTCCCCCGCGCAAGCCACTTCGCACTCGGGATATTTCAGGTGCAGAGGGCAGCGATAACAGTAGGGGCTCACGGCGTGCGCGACGCCCACGCTGATTACTCCCGCCTTGCGGTAGGGCGCGTGCGCCGTCATGCCCTTGGCCAGCGCCGAGCTGCCCGAATAGGCGTGCCGCAGCGCCACCACGTCGTAGCTGCCCGTGGCCATGCGCGCGATCAGGACGGCCGCTTCGTTCGCTTCCGTTCCGGAATTGCTGAAGAAGCTTTTCTGCAACGCGCCCGGCGTAATCTGCGCGACCTTTTCCGCCAGCGCGACGATTTGCTCGTTGGGATAGAGCGTCGAGGTGTGTTGCAGGCGGTCCACCTGCGCTTTCACCTTGGCGGTGACCTTGGGATTGGCGTGTCCGACGGAGACGGTCAGGATGCCGCCAAAGAAATCGAGATATTTGCGCCCTTCGAGGTCCCACAGGTACTGCATCTGCCCGCGGTCGGCCACCAGCGGCTTCTGGTAGTAGTTCGTGACGCAAGGCCACAGGTATTTCTTGTGCTTCTCGCGGACTTCGTCGCTGCGGTTTGTCACGGATTTGGCCGGCGTGGTCACGGAGGGGTTCCTTTCGCAAATCGCGGAATCGAATCGAGTGTACGCCGGGCGATGATTGTGAACAAGATGCCGCAAGACTGGTGCCCGCGGCACCCCGCGCCGGGGCACCCAGCAGAGGGCACAAAGTTACTTGTTCGGTTCTGCCCCGGATGGGGCATTGGAAGCTTTGATTGACTGTATGGATTGCAGGTACTTCACCAGGTTGGCGAATCGCACATTTCCCCAGTCCATATCGGACTCAACCTGATGAAAGATGGGCCCCCAAATCGGCATCTCTCGGGAACCATGTGCCGCCACAACCTTGTCGCCCATAATCATTTGGCGTACGCGTGCCGTGGGAAACTGCCCTCGATTATTCCTGGTCAGTAGGGTCAGATCGGGTACCTTGGCCTTCAACGCAAGGGCTGCCGGACCCGCTCCTCTGCCATCCATGCCATGGCAGGGGGCGCAATAGGCCCGGAACAAGTCCGGTCCTTCGACAGAGCGAATCAACGGCATGGACGGCTCTTTCCCATTCGGTGCGTTCTGAGTTTGCTTGCCGGCGCCGGGAAGGACAACGCCGGCGAGCGCCAGCGCCAGTACGAGCTGCAAGGCCCTCTTGAATCTTCTGTCCGCCGTCTTCACCGTGGTCTCCTCGCCTTCAGCGCCTTCCCAAAATTCCGCCCCATGCACTATCGATCAGCGTTCAAGGGATTACAGGTGACTCCTGGCGGCTCCGGAGAACTTTCCGCAACGACTGCTGCACTTCTAGCCGGAATTTCCGTTTTTTTTCTGGCCGACCGGCAACATACATCCGACCGCCTCTGAATGCAAGGTCCAGCCGAGTTTTCAGTGCTGCGTGCTTCCACGGACCACGGAAGAGTTCAGTTCCACGCGGGTGGCCAGTATCCAGACCGGTGCCGTGATCATCCGCGCCATGGAAAATGGAGAATTGACACGGGGCTGCGAGCCGGGTAGCGTTTGCGAGTGGGGAAAGCGACGAACGGCTCGCGCGTGGCGATCTTCTGTGCCGCCTTTTGCGTGCTCTTTGGCGCCACCAATCCAGCATCCGGAACACCTCAAGGCACAGCCTTGGGCGTGCTGAGCGTCGCCGGCGAGGTGTACGTCAACAATTTGCGTGCGACCGAGGGCGCGACGATTTTTGTTGGAGAAACGCTGCGCACAGGAGCCGGCGGGGCTGCGCGCGTCACCATCACTGGCCGCGGGACATTGACCGTGGCGTCGCAAACGCAAATCTCTTTTGCACCGGAGCCCCGCTACTTCGCAGAACTCCAACGCGGAAGCGTGGCATGGCGGGCGCTGGCGGGCGCCGCAAACTTCCAGCTTCGGCTTGGCAACTTCACCGTAGTGCCCTACAGGGAGGGCGAAGCTGCCGCCCAGGCGGAGCTGGCTGCCGACGGCTCGGCGAAGATTTCTTGTGCCGCAGGATCGATTATCGTGATTCAACTCCAAGGCTCTGATTCGGTTTTTCTGGGCGCCGGGGGAGTGGCCACTGTTTCCGCGCAGGGCGTATTGCGGCGTGGCGAGCCGGCGGAGGCCGAGGCCCAGGGCCAGGTTCAGGGCCCTCCCAATGCGCCTACGACTGCTCCTAACCCCAGCGGGAAGACATCGAAGTCGCGGCGTTATGTTGTATGGATTGGTCTTGCGGGCGGCGGCGTGGCCGCTGCAGCGGCCGCGTTGGCTGCGGGCCACGGCGCCAAGCCCCCCGAGAGCCCTTTCGTTCCCTAGCGGGCAGATGCCCGCGGGGAAAGAGCACAGGATGAATCCTGTGCTACGGGGAATTTCGTTCCAGTACCTCCGTACCAAGTTTTGCTGGCGCGGTTTTGAACCGAGCGTCCTATTGTGGCTTTGCGGCCTCACGGTTAGAATGCCCCATCTGATTGGAGGTCCATCTTTGACCGGAGCAGAACGCCGCACGACCCAGCGCTTTAACATGCGGTTGCCGCTGACTGTCCGTTGGACCACCGGGGCAGCCGTTGGCGAAACCAGCACGCAATCCCGCGATGTGAGTTCGCGCGGGGTCTACTTCTTTCTTCCCAAGGACGTGACGGAAGGCTCGGCCATTGAGATTGTTCTGACCCTTCCGAATGAAATCACCCTGGCCGGCCCCGTGCGCGTTCGTTGCCTGGGCCGCGTGCAGCGCACCGAGTCCCGTGCGGAAGGCGAGATCGGCGTGGTTGCCGCGATCGAGCGCTACGAGTTTCTGCGCGGCGACGAAGACTTGAAGTAACGAGTTTCTTGTCCGTCACCTGCGGAGGCGGGCAGGATGAGCCGGGGTGCCTCGGCCCCTCAGCGGAGCCCCCGGCTGCTTTTTTCCAAGTCCCACTTCCCGGCATTTCCCCTGACACCTGACGATTGCTGGGGTTACCCATCCGCCGCCCTGTCCTTTGGAGCAGGCGACTCACGCGCATCTTTTGCGCGATGATCAATCTCGCCCAGCAGAGCCCCTGCGGAGATTTACGGAGCCGTTCGAACGAGCGTTTTCCAGCGCGACCCCGTGGTTCGCGCCCGCGTCAGCGAATGAAGAGAGCAAGCACATGAGTGTGGATCCAGTCATGAATGCCTCCGTCCAAGATGCGTCCAAGGGCGCAGGGGACGCTTCCTCGCCCACATTCGAACTGAATGAAGGCGCAACGAACGAAGGGTTTGTGGGGGATATGTCGTTGGTCGAGCTTGCGCAAGCACTCGATCAACACAAATTGTGGGTGGAATCGGGCGGCGCGGCAGGGAGAAAGGCCGACCTGACCGGAGCGGATCTTGCCGGGGCGGACCTCACGGGCGCCAATCTGCAGGACGCATCCTTACACCGCGCCAATCTGCGCGGCGCCGACCTTTCTCTTGCGAATCTGCGCGGCGCGAGTTTGGTGCAGGCCGATATGCAGGAAACGAATCTGCTCGGCACGGAATTACGCGGCGCAAATTTGATGGGGGCATCGCTCCTGGGCGCGTCGGGACTTTGGTATGGCCGGCTGGGCGGCGCGAATCTTTTCGGGGCCGTTTTGCCCGATTCCGCGTTCGAACTCGACGGAACGCGGGCTGTGGCGCAAGCGACGAAAACGGCTCACTGGTATTATCTGGCGCTGCTTTCGGCCAATTTGCTCCTCTGCTGCATGGTCGCCGCGACATCGGATCTGCATCTGCTCTTGAATTCACCGGCCTTGCCCATTCCCGCGCTGGGCGACGCTTTGCCCATGACCGGCTTCTATCTCAGCGCGCCGATTCTGCTTTTCGTGTTCTATCTTCGCGTCCATTTTCTGCTGCTGGGATTGTGGGAGAACGTAGCCTCGCTTCCGTCCGTCTTCCCGGACGGGCAAACGCTGGAAAGCAGCGGTCCGTGGTATCTGATGGCGCTGGCGCGGGGCCACTTCCGCTGGTTGCGCGGAAGCAGGTCGCCGTTCGCCGCAGTCGAGACGCTGGTGGCGATGTTGCTGGCGTACTGGGTCGGTCCGCTCACACTGGTGTTTTTCTGGGCGCGATATCTCACGCGGCAGGACTCGCGCGGAACATTTCTTCACGCGGCGCTCGTCGTTGCCGCCGTCGCAGTGGCTGCGGCGCTGCCGAGCGTTGTGGCGCGCGTTTTGCGCCCCTGGAGAGTGAAGCAGGGGCCGTCCCGTGACGCAGGGCGAATTTTCGGTGTCGCTCTGGGAGCCGCCGTGATCGCCGGCTGCATACTCGGGCTGTTATCGCTGGGCATTCTTCGCGGCGCTCCACAGGATACGAGCCGGTCGCCCGCCATCGCGCCTTCCGATCCGCGGCGGTGGGCCGCGCAGACGCTCTGGCTCGCGGGTTACAACCCGTATGCCGACTTGACCGATGTGGCGCTCACGGCGCGCCCTGCAAATGCGAACTTGGGAGACGAGGAACTCGCTCGCGTGCCGGGAGCCTCGCTCAGTCAGATTAGCTCGCGCTATGCACGCGGCTACCGCGCCTATCTGGTGAATGCCAAGCTCTGGAGGGCGAATCTGGAAGGCGCATATTTCTCCGAAGCCGACCTGCGGGGCGCGAATCTGAGGGAAGCCACATTGCGTTATGCCGCGCTCGACCGTGTCCGTGCGGATCACGCCGTCTTCGTGGGGGCGGACGCCGGCAAAGCCAACCTCACCGAAGCGAGCTTGCGCGGTGGCGATCTCTCTTATGTGGTTTTCGAGGACGCCCTTTTGGTTGCCGTTCACTTTGAGGGGGCGCGGCTCTACGGAGCCAATTTGCGGCGGGCCCGGCTGAATCGCGCCATCTTCGAGCGTGCCGACCTGCGGGAGGCAGTTCTCGAAAACGCGGATTTGACTCGCGCGAACCTGCACGAGGCGGATCTTTCCTCTGCAAAGCTTTCCGGCGCAAATCTTGCCGGTGCGCAGTTGCACGGCGCGATCCTCCTTGAAGCGAACCTAAAGAACGCCGGCCTGGGCGGCGCGGTCTTTACCGGCGCGGTGCTGGGGGGCGCGGCATTCGACGGCGCGGACATTTCGGGAGCAGACCTGCGCGGCGCTCTCGGGCTCACCGCGGAGCAAGTCTGTTCTTCCTCAAAGCGCCGCGGCGCCCTGTTGGATGCGGGACTCGTCCCAGAGGTCGAACACCTTTGTGGGGCGGGCCGCTAGCGCATAGGCCATATGAGGCAGGCATTCGGGAGATTGCTCCGCAGTTGAATGCTCGCAGTTGTTCCTCTTTCACTCACAACGAAGGGCTCTCACTGGATTGAACCGCGCGGTCTGGCATTCGTGAGAACATCAGAAAATCCTCGCTCCGCGGCGTGCTTATCAACGAAAAACCGGTAGAATGGCCGGGCGGACGGATCCGAGCCGCGCGCGGGGCGCACAGACCCGAGGGGGTAGAATAGCAAGATGGCCTTTATTACCGACAACTTCCTTCTACAGAGCGAAACGGCGCGGCACCTGTTCCGCGCGTACGCGGCGAAGCAGCCGATCTTCGATTACCACTGCCATCTCTCGCCGAGGGACATCGCGGAAAACCGGCGCTTCCATGACCTGGAGGAAATCTGGCTGGGAGGCGATCACTACAAGTGGCGCGCGATGCGAGCGAACGGCGTCGCCGAGCGATATTGCACGGGCGATGCAAAGCCATATGAAAAGTTTCTGGCTTGGGCTCGGACGGTTCCCTGCGCGCTCCGCAACCCTCTCTATCACTGGACGCATCTGGAATTGCTGCGTTATTTCGAAATTGACGTCTTATTGGATGAGAATTCCGCTCCAGTCATCTGGGCGCAGGCCAATGAGCGACTGAAGAGCGATGAGTTGAGTGCCCAGGGAATTCTGAAGAAGTTTCGCGTTACAACACTTTGCACCACGGATGATCCGACCGACTCCCTGAAATATCACGAGCAGATACGCGCTTCCGGTTTTTCCACGGCGATTTATCCGGCGTTTCGGCCCGACATGGCGCTCCGAACGGAAGAGCCCGCGGCGTTTAACGCATGGACGGATAAGCTTGGCGCGAGCGCGAACGTTCACATCGCGCGCTTGCCGGATTTCCTGGATGCGCTGCAGAAACGGCATGAAGAGTTCCACCGTTTCGGCTGCCGCATCTCTGACCACGGCCTGGAGCGCTGCTTTGTCGATTTCTGCACGGATGGCGAAGCCGCAAATATTTTCGAGAAACTGCGCGGCGGCAGGGAACTGACACCCGAAGAGACGTCAAAGTTTGCAAGCAATTTGATGCTGTTTTTTGGCCATCTCGATGCCGAGAAGGGCTGGACGAAACAACTGCACCTGGGCGCGCAGCGCAACGCGAATACGCGAATGCGCAATGCCCTGGGCCGGGACGCAGGCTTTGATTCGACGGGAGATTGGCGGCAGGCAGGCCCGCTGAATGCCTATTTGGACCGCCTGGACCGGGAGAATCTGCTGCCCAAGATGATTCTGTTCAACCTCAATCCGGCGGACAACCATATCTTTGCCACCTCGATTGGCAATTTCCACGACGGAAAGATCCCCGGGAAGGTTCAGTTCGGTCCCAGTTGGTGGTATCTTGACCAGAAAGAAGGCATTGAATGGCAGCTGAACGCGTTGTCGAATTGCGGGCTGCTGTCCCGGTTCGTCGGCATGGTGACGGACTCGCGCTCGTTCATGTCGTTCCCTCGGCATGAGTATTTTCGGCGCGTTTTGTGCAACTTGCTGGGCGGTGAAATTGAGACGGGCTTGCTTCCAGACAGCGAACAGGTGATTGGGGAAATGATTCGAAACATCGGTTACGGCAACGCCGCCGGATATTTTGGGTTGCCAGCCGTGGCCGCGCGCTCGGAGACCTCTACTATTTCCGCCCAGCGCGCGTGAGGAGCGCGTGAAACGCCAACCGGACCGGATCTCACGAGACGGCGGCCAAGCAAGTGCAGAATCCGCTGGGTGTAGAATGACGGATTCGCGGAGCCTTGCGGGATCGAGCATGAGCAGTTCCGAAAGGGATGGAAAGAGAAGTCCGCGGAGCAAGCCGATCATTGCCACGGGAGGAATCGTTTTATGGCAGCTTCCATATTTGACCTGAGTTCGAAGACCGCGGTGGTGATCGGCGGAACTTCCGGGATTGGACTGACGCTGGCAAAGGGCCTTGCACGCGCCGGCGCGAACGTGATTTCGACCGGCCGCCGCGCGGAACTTGTGGAGTCGGTAGCCGCTGAAATCAAAAGCATGGGCCGGAAGACGCTGGCTTTTTCTTGTGACGTAACAAACAAGGCCAGTCTGGAATCGTTGCTGAAAGCCATCGGCGCGGAATTCGGCGGCGTGGATATTCTCGTCAACTGCGCGGGCCGCACCAAGCGCACCCCCACACTGGAAGTCCCCGAGAGCGAGTGGAACAGCATTCTGGAAACGAATCTCAACGGAACGCTGTGGGCCTGCCAGATTTTTGGGCGCCACATGATCCAGCGTAAGTACGGCCGGATCATCAACATCGCGTCGCTCTCTTCCTTCGTGGCCCTCTATGAAGTAGCCGCGTACAGCGCGAGCAAAGCCGCGGTGGCGTCGCTCACGAAGTCGCTGGCTATCGAATGGGCGCGTCACGGCGTTTGCGTAAACGCCATCGCCCCCGGCGTGTTTCGATCGGATCTGAACGCGGCGCTTCTCGACGGCACGGCGCGCGGAAAGGAGTTCCTTATGCGGACACCCATGGGGCGATTCGGCAATCAGGAGGAACTCGTGGGTGCAGCCGTTTTTCTGGCTTCGGAAGCGGCCAGCTTTGTGACCGGACATTTGCTGGTTGTGGACGGGGGATTCCTGGCCAGCGGGGTCAATCAATGAGGAAGAGGGAATAACAATGAGCACGCAGACACAAGCGGCGTTTGACAAAATGATTTTCCGAAAGACGAACAGCCAAGTCGGCCGGCACATCGCGGTGACGCCGCAAAACAGCACGATGCGGCACCTGGCGTACGGGCGCATCATCCTGAATTCTTCCACGCCCGCGGTTTCCTATGCGAACGGCGACCGGGAAACCGGCTTGATAGGCCTTTCCGGAAAGGCGACGGTGAAAACGGGAGGCAGCGAATTCGAGCTTGGGCAGTACGATGCGATTTACATTCCCCGGGATTCTTTGATAGAGGTATCCACCAAGGGCCAGGCCGATTGTGCGGAGTTTTCCTGCGATGTGACCGGCAAATATCCACTGAAAGTGGTGCGCTACGCGGAGACATCGCAAGATCCGGGCCTCAAGTTTGCGACGGGCGGTCCAGGCTGTTCGCGGCATTTGAACATGTTGATCGCGAAGAACGTGGAAGCCGGACGCCTCGTCGCAGGATTCACGCATTCCGATCCGGGACACTGGACGAGCTGGCCGCCCCACGAGCACGCCAAGATGCTCGAAGAAATGTACGTGTACTTCGATATGCCGGAGCCCGCTTACGGAATTCAACTCGTTTACAACGACACGGAGTATCCGGAGCTTGTCACCGTGGTGCGCGACGGCGATGCGGTCTTAATGCCCAGCGGCTATCACCCGAACGTGTCGGTGCCCGGACATCGCATTGCTTTTCTGTGGGCGATGGCCGCGCACAGGGAAGTGGAGGACCGGCAGTTTGGCGTCGTGAATGTGCAACCGGGGTTCCAGCAGGGCGGGTCCGGCCTGGAAGCCGGGCGGAAGAAATAGAGCCGGGGAGCGCGATAACGAAAGTGCATGGGCGATCGAAAACCTAGTGCCGGAGGCGAACTTGTTCGGTCGGGCGGTGCGAGTGTGAGCGCGTCGGGGGCGCAGCCTCTTTTGAAAACGGCGATGGGGGGCTTCCGCTGGGTGATCTGCGCGCTCTTGCTTCTTGGCACGACAAAGAACTACATGGATCGGTGGGTGATCGCGGCGCTGAAGACCACGCTGCAGCACGATCTAGGCTGGACTGAAATCGACTACAGCAAGCTGGTCATAGCATTTACAGGCGCCTACGCGCTGGGAATGCTCATCGTTGGCAGGCTCATTGACCGATTTGGTACCCGGCTGGGTTATGCCGTCGTAATGGTGTTTTGGAGTCTCGCTTCGATGGCACACGCACTCGGAAGCTCGCTATCGAGTTTCTTGATCGCACGGACGGCGCTCGGCTTTGGGGAATCGGGAGTCTTTCCGGCGAGCATTAAGGCCGTCGCCGAGTGGTTTCCCGCGAAGGAGCGGGCCCTGGCCACGGGGATTTTCAATGCCGGCACGAATGCGGGCGTGATTGTGGCAGGGCTGTTTGTGCCGTGGATCACGCTCCTGCTCGGCTGGAGGTGGGCATTCGTCATTACCGGTGCACTCGGTTTTGCCTGGCTCGCATTTTGGCTGCTGCTCTACCAGAAGCCCGAGGACCATCCGCGCTGCTCCCCGGCGGAACTCGACTATATTCGGAGCGATATCCAGCCACCGGCCGGGAAAATCAAGTGGTCGCGGCTGCTGCCTCACCGCCAAACATGGGCGTTTGCCGCAGGAAAATTCCTGATCGACCCGATCTGGTGGTTCTATCTTTTCTGGATACCCGATTTTCTCGAACGAAAACACGGCCTGCATTTGGCGACGATTGGGATTCCCATCATCGTGATTTACCTCATCTCCGATGTGGGAAGCGTTGCGGGTGGCTGGTTATCGTCCTCGCTGATCAAGCGCGGCGCTTCCGTGAATGCTGGGCGCAAAATCGCCATGCTCGTGTGCGCGGTCATCATTGTGCCCATCGTTTTTGCCCCTCGCGTTTCGGGATTGTGGCCGGCCGTTCTTCTGATTGGATTGGCCGCCGCAGGCCATCAAGGGTTCTCCGCGAATCTGTTTACGCTGACTTCGGACTTGTTTCCGACGCGAGCGGTGGCTTCCGTGGTGGGCATCGGAGGCATGGCGGGAGCGGTTGGCGGCATGGTGATCGCAAGAATCGTCGGTTACGTCCTGCAATGGACGGGGAGCTACATGGTTCCGTTCTTCATTGCCGGTTCCGCGTATCTGGTGGCTTTGGCCTTGATTCATTTGCTCAGTCCGAAGCTGCAACCCGCTTCGTTGGGGCAGGGTTGACGGTGGCTGCCGCATTGAGGTGACGATGGCTTTGGCAATCAAACCGAAAGGCAAATGCCGTTGGGATCTGATCAGCCTGGGCGAGGTGATGTTGCGCTTCGATCCCGGCGAGAAGCGCATCTGGACGACGCGGACGTTCGAAGTTTGTGAAGGCGGCGGCGAGTACAACGTCGCGCGCGGGCTGAAGCGCTGCTTTGGGCTGGACACGGCGGTGGTCACGGCGTTTGCGGACAACCCCGTCGGGAAACTGTTGCAAGATTTGATCTACCAGGGCGGAGTGGATTCCTCGCTTATCCGCTGGGTCAAATACGACGGCGTGGGCCGCGGCGTGCGCAACGGTCTGAACTTTACGGAGCGGGGCTTTGGCGTGCGGGCGGCTCTGGGGTGCTCCGACCGGGGACACACGGCCATCTCACAGCTCAAACCGGGTGAGATTGACTGGGAAAATATTTTTGGCACGCTGGGCGCTCGGTGGTTTCACACTGGCGGAATTTTCTGCGCGCTGTCGGAGACGACGCCGGAGGTAGCGCTGGAGGCCATGCAGGCCGCGCGCAAACATCAGGTGGTCATTTCGTACGACCTGAATTATCGCGATTCGCTCTGGAAGTCCGTTGGGGGAAAGAAGCGCGCACAGGAAGTCAACCGGCGGCTCGCACCCTTCGTGGACGTCATGCTGGGAAACGAAGAGGATTTTTCGGCGGCGCTCGGTTACGACGTTCCCGGACTCGACGAGCACCACTCCAATCTAGACGTCGAGGGATTCAAGCGCATGATCGCTGCCGTCGTGAAGGATTTTCCATTCCAGGTTGTGGCCACGACGCTGCGCCATGCCAAGACGGCGACGCAAAACGATTGGGGCGCCATCTGTTATTGCGACGGCGCTTTCCATCAAGCGCCCACTCGCGCCGAGCTGGAGATATTCGATCGTGTCGGCGGAGGCGACTCTTTTGCGTCGGGGCTAATCCACGGATTCCTCGATGGCAAGGGGCCGCAGTGGGCGGTCGAATGTGGCGCCGCGCACGGCGCTCTGGCCATGACGACGCCGGGCGACACGACGATGGTCACCCTCAGCGAAGTCATTCAGGTAATGAAAGGGCAGGCAGCGCGCATCGCGCGCTAATCAAACGGGGAGACCGAGGGATGGAAAAGGGGCAAGTTCGCGCGCGGATCGAAGAGATCGGAATTGTGCCGGTGATTCGCGCCTCTTCGCCGCAGGAGGCGCGTATGGCGGCCGAAGCGGTGTGGCGCGGAGGAATCACCATCGTGGAGATCACGATGACGGTCCCCGGCGCGATCGATGTGATTCGCGATTTGACGAGGACGACTCCGGAAGTCGTCGTGGGCGCGGGAACCGTCATCAGTGTTGATTTGGCGCGCGCCTGCCTGGATGCCGGAGCGGAATTTCTCGTAAGTCCAGGCCTGGATTTGCCGACGGTCGAATTCGCGGCTCGCCAAGGAAAATTGATGATTGCTGGCGCGCTGACTCCGACGGAGGTCCTCACGGCGTGGAAGGCGGGCGCGGACTTCGTCAAGATCTTCCCCTGTGCTCAGGTGGGCGGCGCAAAGTACATCAAAGCGCTGAAGGGCCCATTGCCGCAGATTCCTCTCATTCCGACGGGGGGTGTGAACTTGGAGACGGCGGCGGAATTCCTCCTCGCGGGCGCCGCGGCGCTGGGCGTCGGCGGAGAATTGGTCTCTCCTTCCGCTCTCAAGTCCGGAAATCTCAGCGTCATTATTGAGGCGGCACGAAGGTACGTCGAGATCGTGCGCGAGACGCGTCAAAAACTCGCGTCCACGGCGGCTGCACAGTAGGGAGCGGCCCGAGAGGAGCCCATCATGGAGACAGAGAAACCGGCGATTCCCGATTTTGCCTGCGCAAGATTCGAGGACATTGTATCCTCGAACCCCGAACCTGGCCTGACTCGCCGTGTCGGCGCCTATAACGACAAGCTCTTTCTCGCCGAGCACCACATGACGAAAGGTTGGTCGGGCACGAGCCACAACCATCCGCACGATCAACTCGTGTATATCGTGCGCGGCCATCTACTGGTGAGGATTGGAGAACATGCATTCGAGATGCGCTCCGGCGAAAGCTTCGTCGTTCGCGGCGGCGTGGAACACCGCGCGACTGCCTTGGAGGAATCACACGTGGTTGATGTGTTCACGCCCTGTCGCTACGACTACCTGTAGGAAGAAAGCCTTCCTTTCTTTGGCGCGCCCCGTTCTTGCATGACGCTTCGCGAAACAGTTTCAGATTGCTGCGCAATACGATGCCGGGGTTCAGATAGTGCGCCGGCGGAAGAGCGATTCCATTCGTGAGATGGTCCACGAGCATGCGCACGGCTGTCTGCCCTTGTAGGTAAGGATCTTGATAAATCGAGGCAGCAATCGTGCCGCGCTCAAGGTGCGGGATCATTTGATGGAATAGGTCCGTGGTGATGAGACGGATCTTGCCCGCCAGCTTGCGTTCGCGCAAAGCCCGGCAAACCGGAAGGCAATTCACCGTGCTCACATAGATGCCTCGCAAATCTGGTTGCCGCGCAAGGAGCGCGCGAGTCTTGCGATAACTTTCCTCCTCGGACTCGTGGGCCTCCACGATGGCAACCACAGCGCCGCCCGGGCAGTCCGCCTCGAAACCTGCGCGAAACCCCTCCGCTTTCCGTCGATGCTCTTCGGCGGCCAGCATGCCGATGACGACCGCAACCGGAGAGCCCGAGGGCAGGAATTTTGCCATCAATTCCGCGGCAAGTCGTCCGCTGAGAAGGGGGTTCACGCTCACCAGACTGGAGCGGCGGCTGAGCGGTGCAT
Source organism: Terriglobia bacterium (assembly GCA_041483755.1). GTDB lineage: Bacteria > Acidobacteriota > Terriglobia > Acidiferrales > UBA7541 > Acidiferrum. Next base: position 2,210 of record JBGPGF010000006.1, on the reverse strand, counting down.
CGGTGGTGATGCAAACGACCCGCACATTGGCTTTTTCGGCTGTGTCGATCAGCGGCGATACGACCTGGGGGTCGCCGGGTGTGACAATCATCGCGCTCACGCCGCGAGCGAGCAAGTCTTCGATGCGCCGTTTTTCATGTTTGCCCAGGCCGGGGACGGGGCGATAGACAACCTCGATGCCTAGCGCGCTCGCGCGGGCAGCCTCATCAAAAATCCCCGCGCGCATCTGGTCATAGAAAAAATGGATTTCTTCGGGAATGCAAACGCCGATTCGCAAGGTGGCGCGTCCGGTCGAGAGGGCGCGGGCCGCCGGATGCGGCGTGTAGGCCAGCTCCTTTGCAATTCGCAGGACTCTCTTGCGCGTGGATGCGCTGATTCCGGTGCGCCCATGCAGCGCCCGGTCCACCGTGCCGATGGAGACACTCGCGAGTTCCGCAATCTTGTGGACCCCTGCGCGCTTCATCTCTGTGCGCCGGGTGCGAAGCCGGCTGCCTTATGATTATTTCGAGGCGACATTCAGCTTGGTTTCGATCAAGTCTGCCGAATCCCCTCCATCATGACTCCGGATGTAACCGGCTCGACGGACAGCTTCGCATCGCGGTAGGGAGGAACAGCCTGCGCGCGGGCTCTGAGGCACAAAAAGCACGAAATGGCGGCCAACATAACCCTCAGTGCCGCAAAGCGAAACCGGGAACTGCACATCCTGGCGGCCTCCGGAGTGAAATGCTTGGCCTTGCAATCTGGCAGGCGCGTGGTACTGTAGCACGTCCGTTAACGTACACGTCAAGGAGTTTTGCCCGTCATTTTGACTGCCCTGGGTTTGGCTGCCTCGCATGCGGGGAACCCGTTGCGCGAACCATTTTCGATGGGCGGTTGCTATCTTGCGGAACGATTGCGATGGAGGAACGAAAGCAATGAAAAACAGGAACGATCTGTACCAGCCGAAGCCGGAACATAAATTTTCCTTTGGTCTCTGGACCGTCGGGAACCGCGGCCGCGATCCTTTCGGCGACTTTGTCCGTCCGCTGCTCTCTCCGCCGGAGTTGGTAGCTCTTCTCGGGGACGTGGGTGCATGGGGGGTCAACCTCCACGATAACGACCTGGTGCCGATCGATGCGACGCCCGCGGAGCGCGACCGTATCGTCCGCGAATTCAAGAAGGCTTGCAAAGACTGCGGAATCGTTGTGCCCATGGCCACGGTCTCGCTGTTTTTTCATCCCGTCTTTCGCGACGGAGCATTCACCGCGAATGATCCCGCGGTTCGCGCCTATGCTTTGCAAAAGACGATGCGCGCGATGGATCTCGGCGCCGAACTTGGCGCGAAGATTTTTGTCTTATGGGGAGGCCGCGAAGGCACGGAGACAGATGCCTGCCGCCGCCCGGATGTAGCCGTCAAACGCCTGCGCGAGGCGATCAACTATCTGTGTGAATACAATGTCGAACGAGGTTACGGCTTCAAATTCGCGTTGGAAGCGAAGCCGAACGAGCCGCGCGCCGACATCTACATGTCCACGACGGGCCACTACCTGGGTCTCATCCCCACGCTGGACCAGCCGGATATGGTCGGCGTGAACCCGGAAGTTGCGCACGAACAGATGGCCGGGCTGAATTTCCTGCACGGGGTGGCGCAAGCCTGGGAAGCGGGCAAGCTTTTCCATATTGACTTGAATGATCAGATGCCCGGCCGTTACGACCAGGACCTGCGCTTCGGCTCGGCCAATCTGAAATCCACGTTCTGGCTGGTCAAGTTTCTGGAAGACGTCGGGTACAGCGGCTCGCGGCATTTCGACGCGCACGCTTACCGGACGGAAGACTACGAGGGCGTGAAAGACTTTGCGCGGGGATGCATGCGCACGTATCTGATCCTGAAGGAAAAGGCGGCGCTATGGAATGCGGACAAGGAAATCCAATCCATCCTGAAAGAGATTAATAACGCCAGCTCCAAGGTGCCGCCGGTGGATCGCTATTCCAAGAAGGGCGCTGCGGTCCTCCTGGAACATGTCTTCAACAAGGATGCGATGGCCAAAAAGAGCCTGCCTTACGAGCGCCTCGACCAACTGACGGTGGACATCTTGCTCGGAGTTCGATGAACAAGTCTTCTCGTCTATTCCGCGGCAGGAATTGCAGGCCGTAGTATTTCGAAAACGCTGCGGCAAATTAGTCTTTCGGCTCGGAGAAGTGGTCGGGGCGTCCGGATTTGAACCGGAGAC
>JBGPGF010000005.1:0-34394 GCA_041483755.1 Terriglobia bacterium | reverse complement strand
CTAACCTGGAAGTGCTGGGTTCTCTTACGCTGCGAGATCGTAGCGATGACGCAAGCGACCAAGCCGAGGATGAAACACAGCCCTGGAGCTTATGCTCCTGTCTCCAATGGTGTCCCTCTCCAAGATGCCAAGCGCCCCATGAACGGGACTTAGACCGCGCCGCAGCCCTTTGTTCGCTGCTTAAGAGTTCTGTGGCGAGTTCAAGACGGCTGTCTTCTGCGACCATCAATGTAGATGATTTTGTGGCTGAGGTTGCACCCGCGTGCTGCAGAATTCAATCGACCTCAACACGCTGGCAGCAAATGGTTCAATATCAATTGCTTAGAGACCCCCAAACTCTATAGAATGCAATGGGGCTTGGAATCTGGTTCGGGACCAGGAGGTCGAAGGTTCAAATCCTTTCGCCCCGACCATTTTTGCTCCCGCGTTCTCTGTCCTCCGCCTGCCTGCGGTGGAGCGAAACGAGCCGCCGGTTCGCTCTGCGCTTTTCCGGTGTTGCAGCCGGTCATTGACCCCAGAAAGTTACGCGGGTAAAGTGGCTTTCCGGCCGAAGCGAAGAAGGTAGTCGCTGGAACGAAACTCATAGGCGATGGGTCCCAGGTCAAGATTGCTCCGCACCGTTGCAATGTGCGCGAGGGAAGCTCCCCTTCTGCTGTTGCTCGTCCTTCCCGCGGCGGGACAAGAGACGGCACCGCCCGCCCATACAAGCCCCGATTCGAAGGAAACTGGGACCGATCTTCTGGTGAGCGTGCGCGGCCCGAGCGGTGCGCCGCTTGACGCCCAAGCCAGTGTGCAATTGAAGGCCCGCCCGGGAGGGAAGACCATCACCGCCGTTACGGGTGAAGGTGCAGTGGCAGCGTTTCAAGACCTTTCCGTCGGGGAATACGAAGTCGAAGTGCACTCCGCTGGGTATCAGTCAGCCCGGCAACAGGATTCCATCACCGTGCCCGGAGGGCCGCGCACGCTATACTTCTTTCTCGAGCCGGTTTCCGCGAGTCCCACCGGCAACCGGGCTCCGGGTGAGGACCTGCTGTCCCCCGGCCTGCGAAGGGTGATGCGCCAAGGCTTGAATGCCCTGGCCGCTGGATATTTTCCCAGGGCGCTGCAGTCGCTTCGGAAAGTGGAGCGAGGAGTTCCCGGCAATCTGGACGTCCAGTACTTTTTGGGAGTGATCGAGTACCGCTCCGGAGAACCTGACGCTGCCCGAAGCCGGTTCGAAAATATTCTGGCGCGAGATGCGTATGACGACCGCGCGCTTACCGCGCTGGGCGAGCTGCAGATCAGCAAAGAGCAGGACCAGGAGGCGGTGCTGGGCCTCGAGAGAGCGCTGGAGAATAGTTCTTTGAATTGGCGCGCGCACGCACTCCTGGCGCTGGCCAGCGCGCGCTTGCGGAACTCGGAAAAGGCGTTCAGCCAATTGGCGATTCTCGCAACCGTCGACCGATTCAGAGCTCCCCTGGCGGGAATGATTAAAGACAGAGTCCCCCTGCTCGCGGGAAAGACGGAGGCCAGTGCGCGTGCCTTTGAGAATATCTGGAAAAGCTACCTGAAGGATGCTTCAGCCCAGGATTCCCTGGACGCGCTCAATGCCCGCAACGATGGTGGTGAAGCGCATTCCCCTGGCGGGCGGGGAACCCCGCTGCTGGGCAATTCGAAAACATCTCCGGGGAGGTACTCCTGGGCACCGCCGGACATAGACAGCCTTGTGCCCGCAGTCGTGCCCGGGGTGACGTGCTCGGGAACAGAGGTCTCTGCGAGAACACTCGCCAGGATGCTCCGGCTGATGGGCAATTTTGAACGCTTCTCGGCAACTGAGCACGTTGTACATCAAGAAGTGGGCCCCAGCGGAATCGCGGGGCCGGCAAAGGCGCGGGACTTTTCCTATCTCGTCTTTGTCGAGCAGCCAAAAAAGAATGAGTACTACCTCAACGAAAAGCGCAACCTGAGCGATACCGGGAACGATTTTCCGACCCAGCTCGTAACCCAGGGACTCGTCGGACTGGGCATGTACGTCTTTCATCCGGTTTTTTCGAGCGACTTCCAATACACGTGTGAAGGGCTGGGGCAATGGCGCGGCCAGGCCGTATGGCATGTGCGCTTCGAACAGCGGCTCGGTGTTCCCTCTCGCGTCCGCATCTGGAGAATCGGTTCGCACTTCTACCCGATCCCTCTGAAAGGCCGAGCATTGGTCGCGGCGAATACTTTTGATGTGCTGCACCTGGAGACGGACCTGCGTGAGCCCGTCCCGCTGATTCAGCTCAACCGCGAACACCTGATCGTGGATTACGGCCCCGTGAACTTCGAGAAAACACAGGCTCAACTGTGGCTGCCATGGCACGCCGAGATGTTCCTCGAGCTTCGCGGCGGCCGTTACCGCCACCGGCATACGCTCACGAATTACAAACTCTTCTCCATCGATACAAACGAAACGATCGCGGCGCCCAAGCAAAACTGAGAAGTTGCGTCTCGATCAGGCGCCGAGGATAAGCATAGCCGGATGGGCATTCCTTCGGCTTGCGCGCGGGGCGAGCGAGAAGACAGAGAAAAAGGGCCATGCCCCATGTGGGGCATGGCTCTTTCCGTTCGATTGTGATTCTGATGCCGCCGTGATTATGGCTGCGGCTTTTGCGCAGCGGGCGGTTGGGCGGCGGGAGCCGGCTTGGCTGCAGCGGGTCTGGCCGGGGCCGTGCTGCTTTTCACAGGATAGGCCTGGTCGTACAGCCGGACAATGTCCTGGGTGACGTCGATGGTGTTTGAGGCGTACAGGACGGGGCTGTTCTGCCCCGAAGTGTCAAACATCGCCGTGTAGCCGTTCTCGCGAGCATAGCGTTCGAGGACGTCGCCCATCTTGCGCCCGATACGTTCGGAAATCTCGGCCTGCGCATTGTTCACGTCCTCCTGGAGCTCGTCCTGCTTGCGCTGCAAGCGGCGTACCAGAGTCTCGCCCTCGCGCTGCAGGCGGCCCTTTTCCTCTTCGCTGAGCGTGCGTTCGCCGGCTGCCAGACGCTGCCGCAGATCGTTGACCAGCTTGCTCATGCTCTCGATTTCGTTCTGCCGCGGCGCGAGCTGCGACTGCAATTCCGCCACTGCCTGCTTCCCTTCCGCCGTGTTGGCAATCGCCACCCGCGCGCTGACCACGCCGATCTTGGCCGGCGCCGCGGCGGCCGCTCCTGTTCCCTGCGCCTTTGCACCCGCCGTACCCAAGAGGCCCACCACAACAAGAGCCGCCGTTCGAATCATCATTTCCGCTTTCACTTTTTTCTCCTTCTGCGCCAATTCTCGATTGGCTTGAAATCTTTTCCGGCCCTCCGGCGGTATCCGGCAGTCACGCACAAACAGTAAAGTATAGCCGAGCCCCGTCTGAGAGAGCAAACGAATTGGCCGAACTTGCGGTTTCCCTTTCCTGCGCGCGATCGCTGACAAACCGGTCCTCCTCCCCCTGCGGCTCGGCGCTTTCCCCTGCTAGGGGAGAGGGTAGAACAATACGACGTGGTTGTACTGGTCCGCGATGACCGCCAGATTCGTCCGCGGATGAATCGCAATGGCAAACTGGGGGTTGCTGGAGCCCGCAATGAAAATCTGCGGCGGCTTGCCGATCGGCAAGGTCGCGATCGTCCGCAGGGTTTGGGCGTCCACCAGCGAAATCGTGTTGCTCTGGGAGTTGACCGTAACCAGCAGGCCCGTGTTGTAGTTGTACGCCAGCGAGGTCGGGTTCACGCCGACGGAAACCGATGCGGCTGATTTTGTGGTCGCGTCTGCCACAATGAGCTGGTTGCTCAGACTCGCCACGGCGATAAAGTTCCCCGACACGGGATCGTGCACCACGCCGGTGGGTATCGTGGGAGAGGCGCTGATCGTACCAGTCTCGGTTGGAACGGAAGCCGCGGACAGACTAATTACATCCAAGAGCCCGGACCCTGAAGAGGAGGAAAGCGTGCCAACAAGAACGATCCTGTGATCCGGATCATAGGCCACGGACAAGGGCTGTTGATTTGTTGCCGTCGACACTGCCGTGGGGGATGAAACGGTCATATCGATCGAGCTGAGGGTGTTGGTGCCGGTGCTGACGACCAAGGCGACCGCATCGTCCTGATCAATCGCCACACCGCCCGGCCTGTTGCCCACGGTCACGGAGGCCGTTTGGCTCTTGGCAACGAGATCAATGATGGAGACCGTCCCGGCGCCCAGTGTATTGCCATAGTTGGGGCTGAGCGGATCCACAACGGTGTTGCTGTTCACGACAGCAGCCAGGCCCAGCCGGGGAATCACGTCCACGCCCGTCGGCGCCGTGCCCACGGCAATGGTCTGCGCCGTCATGGTGGCGAGGTCGATGAGCGAAATGTTGTTGCAGCCGGCGTTGGCGACCACGGCCAGCTCGCGCACATCATCAATCGCCACGCCGCTGGGGATGGGGTTGGTGCCCGGGCAGGCGGCCGTCATGTCCAGCGCTCCCACGACCGTAAAGTCCGTGGCGTTGGAGAGATTGCCGGCGTTCAGGACATCCAAGGCGTAGCGGCGCGGCGCGGTGAGAAACGATGCGGGTATGGTGATGTCCACTTCGCGGCCACCGCTTGCGGGGGGCACCGTGCCGGGCCCCACCACAACACCGTCCAAGCGCACCTGCGGGCTGCCGGTAAAGTTGCCGCCAAAAATTTTGAGGTCGACCGCGCTGCTAGAGGTTAGCGTGGTCTGCGGAGTGAACTGCCGCGCGGAATCGGCAAACTGGAAGCCGCTGACTTGCACGGACTTGATCGAGCCGAGCGAGATCACGCTGACGTTGTTGCTTGCCGAGTTGGCCACCAGGGCCACATTCGTCCCGGGATCCACGGCGACAGCGCCGGAACCCGTACCGCCCGTGGAAAGCGTGGTGAGTCGCTTTGGCGTCACCGGATCAATCAGCGAAATCTCGTTCCTCGTGGGATTGACCGAAATGGCCGTATTCGTGAACGGCTGGAAGCCGGCCCCCGTCGCTCCGATTTCGGGTGCGCCCCCATTGCTGAACCCAAAGGAGGTCACGTTTTGATTCAGGGTGCTGAAAAAGAAGCCGGAACTGCTGTTCGGATCGGTGAGCAGAGCCGTTTGCGTGAGCGGATTGATCGAGATTCCGCGCAGGTTCGCATCTCCAGCGGGCAAGAGGCTGAGCAGGGGCGCCGAGAAATTCACCTGGCCGCCTCCGCTTGTGTCATCGCTGGCGGTCTGGGCATAGGTGAAAGTTTTCGAGTCGATCACGCTCGTGACGGCAAAAGCGCCGTTGAAGTCGGTCCCACTTGTGCCGGCCGGCACGCCGGTAATCAGAACCGTCGCGGAATTGGAGGTATCGAGATTGTGCGAGGCCGTCGTTGTGATGGTCACGACGTTGCCCGTGCGCTTGGCCCCGGGAGACGCTGCGATCGTCGAATTCATCATCTGGCGTCCCACATCCACCACGGACAACACTCCGGCCCCGCCCGGAGTCACAATGCCCCAGTGAAGACGGGGCTCAAAAGCGATATGCGGTTCCACGCCCGAACTGAGCGTCACGACGCCGGTCAGACAGTAGGGCGCCGTGCCCAAAAGGCAGGCGGGAGTGGCCGCTGCATCGTAGTTAAAGATGGCGCCGACGCTGGACAACGAGAAAGCCACAAGACCCAGCCCGGAATTAGGCTCCAGCGCCACGGCCGCTGGAAGCCCCGTAGCGGGCGGGGGCGGGACCGCCGGTGGTGCAGGGGGAGGTGGCACGGTCTTCAAGCCACTCAGGTCAATCGTAGAGAGAAGGGTGCCCGTCTGCAGATTCACGATGCTCACGCTCTGGCCTGTGCTGTTGGCCACCGCCGCGAAATGCCGCACTTCGTCCACCGCCACGCCGACTGGAGCTGCGGGCGGCGCCGTGGCCGGAGGCGGCGGGGCCGGGCCATCCGGAAGAGCGATCGCTCCACCTAGAAGCGCTGTAGAAGCGCCATTGACGGTGATTCGCTGCACCGAATTGTCGCCCTTGTTGGCGACGATGGCGGTACCCAAGGTCGTATCAATGGCAATCGCGCTCGGAGCGTTCCCGACGGGGAGAGCGCTCAAGAAGGAGGGTGCAGTCTGATTGGGGTCCGGCTGAACCGCGATATTTGCCGCCGCGACGCCCACCGCCCCGCTATTGTTCCGCAAAGAGAACTGGTACATGCCCGGCGTACTGAGAGCGCCGGCACTGGTGGTGAGTTGAATCTGGCGCGGGTCCACGGGAGACTGAAGAACGAAGTTTCCAGTTCCATCAAATAAGATGTCCACAGCCTTAGCGCTGGTGGTCCCGAAATAACCTCCGTTGAGCTTAATCGCCGATTCAACGGGAAGGGCCAGTGAAGTCTGCGTAGTGCTGTCGGGGATCGCGTGAGCCAGGCTCGGCCGCACGGGATCGATCGTTAAGCTAAACGGCCCGCCGGTGGCCCCGCTGATGGCGATGGAAACCGTTACAGGGAATGGTCCGGCCGGGCTCAACTGTGCCGCCGACAAACGAATCCGGGCAACGGCCACGTTGGAAGCCACCGTCGAAGGGCTTATAAACATGATCTGGTCGCCGGAGAACGAAGCCGAAACCCCGTTGATGGTGACGTTGATGACCACCGTGGAGCGCAGATTGGCCGCTTGCAAGTAGACGTCGTACTGCAGCGCGCCCTGTGGGACGTGCGTGGGGCTGATTCCCGTGAAACTGACGGGCGCTGCCGTAACCACGGTCGCGGAGGCCTGCCCGAACCGCGTCGTATCCAACTTTGAAATGGCGAGGATCGTGACCGTGGCGGTCGTCGGAACCGTGGCGGGCGCCGTGTATAGACCGCTAGCGTCAACACTGCCGCACACGGAGGCGCTGCACGCGGTGGACGTAGCGGATGGCGCCGTGTCTTGCGTCGCCAGCCAAGTGACGTCATTGAGCGTGGCATCATTCGTGAGGATGGCCTTGTACTGGAAACTCTCAAGTGTCCCGATGGTGGCTGTGAACGGCGTCACGGTCACGCGAATGCCGGAATCCAGCGTGATGGTGGTCGAGGCCGACTTTTTGGAGTCCGCGTTCGATGTGGCTTTGACGGTGATCGTCTGAGCAGGATTAGGGACGATCGCGGGAGCCTGATAGAACCCCGTGGTGTCAATCGTGCCGCATGTGGTTACCGCGGGGGGTACCGGGCAGGTCTGGGCCGTTGTGTTCGAAGAGGTTGTAAAGGTGAGAGCCCAGGTGGCGGTGGTGTCGGTCGCGCCGGTGACCGTCGCGGTGAATTGCAGCGTTTGATTCACCAGCAGTAACGGCGACTGCGGGAAGAGGGAAATACTGACCACATTCGTCTTCGACCCGCCGCCACACCCGCCCAGCAACAGACACGCGGCCGCCAGGCCCGCAACGATTCCCTTCCCGAGTTGCCGCGAAGTTATTGCCATCGTCTCCCGCTCTCCCGCGCGCCGCAATCGCTGCTGCGCGTTGAATTGCTATCCCGATACTCGAAATTCTGATTCGCCATGCCCGGCTCACTCTTCTCCGCTAGAACGTCCGGCTCACCGTGAAACGCAGCGTGGTCCTGGGCTCGAAGAAATTCAGCCGCGTCGGATTGGCAGCCAGGAAGTCCAGCTGGGGCTTAATGTAAAGATCGTAGACGCCGGGCGGCAGGCCCGAATGGCGCAAAGCATCCAAATCTTCCTGATTGTAAAAGAGCGGTCTGGAGATGAGCGTCTCGTGCAGCCGGTTCGGATTGTACGAGTAGTAGATGCGAAACGGCGCCTGAATAATCGGAAGCTGCACGATGAATTCGACGCCCGTCGAGGTTCGCAGTTTGAAATTTGTCCGCGGATAAATGGGAAGTTTGTTCTGAACATCGGCCCCCGGAAAGGTGGTGTTCAGATTCGAGACGCCGACGGAATTGAGCTGCAACCCGCTGCGATTGATGATTCCGTTGGTCCCCGCATCCGCAAAAAGCGACATCTGAAACGTCTGTCCGATGATCGGAATGCGGTACTCAAAGTTCCCCACCCCCTGGAGGTCGCCGCCCGGGAAAGCGATCTGATAGTCCAGGGTCTTCAGCGTTCTGCTCACGCCCCCGTAAGTGAACGTCCTGGATGACTGCGTGGGGAGGTAGGTGATGGGCGTAATGGCGCGCACGTCGAATCCGCGGAGGTCGTTCTCGCCCCCCATGTAAAAACGGTTGTAGGGAGGCAGATCCAGCCCCCCAAAACCCGTGGTGTGCGACAGTTGCGTGCGGAAACCGAGGACATTGCGCTTCTTGTTGACGGGATGGAAGAACTTCCATTCGAAGACGTTCGTGATGGAATTCACATTTCCGCCGAGCGGTCCGCCCGAGAGACCGAATGAGTAGAAGTAGCTTTTCCCGCCCGTCGGATTGAGCGGATGATTCACCGTGCTGTAGCTCAGCGTCGGCGTAAGGGTGCTGGCGATGATGCCGTTCAAGGCGGTGGGGCCGGAGAAGTTGCGGTACTGGAGCTGCGTGAAAAGCAGGTTTGATGCGCTATTAAACGTCGAGATGTTGGTTTTCGAAAGCCCATAACTGAGCCCCAAACGAGCGAAGGAGAATCGCCGCATTGGGTAGCTCGCAAAAGCCGTGAAACCGGTGCTGTTCTGGTTGTAGTTCAGAATACTGTTTGGGTCGAGGCTGACCTGAGTTCCGTAGAGCAGGGCCGCCTGTTTCGCCTGGTCGAAGGTGTACCGACTGCTGTAAATGGTGAAGCCTGTGGAGATGGGCCGGTCAAAAAGATACGGCTGAGTGAAACCAAATTGAAACACGCGCTGCAGGCCGCCGAATTGCGCGGAAAACGTGAGCGTCTCGCCCAGCCCCATGAAATTGTTGGTCTGGTAGGTCAGAGCCACAAATCCGCCCGCGAGCCCGCTAACCCCGCCTTGCAGCCCGATGGACTGTTTGCCCTTCTCTTTCAGCTTCAGGTTGATGTCAATGTTGCCTTCTTTGGTGTTGCGCTTGATTTCAGCGTCTTCCGGCTTGATCTTGTCGAAATAGTCGAGCTGGTTGAGGCGCAGAATGCTCAACTCCCAATACCGTTGGTTGAAGGTCACGCCTTCGTCGAGCATAATCTCCCGGCGGATGACCTTGTCCCGCGTGGTGCTGTTCCCGGTAAAATCAATGCGACGGACAAAGAACTGTTTTTGCTCGTCAAATCGCAGCGTAAAGTTGATGCGTTTCGCCTCTTCGTCGATGACCGGATCGGGCTCGGCCGTGAAATCAATGTAGCCGAACTCGCCGTACGCCTTGGTGTAGTTCTTCAGCGCGTCGCGCACCTTCCCCATCGCGAAGATGTCCCCCTCTTTTAAGGGGAACATGGCCTTCAGCGGGGCCACGGGAATGGCCAGCGACTTTTCCGGATCGGAGCTGACAATATTGAGGTGGCCCATCCGGTATCGTTCGCCCTCGTCAATCGGGATGGTGATGTTCACAACCTTGGAGTGTTTCCGCCCCACCATCGGCAAAGGCAGGGGCACACCAGCGCGGTTAATGTCCACGTTTTTGAGGATCGGGTCTCTCACCACCACCTTGAAGTATCCGTTGTCCTGGTACAGGCCGCGGACCCCCACCTCGAGATCCTCGTTCAGCTTCTCCCGGTCAAACGTCTTCGACAGCACACTCAGATAGTAGAAATAGAGCGGAATGGCAACGGGGCGGGAGTGGTGCATGGCGCGGATCAGCTTGCGATCGCTGAAAGCGGTGTTGCCGGTGAAATGAATTTGGCCGACCTTCACCTTGGGTCCTTCTTCCACCTTGAAAACAAGAATCACCGCGTTACTCGCGGCGATCCGCTCATATTGGGGCGTCACCTTGGCGAATTGCCGGCCATGCTCTCCGAGGAGATCCCTCAGGACGACTTCCGCCTTCTTGATGCGCGTGGGGTCGAATTGGCTCTCGACGGTAAGCCCGACCTTGCGTTCTTTGAAGCGGTCGAGGATGTCCGACTCCGTAACGGATTTGATTCCATCGTAGCGGATGCGGCGGATGACAGGCCGCTCCCTGACTTCGAAGATGATGATCTTTGCGTTCGGGCGATCGGCGCTATCCTCGACGCGCAGTTTTACGTCCTCGAAAAACTGCGTGTTCCACAGCGCCTGAAAGTCGCGCCGCAGCGTCTCCTCGTTGTAGGTATCGCCTGCACGGGTAAAAATGCGCGCCTGAAGCGTATCGCGCCGAATCCGGCGGTTCCCTGAGAATTCGATGCGGTCAATCACGCCCTGTGACGGTGCCGCCGGCTCTTGAACGGGAGACTCTTTCGGGAGAGCCGCGCCAGCGGGAGGAACGGGTTGGCCGGGAGCCGTGGAACCGCGGAGCGGCCTCGCGGACGCGAGGGTTCCGCAAGCCAGGAGAAGGGCTATCGCCAAGACCCCGGGCCTCGAAACCGGCATGGACAAACAGACTTTGCTTTGTGCGGCCGATGAGATCCTCAAGGCCGCGCCCCCAAACGCAAGATGCTCTTCTCCCGCCGCGCCCGCTTGCCCCGCAGCAATACCGAAGGGCTCCGAGCCGGCTGTGCGTGTTCAGATTCGCTAGTGGATGACCGGGGTTGCCTCGCCCACAGGGCGGAAGCCCAGGCTTTCTCCCGCAACGTAGACTTGCAACGTGGCGGGCCGCTGAATTCCCCCTTGGATGAGCGCCTCCGACAGCGGATCCTCGACGTACTTTTGCAGGGCCCGCCGCAGTGGCCGCGCGCCGTAACTGCGGTCCGCGCACGTTTTTTCCAAAACCCATTGCCGCGCCTCGGGCGAGAGCACCACCTGTACCTGCCGGTGGATCAGGGTATCGTTCATCTGCCCCACCAGCAGATCGATGATGCGCAACAGATCCTCGTCGCCCAGAGGATTGAAGAGGATCACTTCGTCCAGCCGGTTCAGGAATTCGGGATTAAAGGCGCGCTTCACTTCGCCCATCACCAGGTCGTCCACGCTCTTCTGCGCGGCGTCGTCCGCTCCGGACTGGAAGCCGATGGAGGTGCGCTTCTGCAAATGCCGCGCGCCCAAATTCGACGTCATGATGATGATCGTGTTCCGGAAGTCCACCGTATTGCCCAGGCCGTCCGTTAGTTGCCCGTCCTCAAATACCTGCAACAGAATATTGAAAACATCCGGATGGGACTTTTCGATTTCATCGAGCAGGATCACCGAATACGGAGTTCGGCGAATGCGTTCGGTCATCTGGCCGCCCTCTTCATACCCCACGTACCCTGGAGGCGCGCCGATGAGTTTCGAAACGGAGTGCTTCTCCATGAATTCCGACATGTCGAAACGAACCAGCGATTTTTCGGAGCCGAAGAGAAACTCGGCCAGGCGCCGCGCGACTTCCGTCTTGCCGACACCCGTCGGCCCCAGGAACAGGAAGCAGCCGATGGGACGCGAAGGGGATTTCAATCCCGCGCGGCTCCGGCGAATGGCGCGCGCCAAAGCGGTAATGGCCTTGTCCTGGCTGATGACGCGTTTGTGCAATTCGGGCTCGATGCGCAGGAGCTTTTGCTGTTCGTCTTCCTTGATGGACGTGACGGCGATGCCCGTCCACCGGGAAACGACTTCCTCGATGTCCTCGCGCGAGACGACCCCCGCCGAGGCGTCGTCCAGCTTAAAGCGGTCGCGCAAAACACGCAGGCTTTCCTTCTCCTTGCGCTCTTCTTCGGAATAAAAACGCGCCTTCTCGAATTCGTGATTGGCGATGGCCGTCTCCATGCGGTGCGTGATGAACTTCACGCGCTTTTGCACTTCGGCGACCTCTTCCGGCACGCTGGCCTGGCGCAGTTTGACGCGCGCGCCAGCCTCGTCGATCAGGTCAATGGCCTTGTCCGGGAGGAAGCGGTCCGGAATGTAGCGGTTCGAAAGATAAACGGCTTGCTGCAGGGCTTCGTCCGTATAGGTCACGGCGTGGAACTTCTCGTAGCGTTCGCGCACGCCGCTGAGCACCTGAATGGCTTCGTCCTCGTTGGGCGCCGCAACCTTTACCGACTGGAAGCGCCGCTCGAGCGAGCGGTCTTTCTCGACCGACTTGCGGTACTCGCCCGGCGTCGTGGCGCCGATGCATTGAATTTCGCCGCGCGAAAGCGCCGGCTTAAGGATATTCGCGGCGTCGAGCGAGCCTTCCGCCGAGCCCGCGCCCACCAGAGTGTGCAGTTCATCGATGAAAACGATGGAATTTTGGCTCTCCATCAACTCTTTCATGATCGTCTTCAGGCGCTCTTCGAACTGGCCGCGGTACTTCGTCCCCGCGACGATGAGCGAAAGATCGAGCGAAAGGATTTGCTTCTCCGCGAGAAACGACGGCACGACGCCTTCCGCGATGCGCTGCGCCAGTCCTTCCACAATGGCCGTCTTGCCGACGCCGGGCTCGCCGATCAGCACCGGATTGTTCTTTGTGCGGCGGCACAGAATCTGAATGACGCGCTCCACTTCGCGGTCTCGCCCGACCAGCGGGTCGAGCGAGCCCTCCATCGCCGCCTGCGTCAAATTGCGGCTAAACTCCGCAAGAAGGGAAGTTTCCTTGGGGCGGCTCGCCGTCGTCTTTTCCCCCGAGGTGCGCGCCAGATCTTCCCGCATCGTCGAGAGCCTTAGCCCGCGCTCCAGCAGGATCTCCGCGCCGAAACACTTCTCCTCACGCAGGATTCCCAGCAGCAGATGTTCCGTGCCGACGTGCTTGTGGCCCAGCCGCTCCGCTTCTTCCGCGGCCATGTTGAGGATGCGCTTGCACTCCGCGCTCAACGGTACCTCGACGGAAGTCGAGATGCGCTCGCGGATAGTGATCCGCCCCTCGATCTCTTTACGGATCGATTCGATCGAACCCTGCTGCCGCAGAAAGCGGTTCGCCAGGGCTTTGTCCTCGCGCATCAAGCCGAGCAGGAGATGCTCGGTCTCGATGTACGGGCTGCCGTACTGGCTGGCCTCATACCGGGCAAAGAAAATGACGCGACGCGCCTTTTCCGTATAGCGTTCGAACACGATTTATCTCGCTTCTCCCCCACGGGTCCCGCTCGCGGAAGCCTCGGCCCCGCGAGATTGCAGAACGCCATGCTCCAGCCCTAACACCCGGTCACACCGCCCTGCGAGCACCGCGTTGTGCGTCGCCAGCAGCGACGTCAACCGATGCGTGCGGTGCAGCCGTCCAAGCAGCTCGAACACGGCCCAAGCATTCTGCTCGTCCAGATCTCCGGTCGGTTCATCCGCCAGCAGCACGGACGGCTCGGTGACGAGCGCCCGCGCGATCGCCGCGCGCTGCTGTTCCCCTCCGGAAAGCTCTCCTGCCCGGTGATCCAGACGGTCACCGAGCCCCACTTCCGCGAGCCAGTCCCGCGCCGTCTGGAGAGCGGACGCAAAAGGCTCGCCTCGCAACAGCAGCGGCATGGCTACGTTCTCCGCAGCTGTAAAATCCGGCAACAATTGGTGCCGCTGCCACACAAAACCGACGTCCCGGCCGCGAAAAGCCGCCAGCGCCGCGTCGTCATTCGTCTCGATGGCTTTCGCGCCGAAGTATACTGTACCGCTCGTTGGCGTGTCTAGCGCGGCAAGCAGGTGCAAGAGCGTGCTTTTCCCGGCTCCGGACGGCGCCACAATCGCGACCATCTCACCCTTCGCGAGCGATAGATTCACGTCCCTCAAAACCGTGAGTTCACGCTCGCCCTTCCCGTACGTCTTCCTCAAACTGCGCGCTTCCAGCACGACATCCGGGGCGCGATTCTCGCTCGCGGCTAGATTCTGCCGCCCCTGCAACGGTTCTGTGCCGGTGTGTTTCATCTCGCTCGCTGTAACTCTCTTTTGAACATCGCCTCTGTATTCTTAGATGCCGGGCATCCCCTTTACGTGTCCAAGCCAAGGGCGGCGGCAAACGCCACAGTTCTCAACAACTTCCTTCTTATGCCCCCAGAACCTCCAGAGGGCGGGTAACAGACTCGAAAGGTCCTATTTCGCGCTTACTAACCTTAACTATTTCAATGGATTGGGTAGGGTGCGCGGGTGCAATGGTCACTCGTCTCGCGTCCCAAGATACCCCACCGGCTTCCACGCTTTTTAAAGAGCAACCTGAACACCAAAAGGGCAGTTCCTTTTGGCCCCCACCGATTCCGTAAGCTATTCATAACGAAGGATTTCCACTGGCAGCACACGTGCAGCCGCTCGCGCCGGTAGGAGGGTTGCAGCCACAGAAATCCCCACGGATACCACTGCTATCCAAATCCCGTCCGCTGCATTCGGGTGGAAAGGCACGTAGGCCACGGAATAGACCTGTGGATCGAGTGGAATCAAATGGTAGGAGCCACCAATCCATGCCACGCCGTAACCCAGCGTCAGACCAATGATTGTGCCCGCGGCCCCGATGGCGATTCCTTGCCAAAGAAAAATGCTGCGAATCTGCGCACGGCGCGAGCCCATGGACATCAGCACGGCGATGTCTCGGGCCTTGTCGGTAACGGTCATCGAGAGCACAACCAGAATGTTCAAGCCCGCCACAAACGTGATGAGGCCGACGAAGATCGCCGTAACGAGTTTTTCGAGGCGCAGCGCGCGAAACAGCGCCCGATTCTCCTCCATCCACGTCGTCGCCGCATAACCCTTCCCCGCCGCCTGCTCGATTCGCCGCGCCACCTCGCCTGCTTCCTCCGGTCGCGTGAGGCGAAACTCCAAAACATTGACGAGGTCGCCCGCCCCCGCCAGCGACTGCGCCGCGGGCAGGGTCAGGAAACACCAGTTTTCGTCGTAATCGTAGAAGCCCGAATCGAATATTCCGCTCACTCGGAAACGCCGCGTCCGCGGGATCAGTCCGAAAGGCGTGAGCCTGCCTTGCGGGCTGGTCAGCGTGACGTAATCCCCGGGAGAGAGCTTCCACTCGTCCGCGAGCTGCTTCCCGACGAGCAGCGCGTCCATCCCATCCGCATCTTGGGTAAAATCCAGATGCCCTGCCACGATCCGCTGCAGCGCTTCGTCGAACCGGCGTTCGCGCGCCGGATCGACTCCCTTCGCCACCACGCCTCGCGCCTGCCCTCCGAAGGAGAGCAGCACCGTCTCATAGACCGCCGGAGTCACCGACCGCAAGTCCTGCCCTACGCCCGGTGTCGCTGCGAGCCTCGCGGCCAGCGCGTCGTAATCGTGGATGCCGCCCGTGCCGGGGCGCGTCAGTGAGACATGTGCCGTGACGCCGAGCAGCCGGTCCTGAATGGTTTCCCGGAAGCCCGTGTTCATCGCCAATGCGACGACCAGAGTCGCGACGCCCGCCGCCACGCCCAGAATGGAAAACGCCGTCACCAGACGCAGCACAGCAGGCCGGTGGGGGGACCGGAGATACCGCCGCGCCACAAACCATTCAAATCGCATGCGCCGATAGCCTGCTAGGACTGCTCGGCCGCCGAAGCGGCTGATTCTTCTGCCCGCGCTTCGGGGCGAAGCAGCGGAAATAAGATGACGTCGCGGATGGAGTGCGAATCCGTGAGGAGCATGGTCAGCCGGTCGATGCCGATCCCCATGCCGGCCGTGGGCGGAAGACCGTGGCAGAGCGCACGGATGTAATCCACATCGAGCTGCTTGGGAGCTTCCTCGCCGCCCTGCGCGATCTGTTGCAGGAAGCGCCGCTCCTGCTCGGCGGGATCGTTCAACTCGGAAAATGCGTTGCCCACTTCCATCCCAGCGGCAAACACTTCAAATCGCTCCACCAGCGAAGGATCATCCGGCTTCTGCTTCGAAAGCGGTGAAAGGTCCGTCGGAAAATCATAGAGAATCGTTGGCTGAATCAACCTCTCTTCCGCAATGGCCTCAAAGAGAAATCCCGTCCATTCGCCATCGCTCGGAGTGCCCTTCGCTGAAATTGCCTGCGCACCCTTTTCCCTGGCCCACTGGTTGTAGCGCTCGACGGCTGCGTGTGGCCCGCCCGGCAGGGCGAGTTCGGCCGGTGTGGGGGCAGCGCCCGGCTCCGCTGGCCAGTATTTCCCAATGGCTTCGCGCATGGTGAGTCGTTGAAATTTCGAGAAATCAAGCGCGTGTTCGCCGTAGCGCACGGTCGTGGAGCCCGTGACGTTCTTCGCCAGCAGCGCGAACAGTTGCTCCGTCACATCCATAAAATCGCGGTAGTTGCTGTAAGCCTCGTAGAACTCGAGCATCGTGAATTCCGGATTGTGCTGGGTCGAGATGCCCTCGTTCCGGAAGTTGCGGTTGATCTCGTAGACGCGCTCAAGTCCTCCGACCACCAGGCGTTTCAAGTACAGCTCCGGCGCGATGCGCATGAATAGATCAACATCGAGCGTATTGTGGTGGGTGATAAATGGCCGCGCGGTGGCCCCGCCCGCGATCTGCTGCATCATCGGCGTCTCGACTTCGGTGTAGCCTCGCGCGTCGAAAAAGCGCCGGAGTTCTTGTGTGATTCGCGCGCGCGCAAGAAACACTTGCCGCGACTTCTCGTTTACGATGAGATCGAGATACCTCTGCCGGTAGCGAATCTCGACGTCGGTCAGGCCGTGCCACTTTTCCGGAAGGGGCAGGAGCGCCTTCGCCAGAAACGCCAGCTCCTCGACCCACACCGACAGCTCGTTGGTCTTGGTCCGGAAAAGATGTCCTGCGACGCCGACGCTGTCGCCCAGATCGAGCAACTGAAAGAGCTTGAACGCGCGCTCGCCCACCACATCGAGCTTCACGTACACCTGAATGCGCTTTCCGGACCCCTGGATATGCGCAAATCCAGCCTTGCCCATGAGCCGATAGGAGACCAGCCGTCCGGCCACGCGCACTTTTCGCTTCTCCGCTTCGAGTTGTGAACCGAGGGTCTCGCCATACGCTTCGACCAGGCCGGCCGGGGTGTCCGTCCAGCGGAATTCACGCGGGAAGGGATCAAATCCCAGCGCCTGAATCTCTTCGAGTTTCTTCTGACGCTGCTGGAACTGGTCGAGCGGCTGAAATTCCAAAATTCAATCCTTTCGGGGAGGTCGCCCGGCAGTATAGCGGCGGGTACCGGCCAGTGCAACAAAGGCCCTCCCAGGCCTCTCGCGAGCGGCACAAAATCTGGTCGTGCGGTTATCGGCCCATTTTGCTATACTTCGGTGGATTGGAGCGCCCCCTTGCCAGACTGCGCCAACCCTCTCCCTGTTCGTTTGACCTCCGTCCAAGATGACTGGCGCGCCTGGCTTCCCGAAGACAAGGACCGGGTCTTTCGTGCTCTAGCGCAGGAACTGGAAGCCTCGTACACGATGCTCAGCGTGTCGCTGGATGAGGCCATCTCGCTGCAGCAGGCCGGGCGCATTGCCAAGTCGCGGCAAGCCGCGGGCTTTACTGCCGACCTCGGCAGCTTGTTCGCCCGCCCGATGGGCGCGATGCTGCGCGGGCTGGAGTCTCACGCTCGGCACTTTGGAACCGTGCCCAATGCGGCCCCTCTCGACCCCGACAATTTCCGAGGTGAGAGATGCCAGCGCGCTGCGCGCATGAGCGCCCTGCTGTCCCATGTCCTCCTTACCCAGCGGTCTCAATTCTTGCATAAAGTCCATGTTCTCTTTGAGATGGTGGAGGGACTCGAGAAGGACTTTCGTGCTGCGTCGGAGGAACTCTCCGACGGAACCTGCATCGAACCCACCCGATTCTGGCTCGAACTGGATACCGGTCATTACGACCTGAATACCTGTTTGCGCGAGTCGGTGGTTGTCCTGAAATCCTTTCTCGTGGCGCTGCCGAGCGAAGAGCTGGCGCGCTTCGACCAAGCGGCCCGGACACAGTCCAGGTCAGGGTCACTCTCCGAT
This sequence comes from Terriglobia bacterium, assembly GCA_041483755.1. Taxonomy (GTDB): domain Bacteria; phylum Acidobacteriota; class Terriglobia; order Acidiferrales; family UBA7541; genus Acidiferrum. The sequence continues at coordinate 16,694 of JBGPGF010000005.1, read as the reverse complement.
TCTCAAGGTGTTCGTGCTCCATTGGTCCGGCAAAAACGCGCCGCCACCGCCGCCGGGAAATAGAGACGCGGCCCTCCTGAATGGGCATGGATCAGGCGGTCCCAAGCAGCATGGCTGACGCATATTCTTCTTTACACTTGGGTTACTTCGAAGAGGGATGGTACAACTCCAGAGGGGAGAGTGCGCATCTAGCCTACCAGATGCGCCACGATTGGATCGTTGGCCCGAACTAGACCAAGCGAGACGAGCGCATTGACGGAAGCGGATGCCATCCGCTTGGCACAGAAGGGCGATGCGTCGGCCTTCGAGTTTCTCTATCGTCTGCACAGCCGCCGCGTTTATGCCCTGTGCCTGCGGATGGTGAGTAATCCGCCCGACGCGGAGGACCTGGCGCAGGAAGCCTTCCTCCAACTCTTCCGGAAGATCGCCACGTTCCGCGGCGAGTCCGCGTTTTCGACGTGGCTGCATCGCATGACCGTGAACGTGGTACTGATGCGGCTGCGAAAGAAGTCTCTTCCCGCGACGTCGCTCGAAGAGGCGACCGAGCCGGATGAAGAGACCGGCGGGCCGCGAAAGGATTTCGGCGGGCCGGACTTGCGGATGAGCGGAGCGGTAGACCGGGTCAATATCGAACGATCCATCGGGCAACTGCCGCCCGGTTACAAAACGGTTTTTGTGCTCCATGACGTGCAGGGCTACGAGCACAACGAGATTGCCAAGATTATGGGTTGCTCGGTCGGCAATTCGAAATCGCAGTTGCACAAGGCGCGGACGCGGCTGCGCGATCTTCTCCAGGAGGAGTTGCGGGCGCAGGCACGCGAGGTGCGGCATGCCGCAAAGGCGCAGGCGGCGCAGGATGGCTGAGCTGGAATTAGGATCAATGATTTTCGGAGTGCGGTCGGGTCCCCCAGGACCAGGACCGCGGGGTGAAGCGTCATGAAGTGTAAAGATGTAGGGTTGGTCCTTGAGCAGGAAGGCTTTGCGCCCCTGCCCGAGGCGGCGAAGGAACACGTAGCGGAATGCAGTGCGTGCCGGGGTCTGATCGCCGATTTTGCGGCCATCGTTGGCGCGGCGCACGCATTGCCCGCTGAGGTTGAACCTCCAGCCCGATTGTGGGTTGCGCTGCGGTCGCAGTTGGAAGCCGAAGGCGTCATCCGTAATACCGCGGCGATGGATAAATCATCCTGGCTGCAGGTCCTCGCTGGACTTTTGCGCGGACGCGCGCTCGCGACGGCCACCGTTGGCCTCGTGGTGGTTCTCGCTGGCGCTTTGGTGACACGGTACAGATCACAACCCGCGCCGGAATTTCCGCAACGCTTCGCCGTGATGCACGCAGCGCTCGCGACGCAGGAAAGCAGCCTGCAAAGCGCCCTCCCCGCAAGCAACGCGGTCCTCTCGGCCGCGGACGCGTCTCTGCGCGACAATCTTCAGCTGGTGAACAGGTTCATTGCGGACTGCGAACAGCGCGTGCAGCAGGAGCCGGATGACGACGCCGCGCAGGAATATCTCAATGGCGCTTATCAGCAAAAATCGGAATTGCTCGCTGCCATGATGGAACGCGGCGCGGGCGGAGAATAGATCGAATGCAAACACGAATGACATGGACGGCTTGGCTTTCTGTGCTCGGGGCGGGGGTGCTGCTGCTTTCTTCGGCGCCGGCCCACGCCGCCGGCCAGCGCATCGAAAAGCATTTCCCGGCCCCCGGCCGGCCGGTGGTGACCATCCAGAATGTCGGGAACGGCCGCATCGAGGTGAAGTCCTGGAAGAGTCCGGAGATCGTCATCGTCGGAACGCAGGCTTCCGAGAAGGTCTCCGTGGACATGGAGCAGGTGGACAACCGGGTTGCGCTGAGCACGCGGATGCTGGACAAGAGCGCCCGCCCCGAAGAGCTCGAAGCCAATTTCCAGATTACTGTTCCGGAAGAAACCGAGCTCCAGATCAAGACCGACTCCGGTCTCATCTACGTCGAGCAGGTTTACGGTGACATGACGCTGGAAACCGTTGCCGGCGACGTCCATTTGAAGGAAGTTTCCGGCTACATCATCGTCAAAAGCGTGGGCGGTTCGCTGATCTGCACGCAGTGCGCGGGCAAGCTGAACTTCAATACCATCAGCGGCAATGCGCAAATCCTCCAGCCGCAGCTCAGCAGCGTGAACGTGTCCACCTTGTCCGGCACCGTGCTCTTTGACGGCGATTTCATCCGCACCGGCATTTACACGATGCGCAGCAGCACCGGCTTGGTCGAAGTTCGCTTCTCGGGCAATGATTCGTTCGCTTTGAACGCGCACACCACTTCCGGCACCGTGGACAATCAGGCAGTGGCCTTCCTCAAGCCGGATTCGCGCGGCTTGACGCACTTCACGTCCCGCATTGGCAAGGCGCTGGTCGGCACCGTGAACGCCGGCTTGGCCAAAGTCGATCTCTCCTCGTTCAGTGGTACAATCCGCATTCGGAAGCGGGATTAGTTCAAAAAGTTTTTCCCGCGGAGCGAACACTCACGCATGTCTTCCACTCTTTCGCGCGGCCCGGCCGCTCGCGTTCCCGTTTTGTGTCTTGCGGGTTTCATGGGTTCCGGCAAGACCACCGTGGGCACGCTGCTCGCCCGGCAGCTTGCCTGGCGCTTTGTGGACCTCGATGAACGCATCGAATCCGCCGCCGGTCTTCGCATCCCTGAGTTTTTCGAGCGCTTTGGCGAGCCTGCTTTTCGCGCGCTGGAGCTGGAACAGTTGCGAGGCGCGCTGGGCCGCGCCGCGGAACGCGCCGAATCCACCGTGCTGGCGCTCGGCGGAGGAACGTACGCGCAGCCGCCCAATGTCGAACTGCTGCGCGCCGCGGGCGTCCCGGTCGTCTGGCTCGATTGCACGATCGAGGTGCTCTTCGCGCGCTGCGCGACCATGACGGGCCGGCCGCTCTTTCGCGACGAGGCGACCTTCCGCGCTCTTTACGAGCAGCGCCTGCCTTCGTACCAACAGGCCGATCACCGCGTCGAAGGCGCGGGTGAAGCGGGCGAAGTCGCGACGCGCATTCTGCACCTGGGTATCGTGACGGCTGGCGGTCAAGCACACCTCCACGTCGAAAAACGCTCCAATTGATCCGAGCCGGGCGCAAAAAAGTGTCTGCGTGCCAGGCATTTCATCCCCGATTTCAGATTTGAAACTAGGTGACAAGGGATGCGTTGCACCTGTTCATGCCTGAACCAAGGACAGGGAAGCCTTCCGGAGGGGGGCACCCGGTGGGTGAGGGCCAAAATCAACCCAGACGACTCTCCTTCAACAAGTTTTTACGCGCTGTAGTAATCTGTTGGGATGGCGGAGACTGCGGTCATGAGCCGCGCGGCAATCACGCTGCGAGGGCGAAGGCTGGAACACTTCACGATTGCATGGAACACCTTAGAGGGCCTCGTAGCCATCGGTGCGGGCGCGGTTGCTGGCAGTATTGCTTTAGTAGGCTTTGGAATCGACAGCTTCATTGAGGTGATATCCGGCGCGACATTGTTGTGGAGGATGACGGTTGATGCCGACACGCACAAGCGGGAGCACAATGAGAGAACAGCACTCAAAGTGGTTGGCGTGTGCTTCTTAGGTCTAGCGGTTTACATCGCCTACGAATCCTTTACGGATCTTTTGCAAAAGCGCGTTTCCGAACACAGCATCCCTGGGATTATTCTGGCCTGTATCTCCCTAATGGTGATGCCCTTACTCTCCCGCGCCAAACGGAACGTGGGCAGGGCGTTAGGGAGCGCCGCGATGCACGCCGACGCCAGGCAAACAGAGTCCTGTACTTACCTGTCGGCCATCCTGCTCGACGGACTGGTTCTGAACGGTCTCTTTGGACTGTGGTGGACTGATCCTGTGGCCGCCGCGGTCATGGTTCCCATCATCGCGAAAGAGGGGATCGACGGCCTGAAGGGCAAGGGCTGCCAGGACTGCTGTGCAAGTTCAAACTGACCGACTTTCAAGTGAAGAGTGGAGATAGCGCTCGATCAAAAGCGATATGTGGAGACGCTCTCGGATGCGTGAGGTCTATTCGCATGGAACATTCGCAACTCAGCAAGCGGCTCTTTGTTTTGTGGATTTGCTTTGCCGCAACGACGGCTGTTCTCGTTCCTTCTTCCGCCGCTCGAAGCGCCGCGCAAAAGAAGTCCGCCTCGAAGCCCGCGAGCGTTTTTGCCGCGGATAAGGGCAAATTGAAAATCCTTCTCGACGGCCAGGCCATCGGCGCCGAGGAATTTGAGATTTCCTCTTCGGATGGAAACTGGACGGCGCGCGGAACCACTCAACTCACGGCCCCCGATGGCCCCAGCACCCGGGTAAGCTGCACGCTCGTTCTCGCGCCAGCCGGCGCCCCGCTGCACTACGAATGGACGGCGCAGACCGAAAAGAAAAACGGCGCGCATATCGTTTTTGAAAACGGAATCGCGAGGATTACCCTGGAGATGGAAGGCGCCCGGCCGTTCCAGCAGGACCTGACGTTTAATTCATCGTTGATCGCCGTCCTCGACAACAATCTTTATCACCACTATGCCGTCCTCGCGCGCGTCTATGACTGGTCCAAGGGCGGCTCGCAAACATTCCCGGTGCTGATCCCGCAGGACCTTACTCCCGGTACGATCGCGGTGGAAGCCACCGGGCCGCAGTCTGCGGGCGGCAAGTCCTACGAAGTCCTGCGCGTCTCGACCTCCGACCTCGAAGTCCTGCTCTACCTGGATGCCAATCACCGCCTGATGCGCCTGGAAGTCCCCTCCGCCAAAGTCTCCGTCGTCCGGGAATAGCTCATCGGTTTTGCCGGGAAACTGCGGCGCTCAACTTTCATAATTGACCCCGGCAAGCGCTGCAAAACAAAACGCGGCGCGGGTGCCGTGTGAGGGCAACCCGCGCCGCGAGAAAACTGCATGGGCGAATCTTGCTAGCGAGCCAGCGGCGAACGCTGGAACACCGGAGCGCCCGGCCGGCGGAGGTACCCACCCTGCGCCTGGCCATGCAGATGCGTCGCATGTCCATTCGCGGGGATTCCGACGTGGCCGTTCGTGTGCCCATTCCCATTGCCGTTTACGTGGCCGTTCGAATGGCCGTTCCCGTTCGCCGCACCCGGCTGAGGCAACCGCGCCGGGTTACCGATAGGGCGGAGGTTCACCGGCGCCGTGCCAACGTTGTCACTGATGGCCTGCAACCGCTTCAGAATGGACTGCCATTGTTCCCAGTCAAGCTGCCGCAGAAACGGCCGCAATCCCTGGATGAAAGGATCTTCGAGCAGGGCTTCGCCATCCGATTCCGGAATGAAGAAGCGGTTGAGCCCCACGCTCAGTGCCTCGGAGATTTTCTCCAGCGTGCCCAGGCTGGGCGTCATCTGCCCGCTCTCGATCCGCGAGAGGTACGACCGGGAAACCTTCGAGCTGGACTGCAACTGGCTCTGCGTCATCGCGCGCGATTCGCGCAACTGCCGGATGCGCTGGCCAATATTCTCGACCGTCTCCTGGTTGGCCCGTAATTCTTGCTGCAGCTCCGCGCCTGTCTCCTCCGGGGGTGCCGGTGGCGGGATCAGGAATTCCAGACGCTGAGGAAGGACGCGCAGGCAACGACGGCAGTTGCCCGTGCGCGTCTTGTATTGGACAAGAGCGCATGTCTTACAACGAATCACTTCCCGATCCAGTTCAAGCGTGTTCATATTTTCAGTTTGTGCCGACACCGGTACTCCTCGCTGACTCTTGTTTCCGGCGTGCGGATAGGAAGGGAACGTCGGAACGGACGTTCGGGGGAAGGCAGAAACTGGCGCAGCGGGACTATCTCTCGGATGGCCGTTTAGTGTCAAGAGGAATCTTGTGCTATTTTTTGGTCTCGCACGTTCATCCGCCTAATCTTACGCCGGAGTTTCGCTGGCCTTTCGGACAGGTATCCTCCAACTGCGCTATTCTTGGGCGGTTCGGAGGAGATAACGCATGCGCTCCCGCGAAGATGCTTGGAAACTGCTCTGCGAGTTCACCGCGTCGGAGAGCTTGCGCAAGCACGCCCTCGCCGTGGAAGCCTGCGTCCGCGCCTACGCGAGGAAGTCCGGGGAGGACGAAGGGCTGTGGGGCGTCACCGCCCTGCTCCACGACTTCGACTACGAGCGGTGGCCGAATGACGAACATCACGCCGACAGGGAGCACCCGGCGGAGGGCTCGCGCGTCCTGCGCGACCGCGGCTATTCGGAAGAGATGATTCGCGCCATTCTCTCGCATGCTGATTACACCGGTGTCGCGCGGCAGACGCCGCTCGAGCGCACGCTGTTCGCCTGCGACGAACTGGCCGGATTTCTGACCGCGTGCACGTACGTGCGTCCGTCGAAAAGCATTCTGGATCTCGAAGTCTCGTCGGTGAAAAAACGGCTCAAGGACAAGGCGTTTGCGCGCGGGGTCAGCCGCGACGACGTCACCAAAGGTGCGGAGGAACTCGGCGTTCCTCTCGAAGAACACATCGCCTTCTGCATCGCGGCAATGCGCGAAGCGGCCGACGCCCTGGGACTGCGCGGCAATGGCGGAACGCAAACGGCGCAGTCCAGCGGCTAACGTATCAGAAGGCTCGATGAGAGAAGAGGGCGATTGCCGCCCCGAACAGCATCCCTGCAATCACCAAGGCGATGACGCCGGCGGTAAACCACAATTGGGAGTGCTCCGAAAGCAAGAACGAGGCGCGGGTTCCGGAAGGCTCCGCTCTCTCCTGTGCCGGCGGGGTTTCGCGGAACAGGAAAGACTTCTTCCTATCCAACTGATCCACAAACTCGATCTTGGCGATGAAGCTGTAACCCTTTCGGGGAACGGTTTCAATCAGCGCCGCCTGCCCGGCGTTATCCCCGAGCACCTGCCTCAGTTTGTTCACCGTGGTGTTTACGTTGGCGTCGTAATTGACGTGCGTATCCTGGGGCCACAGGCGCATCCGGAGCGCCTCGCGCGTGACGACTTCGCCCGGCTGTTCGAGCAGGGTCAGGAGAACTTGAAACGCCTTGCCTTGCAGCTTAACGCGCGAGCCGTTCTTGAACAGTTCCTCGCGCCGCAAGTCCAGATGAAACGCCGCGAAGCGCACAAATCGCGGTGGGGAACCCGGGGCGGAGACCGAGTCTCCTGTGGGTTGCGGGAACAGAACTGGAGCCGCTTGCGCATCCATATAAGTAAGCCACCCTGGGTCGCTACAACAGTCAAAGCAAAAACTACCTTTGCCCACGCGGCGATTTCTGCGGCGAAGCCATCTCCGGCCGCGCTTGACACCTGCCTCTTCCACGTTATAGCTTACATGTATATACAAGTCAAGATGAAAGGGTTCCGGTGAAACGCACCAGCGGCTCACAATTGGATCTGGCGGGGACGGGTTACTGCGCCAGTTTCAATTTTCGCAGGACGGCTCGTGCCGTCACGCGGCTCTACGACTCCGCCCTGCAACAGGCCGGCATTCGATCCACCCAATTCACGATTCTCGTGGCCATTGCGAAGACCCAGCCGACCTCGATCGGCAGCCTGGCGGACCTGCTGGTGATGGACCGAAGCACGCTCACGCGCAGCCTGCGCCTGGTGCAAAGGCAGGGCTTGCTCATCATCTCGAAGCGGTCCACGATGCGCCAGCGTTTCGTGACGCTTACGGCTAAGGGAGAGAAAGTCCTGGAGCGCAGCCTCCCTTACTGGAGAGAGGTTCACCAGAGGTTTACCCAGTTGGTGGGAGCGGAGTATTGGGTCAATCTGCGCGGGGAACTGGAAAGACTCTCCGGCGTGGTGGCCAGCATGGAAAAGTCGGAATCTCGCCCCGGAACAGATTAGGGTATTTACCGCAGAAACCTGGAGCACTCGTGTCACTTCTTGCCTTCCGCGTGAAACGGCTGGCACTCCGCCTTTTGCCGCGACCCAAGCTCAGGTTAGAATCAGAAGGTAATGCTCACACAGATTGATGGAAACGACGCGGTAGCGGGACGCCACCCGCGGCGCAAGACGTTCGGCGTGAACGTAGGCCACGTGCGCGTGGGCGGCGGCGCGCCCATTGTCGTGCAGTCCATGACCAACACGGACACCGCCGACATCGAAACCACCTTTAAGCAGACCATCGAGTTGGCCGAAGCCGGTTCGGAGATTGTGCGCTGGACGGTGAACGTCCCGGAAGCGGCAGCCGCCGTCCCGGAAATTAAGAAGCGCCTCCTCGACGCCGGATGCCACGTGCCGATCATCGGCGACTTTCACTACAACGGGCACGTGCTGCTGACAAAGTATCCCGCCTGCGCCACCGCGCTCGACAAATACCGCATCAATCCAGGCAACGTGGGCGCGGGGCAACGCCGCGACGAACAGTTCTCCACCATCTGCAAAGTCGCGCGCGACCACGGCAAGCCCGTGCGCATCGGCGTGAACGGCGGCTCGCTCAATCAAGAGCTGGTCATGCGCAAGATGCAGGAAAACACGGACCAGAACCTCGGGAAGGAATCCGAAGAGATTATCAACGACTGCATGGTGATTTCCGCGCTGGAATCCACCGCGCTGGCGCTCGAATGCGGCCTGCGCAACGATCAGATCATCATTTCGTGCAAGACGTCGCGCCCGCGCGACCTCATCACCGTCTATCGCGATCTTTCGGCGAAGACCGAGCAGCCCCTGCACCTCGGCCTGACCGAAGCCGGCATGGGCACGAAGGGAGTGGTGTGGTCGGCGGCATCGCTGGGGGTGCTGCTTTATGAAGGCATCGGCGACACGATCCGGATTTCGCTCACGCCGCGGCCCGGCGGCGACCGCCGCGAAGAAGTCTATGCCGCGTGCGAGCTTCTCCAAGCGCTGGGACTGCGCTCGTTCTCGCCCAGCGTGACGGCATGCCCCGGCTGCGGGCGCACGACAAGCACCACGTTTCAGGAATTGGCGGAGAGCATCCAAGCCTACATCCGCGACTCGATGCCGATGTGGAAGACGCAATACGAAGGCGTCGAGGAGATGACCCTCGCCGTGATGGGCTGCATCGTGAACGGGCCCGGCGAATCAAAGGCCGCCAATATCGGCATCAGCCTGCCGGGGACGGGCGAGGCTCCGCGCTGCCCCGTGTATATTGATGGCGAGAAGAGCGTGACGCTTGAAGGAACGTACGACGAGCTGTCCGTGGAGTTTCAGAAGCTGGTGGACAACTACATCGCCAAAAAATACCCGCGCAAAACCGTTCAAGCTTCCACGTGACAATTGAGTCTGCGCCTTTTGTACCCGCCGCCCCGGTGTCGGGCGCGGTCTCTAGGCGCCGGCGCGCATCTGTTTGACCATTTCCTGGAATTGGCGGGTCAGGTGCGGCACTATGCCAAGTTGCCGCTCGATCACCATGAGCTGCCCGCGATGATGCATCTCGTGCTCCTTGGCGCTGAGCAACCTTTCAAAACGCGACTTCGCTCCCTGCCCCGTCGGCTCGGTAACCATCTCCGACAAGAATTCCGGCGTCAGTGTCCCCAGCCACGACGCAAACCTCTCGCCATCCTGTTGCAACAGAGCGATGATTTCCGCCTTCGACCGCGTCTTCTTTTCTTCGGCCCCCAGGCGATCCAGTAGGCCAAAGAAATCGTAGCCCACCAGAGTCTTCACGCGCTTCGTTTTGTGAATCTCTTCCCATATCCCTGTGGAGATAGCGATGTGCGTCAATAGCTTCTCGACGGATCGCGTCTCCGGCGCGTGCACAAAACCGTACTTCTCCCCAGGAATGTCCTCCGCTATCTGAATCGTATTCTTGCGCACCGTTCGGAAAGCGGTCGCCAGTTCTTTTCCGCCATAGGAAATCATTGTGGTCACCTCGTTCTCTTGGTTTTGTCTGCTGCCTCTGGGAGACTCCAACGATACTCGCCGGTCTCCTGTTCTTCAACCTCGGATACGCCCCGGATACGCAATGCAGCCCGACTGTTATCGTGGCGGGGTTTCCTGCACGTTTGTGGATGCTTGCGAACCCCCCGGGGATGCCGCTGCCATTGCCCAATCTCCTCCTCCACCGGGCTACAGCTTTTCCCGCAGCAGATCTTCGACGTCACCTATCTTGTCACCCAGCAGATTCAGCTTGCGCGCCAAGCCTTGAATCTCGGATTCCGAGCGGCGGTTGACGTCGTAATCGAGTTCGCCGCGCAGGCGATCCTTCGTGTCTTGCCGGTTCTGGCTCATCATGATGACCGGCGCCTGGAGGGCGGCGAGCATGGAGAGAAACAGGTTCAGCAGAATGAAGGGATATGCGTCCCACGCCCTTCCACCCAGGTAGGTATTGACGCTCGCGTATGCGGCGAGCAGGACGAGAAACGCAATGATGAACGTCCAGGATCCGCCGAAGCCGGCGACGATGTCGGCGATACGCTCGCCAAACGTCGCATCCTTTTCGATCACCTCGTTCGGGTTGCGCATGGCGCGCAGGCGCACGAGTTGCTGCGAAGCATGAAACTGGCGGCCCAGCACGGTCAGCATATCCATTCCCGCGTGGGGCTTGCGTTGCAGCAGAGCCGCAATGTCGTCGCGGTCCACTTCGACGCAGACCGTCTCCTCGACGGCCGTCGCGTCGGTTTGATGGGGCGTCTGCTCCAGCATGGAGGCGAAGCCAAAGAATTCACCAGGCGCTGGTTCGTCAACGACGACTTCCTGGTGATCTTCGTCCACGGTTGTGACCTGGACGCTTCCGGAAACCATGACGTAGGCTTGCCCGCCCTGGTCGCCGATCTTGTAGATGCGCTGGCGCGGAGCGAACTTCTTGACTTCGACTTGTCCGGCCAGGACTGCCGTTTCCTCCTCGTCCAGCAGAGCAAAGAGCGGAACTTGCTTCAACACTTCGGGGTTGCACGCCATCGGTCACCTCGTCCAGTGGAAGTGGATCGTGCGCGATCCATCCAGAGCATTCCACAAAAGGAGGGAGGCGACAACAGAGGAGACATGCGAATCCGCCAAATCACTTCCCTGCGCTGGTTCTACGCTCGGCGCAGCGGCGGCGCCGCGCATCGGACTTGGCGCTCCTCAGGGCAGTTGCGCGCCCTGGGTATTCACGTACACCGCGTAAAGCGACTGGCTCGCGGCCATGAACAGCCGGTTTCTTTTCGCGCCGCCGAAACATAGGTTCGCGCACGTTTCCGGAAGATGAATTTTGCCGATGAGCGTGCCCTCGGGCGAAAAAACATGCACGCCGTTGTAACCTTCTCCCGCCCATCCCGCGGCGGACCACACGTTGCCGTCCACATCGCAACGAATGCCATCGGATGAGCCCGGCGCCATGTCCGCGAACAAGCGGCCATTCTTCAGCCGCACGCCATCCACCACGTCATGGACGCGAATCGGATGCGGGTCGCCGGCGTGGCGCGGAACGCCCGTATCCGCGATGTACAGTCTCTTCTCGTCGGGGGAGAAGCACAGGCCGTTCGGCTTATCCAGATCGCCGGCTACTACGGTCGCCTCGCGCGTCTTCGGGTCGAGCCGGTAAACGTTGGCGGGCAGCTCGAAAGGAGCCAGGTGGCCTTCGTAATTCGACAGGATGCCGTAGCCCGGATCGGTGAACCAGATGGCTCCGTCGGAGTGCACTGCCACATCATTCGGCGCGTTCAGCTTCTTGTCTTGAAAACGGTCCATCAGTACGGTGATCGTGCCGTCGTATTCGGTTCGCGTTACGCGTCGCGTGTCGTGCTCACAGGTCACCAGCCTGCCCTGTTTGTCGCGGGTATTCCCGTTGCTGTAGTTCGAAGGACTGCGGAAGACGCTGACCTCTCCGCCCTCTTCCGTCCATCGCAGCATCCGGTTATTGGGGATGTCGCTCCAGAGGAGATACCGCCCGTCCGCAAACCACACGGGCCCTTCCGCCCATCGCGTGCCCGTGTACAAGCGCTCCACCGCCGCGTTGCCAATCTTGTATTTCGCAAAGCGAGGATCAATCACCTCAATGGCGGGATCGGGATAGAGGACCGGGCTTTTCCGGTCCTGTCCTTCGGCAAACGCCAAAGGCTTGAAAGCGAGCGCCGCCGCGGCGCTGGCCGTCACGTTCATGAATGTGCGTCTCTGCATCGGTCCCCTCCGGCGCGGGAAAATCCGGCCCGGCGCAATGTAACACGGGTACTCGATAAAAGCACCGGCAAGCGGAGAGGAAAACTGCTGGGAATTATTATCTCTAGTTCTTGCCACCTGTCGGCGTGACCGCCTGCGCCGTGAGTTCCGTTGCGCTTTGCTTCAAGCCCTCGGCGCTCGCCACGACGTGAATTGGCCCGGTCTGTCCGGGCCGCGAGCGGACAATCACCAGCGCCAAACCATTGAACGCTTTGCGCTGATCGGAGTGGAATGGTTCCACCGTGGCGGCGTTTCCATTGTCCACGGCGGCGATCATGCCGGAACCCGTCACGCTGAAATGCACCAAATTGTCGGCCACGGGACACGTGTTTCCATCCTTGTCTTCGATTCGCACGGTGATAAAAGACAAGTCGTCGCCATCCGCCTGAATCACTTTCCGGTCCGCAAGCAACTTGATCCTCGCGGGAGCGCCGGCCGTGCGCACCTCTTCAGAAGCGACCTCTTTGCCATTCCGGTAGGCCACAGCCTTCAGAGTGCCCGGCGCATAGGGCACCTCCCAGAGGAGACGATACTTGGTAATGAATTTCCGGTCCGGGCTGACGTTCGGCCCCACCGGCATCTCCACCGGCTCGGAGAAACGCTTCTTTCGTCCAAGTGATTTCCCATTCAGAAACAGTTCCACCTCGTCGCCATTCGAGTAACACATCACCGGAATGTTCTGTCCTTCCCGGCCCTGCCAGTTCCAATGCGGCAAAACGTGCACCATCGCTTTGTCGGTCCACACGCTTTGATAGAGATAATAGCGGTCTTTGGGAAATCCGGCGAGATCCACCATCCCGAAATACGAGCTCCGCGCCGGCCAATCGTGTTCGTTTGATTCACGCCACCCAAAATACGGTGTCGGCTCCCCTAGATAGTCGAATCCGGTCCACACGAATTCTCCCAGCAAGTTCGGAAAGAGATCTTGGTATTTGAATTCCACGTCCGGGCAATACGCCCAGGGCGGGGCGATGATGTCGTAGCTGCTCAGTTGCAGGGAATCGTGTTTCTCGTATTTTTCCAGTGGGAGATGATACGTGCCGCGCGAGCTGACGCACGATGCTGTCTCCGAGCCGAAGATGATCCATTTCGGATGCTCCTTCATGATCTCTTCGTAGCGCATCGGCTTGTAATTGAATCCGGGAATATCCACCTCGTCCGCCAGTTTGTTCTTAATCGCGTCGCTCCAATTGTTGAATGCCGACGTCGTGGGCCGCGTGGGGTCCTCTTCATGGAAGAAGCCTGTGAGCCGCCTGGCCTCTTGCCAGCCGTCGGGCTTCCCTTGTTCCGGAATCTCGTTGCCGATGCTCCACATAATGATGCTCGGATGATTGCGGTCGCGCCGCACCATGTCGCGCACGTCCTGCTCCGACCATTGATCGTAATATTTGCTGTAACCGTTCGGCACTTTCGGAATACGCCACATGTCGAACGCCTCATCCATCACCAGCAAACCCAGCCGGTCGGCGTACTCCAACAGCTCCGGCGAGGGCGGATTGTGGCTTGTTCGTATCGCGTTCACTCCCGCCCCTTTCATGATCTGCAGTTGCCGTTCGGTGGCGCGCCGGTTTACCGCCGCCCCCAGAGCGCCCAAATCGTGGTGGTTGCACACGCCATGCAGCTTCAGCCGCCGCCCGTTCAGCAGGAAACCCTTTTCTCTGTCGAAAGCAATCGTACGCACTCCGAATGGCGTCTCGTACCGGTCCACCACGCGTTTGCCGTCCATCACTTCGCTCACCAGCGTGTACAGGTACGGATGATCCACGTCCCAGCGCTCGGGCCGCGCGATGGTCAGGCGGGTCGCCACCGTCTGGCTGCCCGCGGCGGAAATGGTGGTTTCCGTTTCGCTCTGGCTCACTTGCTTTCCGCCGCTGTCCAGGATGGACGTCCGCAAGGCAACTTTTGCCTCGCTGCTCGAGCGATTGCGCAGTTCCGTCTTCACCGCTACCGTGCTCTTTTCGTCCGTCACATCGGGCGTGGTCACATACGTACCCCACCGCGCCACGTGCACAGGACCCGTGTTGTCGAGCCACACGTTACGGTAGATGCCTGCTCCGGGATACCAGCGCGAGGAGTGCTCTTCCGGTGTCAGCCGCACCGCCAGCACATTTTCCTGCCCGCCGAAGCGCAGATGAGGCGTCAGATCAAATGCGAATCCGATGTATCCATAAGGACGCCCGCCCAGTTCCTCGCCATTCAGCCACACGCGCGCGTTGGACATGGCGCCGTCGAACTCGATCGTGAAATAATGCCCCTTGAGATTTTCGGGAAGAACAAAAGCCTTGCGGTACCAGCCGGTGCCCGAGATGGGCAGCGCGCCGGTATGCGGATTCAGTTTTGGATCGAAGGGCCCTTCAATCGCCCAGTCGTGGGGCAACCGCACCGCGGCCCAATGCGAATCGTCGAAAGCCGCGGCTTGCGCCCCTTCCGCTTCCGCCTTCAGAAAGCGCCAGTTGTCGTTAAAGCTGATCCGGCGCTGCTCCGCAACCCGCGGCGGCGCCGGGGCCTCCTTCGCGAAAATTCCCGCCGGAAATCCCGCGGCGCAGAATGCCGCTAGCAACAGATACTTGACGATTGAACGCACCATTTCCGCCCCCTCGACCGCTCCAGCCAACCGGCACATCTTATAGCTTTTGGCCCGCCCCTGCATCCCACTTTAGTAGAGGTGGACGCGAGTGGCCCGGAAGCGTAGAGCGCCCCATCTGCTGTGCACGCATGCGCATGCTGTGGCACAGCCAATCCTGGCTGTGCGCCTGCTGATTTGGCGCCAAATGCATTTGTGGACATGCGCTGCTGCGCTCACCATGCTAAATGTTCGGCAAACTGCCCCACTACCAAACGGCTTGCTCTCTCGACTCCTGAATCCCGCTGCGTTAGTCTGCCCGGCATGGATATCGGCTGGGTTCGCCACTTCTGCCTCAAGCTGCCGCACACAACGGAAAAAGTCCAGTGGCAGGACGACCTCGTCTTCAAGGTCGGTGGCAAGATGTACGCGGTTGTAGCGCTCGAGCCCGGCGACCACTGGCTTTCCTTCAAGTGCACGCCTCAGGAATTTGCCGACCTCGTCGAGCAGCCCGGCGTCGTGCCCGCGCCCTACTTGGCCCGCGCCCAATGGGTCGCCCTGGAAACCCACGACGCTCTGGGCCGCGCCGAAATCGAGCGCCTCCTCCGCCAAGCCCACGATCTCATCTTCGCCAAGCTCCCCAAGAAGACCCAGGCGGCGCTGGCCATCCGCAAGCCGCACGCAGCGCGGCGCCCGGTCTCAAGATCCTAGCAGGCTGCTGAAAAACCCGATGGCGTTTCATGCGCGCAGTTTATGCGGCAGAATGGCAATGGAACACAGCTTACCAGTTCGAGTGTCGTCAACGAGCGCTGAAGCCCGCGAATCTCTCAGTCGGTTCAACTTGTGAGACCGGCTTACTTCGCGAGGTTGTTGTCGAGGAAGGTCAAGACCGTATTCTTGTATAGTGTCGGCGCAGCACTATACGTGGTGTCGTGAACGGCGTTGGGAATGACGACCAG
This sequence comes from Terriglobia bacterium, assembly GCA_041483755.1. Lineage (GTDB taxonomy): Bacteria > Acidobacteriota > Terriglobia > Acidiferrales > UBA7541 > Acidiferrum. The sequence continues at coordinate 1,135 of JBGPGF010000005.1, read as the reverse complement.
AGATTTCCGCTCGGTTGGCAAGGCGGCCAATATTCTTCGGACCTGTTCGGTTGGCACAATCCAATCCCGCTCGCCGGATATCATCAGCACAGGAATCCTGATTTGAGAGGCAGATGGAAGGACCGACACAAGCTCCGGTCCGAGGTAGATTCCGGTTCGAGCGTAGTACACCAGCGTAACAGCGCGAGGCACGCCGGGACAACTAGCGATCAGGAACAGAGCCCGCAGCCACAGCTTGCTGCCACGGTCGTGCACAAAATATCGATTGATGTTGTCGAACACGTCCTTGCCTGTGGGAAAGGCTCCATCGGCAATTACGGCGGAGATTTCCCGAGACTGGGCAGCGGCAAGCAATGCGGCTACCGCTCCGTAGGAGACTCCAAGGACACCAAGCGGCTCATGTTCTCCGCGAGCTCGGATGTACTGTACGGCCCCCAGAATGTCGCGTGCTTCCAGGTATCCGGGTGAGGCGTACTGCGCGACGCTCTCGCCGTGCCCGCGCAAGTCGACCGCCAACACGTTATAACCACCACGGACGAGAAAACTGGCACGAGGCAGCATGACTTGGCGTGTGTGATCAATCCCGTGGGCGATGATGATGTTGCCTTGCGGTGTGCCTTGAGCGGGTAACCACCACGCCTTTAGTGAGATGCCGTCCTGTGAACGGAACGAAACAACCTCGCCCTTCAGTCCGAAGTCCTGAGGCCCACGATTCATGCCTCGCCAGCGGGAGTTTTCGCCGATCATGGAGGCGCAGCCCAAATACCCCGCGGTTCCGTAAAAGAGAAATATGCCGCCGACTAGGGCTGTGACCCAGCGCCATGGTCTAGTGAAGCGGTGACGCCGAAGGAGCCGCGGAACAGCCGCGGGTGCGGTTTCCATCGCGTGTGGAACGGGCTCTTGCGGTGTCGAATTCACGGCTGCGTAGTCGAGTCCGGATCAAATGATAACACCGGGAGACTCCGGCGGGTGGCCCGGCCTTTGACTTGAGGGGGTGCCCCATTCTTTGCGTTTTGTTTTTCCAGCAAAGGGTGCGCGCCTTTTGCGCCCGCCGTTTTCTGGAGGAGGTGCTCTCCGTTGTGGCATCGAATCAACCCAAGACCCGCCCTTTGCTGGGAGGGCGCAAACGACGGGG
>JBGPGF010000004.1:0-34744 GCA_041483755.1 Terriglobia bacterium | reverse complement strand
CCGCCAGAAATGCCAGAAGCGATGTGGAATGGATTCCGCGCGCCTGGAGACCGATTCTGCGGAGCGGGCTTCCACGCGGCAGAGCGTGAGGATGATGGCGGCCACGATGGCCTGCGCGGCGATCAAATGGATAGGGCGTTCGAGATTGTGCGAGAACAGCGCAATGAGCGCCGAAGAGAGAGCCAAGTAACCCAGCGCAATCCACTCAAACGAGCCGCAGGCGGCCCAAGCCGCGGCCCATTCACTCCGAACGCGCGCGACAGTGCGCGCCGTGCGAACTTCGCCGCGTGCCACATGCGTGCTTTCGCGCCAGGGAATCGCGCCGGCTTGCTCTCGAACCTCATTCTGTTCGGTTCGGATCATTGATTGAGCTCCCTTCTAGCAATTGCCGCTGCGGTCGTTTCTGTTGCTGTCGGTGTTTCTCCGCCCCTCTCCGTTTTCTCTCCGCACTTCCAGCACAATACCGGCCAATTGTGGAGCGCCGCGATGCGCACAAGCGCAGGCGAAGGATTTACGGCGGCGGGAAAACCAACGGCCGCAAGCAGCCAGCGGTCACCCGCGCAGTCTCCGTAGGCGAACGACCGAGAAAGGTCGAGTTCCTCGTCTTGTCCAATGCGTTTGGCCGCGCGCGCTTTCGCTTTCCCGACAATGGGTTCGCCCAGGACACGGCCCGTCCAGCGGGCGTCCAGCTCATCGAGGCGGGTGGCAAAAACTCGAATGGAAACAAGATGCCCGCGTGCACGAAGTCTCTCCTCGAGAGTGGACGCAACTTGTTGCGCTAGAAACTCGGGCGTTCCGCTGACGAGGACAAGCCTGTGCCCCCTGGCTGCATGCCAAGCGAGGCGATCGAGTGCGCCTGGGAACATTGCCGGGAAGACCGCAGGGCTTCGCCCTGCGCTACAGGAAACACCGCGAACGTGAGCTTTGTTGGCGAAGCGAATAGTCTCAATGCCGCGCGGAGCCATTCGCGCCGCTTCCAGGAGCCAGCGCATAAGACTCGTTAGGCGAAGCTGGCCGGTGCGCAGCAGCGACGCCAGCAGCCTGCGCTCGAGCGATGGCAGAGGAAGGAGCGTGCCGTCAATATCGAAAAAAGCGGCGACGCATCCCTGCTTCTCCTCAGCCGCCGCGTTGGTCGAATCTTCCATCGTTAGCCGATCGCTTCCTGCTGGCGAGGCTTTGGTGGCCGAACCTCGCCGACACTTCCCGCGAAATACCGCCAGCCTTCGATCAAGACCGGCAAGCCGCGCATCAGGCAGAACGCAGCGGTCGTCCAGGTAATGATGTGCGCGCCGACGCGGATGGCGGCGTGAATCTCCGCCGTCAGAGTACCGACCATGGCTACCGGACCGCGAGCGATTGCCAGCTCAAGCCCGAGGTAGCAGAAGCACATGCACTTCAGCGCGGCGTAGAGCCCGCGGCTCCAGCGCGACCCAACCAGCGCGCGCCCCCACCACGTTTCGAGCATCGCGGTTGCTCCCCAGCCGGAACGCCCCGCCTTGGCTGCGAGCCCGCGGAGGAAATCCGTGGCCGCGCCGCGCGCGAAGAAGAAGATCGGCAGCCAGAGCGAAACCATCCCCACGACGGCGAAGTAGGTGAAGTACACATTTTCGATCATGCGGTCGCCGAGGATGTCGAGCTGCGCGCCGACCGGCGTGGCAAGATTCTTGTGCCGCGCGATGTGGCCATCCAGAGCGTCCAGCGCGATGGCAGCGACGGTGAGAGCCACGGCTGCGAAATTGGCCCCGGCGCCGCGGCCGAATAGGCTGACGGCGGCAAACCCCACGATGATGCGCAACAGCGTGATCTTATTCGGCGTCCAGTGCATGGTGACCTGCCTGCGCGCCAGCGGGCGCGACGCAGCGAGGGAGAGCAAGGCCGATGCCATGAAGCGCTCCTCTAACTTATTCACGGCACAGGTGTTGTCGGAGCGCCTGCTATTGCACTCATTGCTTTCCGCCAGAGGAATCAGTCACGTGTCGGATTTTCCTCGCAAACGAGGTGCACCTTGCCCGAGTGCGTCGCGTCCAAGATTCCGGGCGATCAACTCATCGGGCAGTGCAATACTTTTCCGGTTTTTATGGGAGAATGAAGAGCGCAGATTCGCGCGGGGCGAAAGGCGACCCCGGCCGGAAAAGCGCTGAGGAGCACACGCAACGATGACCGACGTTCCATTGGCGGGGGCGTTTCTCGCGGGCCTGGTGTCGTTTCTCTCGCCGTGCGTTTTGCCGCTTGTGCCGGGCTACGTCTCGATGCTCAGCGGCATCGGAGTGGAGCAGTTGCGGCAGGGAGAAGCGCCGCGCGCGGGACTATTCGCCTCGGCGCTGTCGTTCGTTCTGGGTTTTTCGGTAGTGTTCATTTCTTTTGGAGCTTCGGCAAGCGCTGTCGGCCACTTCCTGCGGCAAAACCGCAACTTGCTGGCCCCGGTGGCGGGCGCGATGATTCTGCTCTTTGGTCTGCACCTGATTGGCTGGCTCGCGAAGCTCAGCCTGCGCGTGGGGATTGCGCTTGGCCTTGTGCTGTCCGCCCTGGGGGCAGCAGCGATCTGGCGAGGCGGGCCGCTCGTGGCCGGTCTCGGCGCCGTACATTTCTTCTCGCTTGCAGTGATCGGGTTTTTCGGCCCGGCGTTGGCACGCTGGCTGAATCGCGACGTGCACCTCCGCCAGGGAGGCAAACAGCCTGGTATGGCCAGCGGCTTTCTGCTCGGCTTCGCCTTCGCTTTTGGCTGGACGCCCTGCATCGGGCCGATCCTCGCGACCGTACTGGCGCTTGCAGCGACAAGCGACACGGTCGCTCGCGGCGTGCTTCTCTTGACTGTTTACTCGGCTGGCTTGGCGGTTCCATTCTTGCTGGCAGCGCTCGGAATTGGATACTTCCTGCGCTTCTATGCGCGGTTTCGGCGGTTTCTGCACGCCGTAGAAGTCTTCAGCGGCGTTCTGCTGCTGCTGGTCGGCGGGCTGGTGTTTGTGAACCGTCTGACCTGGTTGTCGGCTAAACTAAGTTTTCTCAACCGGTTTTCGCTTTAGTGCGCTGGTGCGAGGGGTGAGGGAGAAGTCTAGATGAAGAGAACAGTGACAATTCTCGTGACCGTCGCAGCCCTGGTGGTCGCGGTAGTTTTCGCGGATCGCGCGACGCGCAAGCAAGTGTCGGCTACCGCCAAAGCGGGTGCGCCGGGCGATGGAACGATGGCGCCCGAATTCACAGCGAAAAATTTGCAGGACCAGAACGTCAAGCTGAGCCAATACAGAGGCAAAGTTGTGTTCATCAACTTCTGGGCGACGTGGTGCGATCCCTGCCGGATCGAAATTCCCTGGCTGATCGAGCTGCAGGAAAAATATGGCGACAAGGGATTTACCGTAGTTGGCATTGCAATGGATGAAGAAGGGAAACAGATCGTCAGCCCATTCGTGGAAAAGGAGCGGTTTACCGTGAACGGGCAGCCGCGCGCCATGAACTATCCGATTGTCATCGGCAACGATGATCTGGCGGACAAGTCCTACAGTGTTTTTGGGTTTCCAACGAGCGTGTTGATCGCGCGCGACGGCAAGCAAGTGAAGCGCTTTGAAGGCTTGACCAGCTACAGCGAACTGGACCAGGCCATCAAGTCCCTCCTGTAAGATGCCCGGGGCGATTTCCGATTCGTTCCCTTGTGTGTGAGCCGCTTGCCGCTCTTCAGCCGCTGCTGTAACCTGAAACCATGCTGGACGAAAAGGATTTTCAAAGAAAGTGCGACGCGGCGTTCGAAGAATTGAAGCGCCGCATGCTCACTCTCGGCGACGAGCATGGCTTCGACGTGGAAGGCGAAAGCGGAAAGCTCGAAGTGATTTTTGAAGAGCCGGAAGAGGCGAAATTCGTGATTTCGCCGAACACCCCGGTACGCGAAATCTGGATTTCAGCGCTTTCGACGAGCTTCAAGCTCGGCTGGTCCGAAGCGAAGAGCGCGTTTGTGCTGGAGAAGACAGGCGAGGACCTTTTCCATGTGATGAGCCGGGTGATCTCCCGGCAGCTTGGCGCCGAGGTGAACGTGTGATGCGAAGCGCTGGCGCCCGAATTGCGCTTTTCGGCCTCGTTTTCGTGGCGCTCGCCGTACAGCCAGGCGCGCCACAATCGCGCCTGCCGAATGCAAAGGATGTTGTCGCTCCCACGGCCTACGTATCACTTATGCCGGTGCCGCGCGGCCGCAGCTTCGAGCTTGCCGTCGTTCTGAAAATTCGGCCGGGCTTCCACGTCAACGCCCGAGAGACTTCCGCCGAATACTTGATTCCCACCGACCTTCGCGCCGATCTTCCCGCGGGCTTTCGTGCGGGAGTGACGGCGTACCCAAAAGGGGTACTGAAGAAATTTCCCTTTTCCCCGAACCAGCCGCTGAACGTGTATGAAGGAACTGTGACGATTCGCACGCCACTCTCCGCGCTGGCGGATGCGCCGCTCGGCCCCCAGCGCGTACCGCTCAAGCTGCGCTATCAGGCCTGCAGCGACGAAGTCTGTCTGCCGCCGGTAACGCTGGCCCTGGAAGCGGCATTCGACGTGGCCGCCGCGGACGCTTCCGCCAAACTAGCCCATCCGGAGATCTTCAGCAAAAAGTAGCCATCTCGGGTGTGTGGGCTCGGCAGACCATGCCCTGAGCGTTTGCGAGGGATCACTCGTCACTCGCTTCCAGAAGCTTCTCCCAGATTTTGTCCACCCAATCCAGATGCTCGGGCTTCATCAGCACCGACCGCAAGCAGGTGATCGTGCTCCGGTCCATTTTCATCTCCGCCGCTGCATCGGCGAAAAAGGCGGCGGGCAGCTCGGCCAGCGCGAGGTGGAGATTCCGCCGCGCCGCGGCCTCGAAAATCTTGCGCGCCCCCTGAGAAGCTTGGCTCGCACTTGCCGCGCGCGGCGCGTAGACGACGATATCCAGCTCTGGCGGAAACGCGGTGACAAAGCGGGCATCCCCCCGCAGTTTTTCATACAGCGCCAGCGCCGCGCGCCGCCCTCGGTTGAGTCCGGCGGCGAATTCACCGCCCGGGACCAGCGGCAACAACTCCTGCGTGGCCCAGAGCGCCGCCGCTGCGGCTCCCGGGCGCGAGCACTCCAGGCTGATTTCGCCGAGGTGCAGCTCCGCCGAGCTGAAATACGTGAATGGAGAATCATGCTTGTAGAATCGAGCAGCCGCCGGATCGCGAAACAGCACGCAGCCGCAGCCGTAGGGCTGCAACCCGTGCTTGTGCGGATCAATCACTATCGAGTCGGTTTCTCCAATCCGCGCGAATGCGCCCCGCGCCGGGTCGCTGAGATTGTCCGCGAGGACGAAGTAGCCGCCGTACGCCGCGTCGGCGTGCACGCGGAAGCCGTGCCGCTCGCGTAGCGCAAAAATCTCCGGCAGCGGATCGACCGAGCCCATCGCCGTCGTGCCCATCGTCACCACGAGAGTGCCCACGCCGCCGCGCTTCAAACGTTTCTCGAGCGCTTCCACGTCCATCCGCCCGCGCGCATCGCATGGAATGGACTCGAACTCCTGCCGCAACACTGCGCTGATTCGTTTGTGCGTGTAGTGGGCCTGCTCGGAAGCGACCACCACTTTTCCAGGGTGCGTTTGTCCCGCGACCCACAGCGCTTCCAGGTTCGCCATGGTGCCGCCGCCGCACAGATGTCCGAGAAAATCCTTCCACCCAAACATGGCCGCGATTTCCGCCACCGCTTCTTTTTCCATTGCGGATGTGGCGCGCCCGCCATCCAGCGCGTGATTGTTCGGATTGATCTGCATCGCCAGGGCGTAGGCCAGCCGCGCCACGGGATGCGGCGGCTTGAGCATTTGCCCGGCATAGAGAGGATGGAAGTAGGGATAATTGTCATGCAGACGTACGGCGGTGGCCGCAAGAACTTCCCGGAGGTGCTCGGCGCCCGGCACAAGCGCTTGAAACTCCGGCAGGGCGGCGAACCCCTCGTCCAGCTTCTTCGCCGCCTCGAGAAAATCGTTCAGCGTAGCGCGGTCCAGCATCGCGGCGTCACTGAAACGCTTTTTCAAGCTGGCCCGCGGCGCGCAGAAGTTCGAGCTGCGCCTGTTGCCGAGCGAAGTTTGCGTCGAGGTAGCCCATCCACCTTTCGCTTTCTTCTAGCCGCGCAGTTTCCATGTCGCGCAGATTGGTCTTCCCTTCATCGAATTGCGATTGCAGGATGCCGACGTTTTGCTGCGCGAGCTGCAGCTCGAGCCGCGCGACTTCCTTGGCCGCATCGGTCTCGCGCATGCGGCGCGTTTTCTGGCGGACTTCGGCGGAGATCTCCGTCTTCTTGTTCGCCAGGCTGGCTTTCGCCACATCGAGATTTACCTGCGCGAGGCCTACGGCGGCCCTGGTGCGCGCGCTGAAGAGCGGCACTTGTACTTGTACGCCGAGATTCACGTTGTTACGCTGGAAGTGGTTGAAAAACAAGCTGTAATTGTTGAATTTGGCCAGGACGCTGTACATGCCCACAGCCTCCAGCGTGGGCAAGTAACCGCCCTTTTCGCCTTTCAGCCGGAATTCCTTCGCGCGCACGTCGGATTCGGCGAACCGCACGGCCGGATTGTTCTGAACGGCGAGCGCAACCAAGTCCGCGCCCGCCTGTTCGGCGGCTCCGGGTAAGTCTTCCGGCGCCACCTCGATGGGCTGATCCTTGGCGAAGCCGAGCTGATTCCGCAGCAGCTCCGCGAGGTCCTCCTCGCGGCCCTCGAGCTGCAGAATGCGCTGTGCAATGCGCGCCTTGGTGAGCCGTGCTTTGGTCACCTCCACGGGCAGCTCGAATCCTTCGCCCTGCCGGCCTTGCGTGACCTGCAAAATCTTCTCGGCGCTGTCCTGCTCCTTGCGCAGCAGGCCGAGCGCGTGGCGCACCTTGGCGAGCTCGAGATACGCCGCTGCGGTGCGCTGGATCACGCTGTTGCGCATATCATCGAGAACGATTTGCTGCGACCTCGCCTGTTCCTGCAGTTCGCGCGCCTGGCCGCGAAGCGGCTGGTTGAAGACCTGCTGCGTGTACGTCACGTTGAACAACGAAGGCGCATGGCCGCCGGGCGTCTCCGGTATGCCGTTGGTGTAGGCCGCGCCCGAGCCGGCGTAGACGCTGGGCAGAAACTCCGATTTCGCGAGCAGCGAGGAACGCTCCGCCAGCCTGGCTTGTATTTTTGCCACTTGGATGTCGCGGCTGTTCTGCAGCGCCAGCTCGACAGCGCGCTTGAGCGTCAGCGTCCCAGGTGCCGGTGCGCTCTCCTGCGCGCGCGTGGCGCAGGCGAAGACGCCGGTGGCCGCCAGGCATGCGGCGATCCGGACGATGTGCCGTGCCAGGAATGGATTCTTCGCGCAACGAATGATTTTCATCGATTCCCTCGAATGGCTAATTTGCGTTAGGCCGAAGCAAGCATTCTAGTGCTGTTTCGCCGGGAATGTCTCTTTGTCGGATGCGGTCGCGGGGTTGGACCGTTGGATGTGTCCGTGCGATGCGCCGGCGTTACTCGTAGCGGAGAGACTCGATGGGCTGGAGCTTTGCCGCCTGATTCGCCGGGAGGTAGCCAAAGAAAAGTCCCGTGGAGCAGGAGACCACAAACGCCACAATCACCGAAAGGCCCGAGACGGGCACGCGCAAGTTCCCCGGCAGGAGCGGCTGAATCGCCACGGGAATGGCGAGGCCGATCAGGATGCCGAGGACGGCTCCGCCCCCGCTGATGAGCAGCGACTCGAAGAGAAATTGATAGAGGATTTCCCGGCGCGCTGCGCCGATGGCTTTGCGGATGCCGATCTCGCGTGTGCGCTCCTTCACCGTGACGAGCATGATGTTCATGATGCCCACGCCGCTGATGAGCAGCGCGATGAACGCAATCACAATCAGGACGATGGTCAAAGCCAGCGAGATCGTTTTGGCCGCGCCGAGGATGGCGGTGAGCGTCTGCACCTCGTATTCGGCTTCCGCGGGGTGGCGGCTGACAATGAGTTGCGTCATCTGGCGCTGCACCAGCGGAACGTCTTCCGGCCGCGCGGCCTGCGCGTAAAGCACCCGCATCACCTCGTCGCCGGTGTAGTAGCGCATCAGCGTGAGGGGAATGATCGCCGACTCGTTGTGAATCTCGGACAATCCGAAAGTGGCGATGCGCTCGCGAAAAACACCGATGACCGTGAAGGAAAGCTCTCCGAGGCGGATCGGTTTGCCCACGGGGTTCTCGAACCCAAAAACCCGGTCGGACAACGGTTTGGTGATCAAACAGACCTTGCTGCGGGATTCCATGTCGGCGGCGTCGAAGAAGCGGCCGCGAAGAATCACGAGGCGGCGAATGGTCTGAAATCCTTCCGTCACACCCACCAGGGTGACCGGGCGCTCGACGCCGTTGGCGACTACGGACATCGGCAGTTCGCGTGTCCCGGCCACCTCGATCACTCCCGGGATGGAATCCTTAACGGCGCGCATGTCCGCAAAACTCAATTCGTGGCTGAGCGGCTGGGCTTTGGCGGGTGTCTTGATCAGCTCGGCCCAAACGAGGTTGGAGCCGACGCTTTCGATCTGGCTGATGACGAATTTACGGCTCGTCAGCGCCACGGTGACGACGAGGACGATGCTGGCGCTGCCGATAACCACGCCGAGCGCCGTGAGCATGGCGCGGACCTTATTCGCGCTGAGCGCGTCCAGCGCCACCGAAATTGTTTCGCGCATGTGCATGAAAGTGCTTCACCCCTCTGATCCAGAAACGATACCACACGGGCCTGCGGCGCTTACGGAGTTGTACCCTTGCCAAGGCGCTGCAGGGCCTCACGCGCAGCTTTGTTCTTCGGGTCGAGCTGGAGGGCCGTGCGATATTCCGTTTCCGCGGGGGCGGCCTTGCCCTGTTGCTCGAAGAGACGCCCTAGCCATTCGTGCGACGCCCACGGTCTGGGATATGCGCTGCGGTTCGGCGCGCGATGGAGATAGGCGCGGAGGAGACGCTCGGCCTCGGCAAATTTCTCTCCGCGCAAAATGAAAGCGGTGGCGCGGTAGAAGTCGCCGCGGGGGTCCGCTGGGTTCGCCTTCTGCCCCGCGTCAGATACGGCCAGCAGACGGGCGGGCTGATTGTGTTTCATGGCGTAGTCGCCGATGTCGTAGATGAGGTCCGAGCTTTTCGCGCCGGCGGCGAGCGCCAGATCGAATTCCCGGTCGGCTGCGGTGAAATCCTTCTTGTGACGGAGACAGTTGCCCTTCGCGAAGTGACCTTCGGCGGAATCCATGGCCGCGAGGGCAGCGACTTGAGTTTCGGCTTTGTCCTCGCCGCCGCCCACGATTCCCGGCGCGCTGCAGTAAAATTCGATGAGGTCCTGCTGTGCGGCGAAGTTGCGCTGGTCAAGCTGGACGGCGGTCTCAAATTCCTTGCGAAGTTTTTTGGCGAGAGAAAACGCGGAAAACCAGGAGGCACGGTCAGCCTTTTCTCCGTAAGCCTTGCCGAGCCAGTGGTGGTACTCGGAGTTTTGAGGTGCGAGGGCGACGGCGCGCTCCGCGCTCTGGATGGCGGAGTCCAGGCGCTGCATTTCGAGATACGTTTTGGTCAGCAGCGAGAGGATTTCGGCGTTCTGCGGCTCGTTCCCGGCGGCTTTTTGAAGAAGTTCGGCCGCCTGATCATACTGGCTGGCCTCGTACGCGCGGCGGCCGGATTCGAGCGAAGGCGCGGGGTTCTGCGCGGGATGCGGCAGCGGTGCGAGCACTCCGGAAAGTAGGAGCGAAAAACTCAAAAGTGAGCGCGATGTCTGCATGGCGTTCGCGCACCTGCGGCGGCCTACTCCGCGCTCACGATCTTGACGCGCATGCCGTCTTTCAGATCCACTTCGCCCGGCAGCGCAACCCTTTCGCCTTCCCCGAGCCCGGAGAGAACTTCGTAGCTCGTCGAACTCGCGATTCCCACCCGAATCTCGCGCTTCTCGAGCTGTAGCCGGTTGAGTCCCGCGTCCTTCACCACATACACGTAACGGCGACCGGCTTCAATCTCCACGGCGCCGCGCGGAACGGAAAGAGCATTGAAACGCTGCTGGGCGTTGATGCGCACGTTGATGTTGATGTTGGGCAGCAGCTCAAGCTTGTCGTTGTTGACCGCGCAAAGCAGCTCGCCGACGCTGCGCGTGCCGTGCGGAACCACCTGCTTGGGGAGCACCTCCGTGCTTCCCGGCCAGCTGCGGTTTGGCAGCGTGTCCCAGGTGATGATCACGGGTGCATTCGCTTCGAGCGCGCCAAGCTCCGGCTCGTCAATGAAGGCGCGCACGCGCACCTTTCGCAGGTCCGCCATTTCCGCGAGCAGATCGCCGACCTTCACGAAATCACCTGTCTTCACGGGGAGGGAATAGAGCGTGCCGTCAATCGGCGCGGTGATGCGCGCCATGCGAACTTTTTCTTCCAGCACGGCGACGTCGCTCTTCCCCTGCTCCACTTGCAGTGCGGCGCGCGCGGAGTCGAGATGGGCTTGGCGGTCGAACTCTTGCTTCGCCGCGGTGAGGTGCGCGAAATCGCCTTGCGCGCGGGCCAGCGCCAGTTCGTTTTGCGCCAACTCGTCGCGGGTGGCGGCCTGTTGCTGGAGCAGGCGTTGCAGGGCGTCGTGGTCATGTTGCAGACGGTCGCGTTCGCCAACGGCTTTCGCCAGATCGCCGCGGACGCGCGCCGCCTCGTCGGAACGCCCGCCGGCGCGGGCCGCGCGTAGATCATCCTCGGCGCGGAGCAGGTTCGAACGGGCCTGCGCGAGCTGGGCGGTGGCGTCTTTTACGTCGAGCTCGAGGAGCAACTGCCCGCGTTTGACCGCTTGACCTTCGACGGCAGTTACTTTGTCAATAAAGGTGGCGAGTTCGGCGCGAATTACGGATGGAGCGATGGGCTCGACCTTGCCATTGCTGGTAATCGAGGCAACCAGATTTTCGCGCTGGGCGGTGACCGCGGCGATCTTCGCCACCGGCTTGCGGCCGCTCAGGTAGACCAGGACATAGGCGGCGACGCCCGCCAGAGCGAGCAAGAGCAGAATCCGATTTCTCAGTTTTCGGTGCATGAAGGTCACATCGCCCGTGCTGATGGGGTGATTCTCAGCCGATTCCCGGCAGAAGAATTGTCCTCGGCAAGAGAATGCTTCGCCGTTGCCGGCGGCGCAGTTCTGCCCCCGCCTGCGCCGAGGGGCTCATTCTAGCAATACCGCCTCGGCTTTCTCTAGCGATATGCCGGGAGTGTTGCCCGGCCGCCGTCGTGACAGGTTGGCTGCATATTCCTGGATGCTTGCGACCCGCGAGGGGATGCCGGGCGCCCAATGCGGCGAGAGAAGTTTCCAGTGAACGGGCGGTGTGCGCGTCGGCGCGCGTCCGTGTAGAATAGCGGCAAACGTGGCCACACAACCGCGAACGAATCCGCAAATGAGCGAGAGCCAGCGCGCGAGCGAGCTTGTCGAAACCGCTCCGCCGCGCGTCACCTTGCGCAACGCCTTCGCGCACCCGTATGATTCCGCCATCGCCGCGGCGCGAACGTGCTACTCGGCTCGGATCATTGGTCCGGAAGAGGTGACCGACAAGCAGCGCGTGAACATCGGCGCGGCGACATTTTACGGCGGGCACCACACCGTCTTTCAGCACGCGCATTTCGAATTCGGCCTGGAAAATATTAGCCGGCAATTCGTGTGGTCGTTTTTGCACGCGCATCCTTTCTACAACTCCGAGCAGCAGAGCCAGCGCTATGTGCGGCTGGAACGCGCGCAGGCGTTTGTGCCGCCGCTTGCGGGCGCTTTCGATGAAGGTGCGCGCGCCATCTACGAGCGCGCCATCGCTCGTGCGTGGGATTCCTACCGCGAGCTTTCGGCTCTGCTACTGCCCGATGCGCGGGAGATTCTGGGAGACATCTGGCACATCGGAACGATGTCGCACCCGAAGCGCGTAAAAAAGGTGGAGGGCGCGGCGGAAAAACGTGCCATCGAGGTGGCGCGCTACGTTTTGCCTGTTGCGGCGTTCACGACGATGGTGCACACCGTTTCCGGGATCGTGTTGCACCGCCTCTGGCGCATGCATGCGGCTTCGGACACGCCGGAGGAAGCGCGCGCCGTGATTGGGGAAATGGTCGCGCGCGTGCGCGAGATCGATCCCGGTTTTTTCGATCGCTTCGACACCGTACCGCTCGAACAGGATGAACTGCCGGAATGGACGGCGGCGGCTCGTCCGGTCAATTCCGGCAGGGAATTTGCGGATGAATTTGATGCGCGCCTCGGCGGCAAGACTTCGCGGCTGACGGACTACTCGCCAAATGCCCCGCGCGTGATGGCGGAGGCGTATCGCGCCGTCGTGGGGCTTACGGAGAATCAGTGCGGCGACGCTGAAGCGATTGATCGCCTGCTGAATCCAGCGCGCAATCCCTATCGGTTGCAAACGCTGAACATTGGCGTGCATGCGCCGATCCTGCGCGCGCTGCAGCACGCGAATTACACCTTCGCCAAGAAGATCAGTCACACGGCGGACAGTCAGGATCAGCGGCACCGCATGGTGCCCGGTTCGCGCCCGCTGCTCACACTCGCTGACACACGCGAGCCGGACTACATCACGCCGATGCTGCTGGATGACAAGCGCGGAGGCAACGCCCGCGCCCGCGAAGTGTATGACCGCGCTATGGCCGACGCCTGGGCCGCCAAGAACGAGCTGCTCGACCGCGGCGTGCACGCGGAAATTGCGCTTTACCTCCTGCCCAACGCCAAGGCGATTCGGCTGGTGGAGAGCGGCTCGCTATTGCACTTGCTGCACAAGTGGACGATGCGGACGTGCTTTAATGCGCAGGAAGAAATCTACCAGGCCTCGATGGAAGAGGTCGCGCAACTTGCCGAAGCGCAGCCCGAGTTGGCGCGCTACATCGGCCCCCCCTGCCATCTCCGCGCAAACATCACCACACCCATCTGCACGGAAGGCTCGCATTTCTGCGGCGTCAAGGTATGGCTCGACTTTCCGAACATTCAGCGCCGCATCTGACGCGGCGCGGCAGCCTGGCGTATTACCTTGCCGCGTGGGTCTGCGGCACGTTTTTCTTCGTTGCGGCCAAAGCGTTTTCCGGAGGGCTATCCGGCGGGCGCGGATTGGGTGGCGCGCGCGGCCTATTCTTCCGATATTTTTTTGCGCTAGCGACCGGATGGGCAGCAACCCTCTTGTTTGCGTTTCTCCTGCGCCGCGCGGCGAGAATCCTGCGCTGGCGCTCCGTCGGAGCATGGCTTTTGTGTGGCGCGGTACTGGCCATCTTGTTCGGCATCGCGGCAACTTGGTTGCCTGGCGCATGGATAGGTGGCTCGGCATGGCCGCAATTCTTGAAGCAACTCTTTGAGTTGAAGGGTGAGAACGGTGTCCCGCTAAGTGCGGGAACTTCGCTCAGCGTATTGCTCTTACTCCTTGCCGGGGCGGCCACAGCCTTCGTGCTTTTTCGTGTGGAAAATGCCTTCGCGCAGCGCGAAGATGCATCTAAGTGATTGAGGTTGACATGATACCAGCTCTCGGGCGATTGCTCTCGGTTTGGTTTGCGGCGCTTCTGGCCGCGCAAATGCCGCTCTTTGCCTACGAAGTGCCCCTCGGTGAGAACACCGTCCGCGAGGCGTATTTCCTCGGCCAACGCCACGACGACAAGACCCGCGCGGCCCTCGCTCCCTATCTTCGGCGTTTTCCTCTGCCGGAGAAGGGCCCGCAGGTGGCGGAGATCGAGCTGCAAACGCCCTACGCGCAGATCGTCCAGCAATCATGGGAAAAGACAGTGGGTTACAGTGCGCAGCAAGCTGCCGAGGAATATCGCAAGCGCGGCGACATCATCGAGGTTCGCGTCCTCCTGCAGCTTACGCCGACTTATCCAGTCGCATACCAGTCAAAAAATAAAGACGGAATCGATCTCCGGCCCGAGGACTTCTGGAAGGATTTTACTTTCAGCCTGCGCCAGCAAGGCCAGTCGATCGAGCCGGCTAATGTTTACGGCGAACCTCAATACGGCGGCGCGTCGGAGGGAGGAGGAGCTGTCCTCATCGGCGCCCAGGTCTGGCTTGACTACGAAGCCGCCGATGTTGCCTCCGACATCGCCGAGGTCGAAATCGTCACTCCCGACGGCCAGCACTTCACCGCGAAGTTTGATTTGGCAAAGTTGCGCTAGGGACGGGGATCCTTCGTCGTTTCGCTCCCAACGATA
Organism: Terriglobia bacterium; assembly: GCA_041483755.1. GTDB lineage: Bacteria > Acidobacteriota > Terriglobia > Acidiferrales > UBA7541 > Acidiferrum. The sequence goes on along the minus strand of JBGPGF010000004.1, from coordinate 20,614 downwards.
ACAACCCTCGCCGGGTCGTCAGCTCCGCCAGTGCAGCGTTACTGGCTCGGGCATCGGATGCACCATCGGCGCGCCGGTGCGGCGGGATTCGAGCAGCGCGGACTTTAATCCGAAATACCACTTGGCCGGGCGGTCGGCGTCGTCAATCAGCATGAGGCGCGGATTGTGCTTCAGCCCTTCGGCCTGCAGGATCATCGTTTCCTGATCCTGGCGCAAGAAGCGCTTCGCGAAGAACCGGAAAATCGGCACGATCGTCGGCACCCATGAAAACAGATTCCACGCTGCGACGAAGTCAATGCGGCAAAGGTCGCGCCGTACGGGTGTTACCGTGGCACGGCTGGAAAACCAAAGATGCCCGGAGCGAATCTGCTCGAGGCGCATGTTGGGCAAAATGAAATCAATCATCGTGGTGATTGGCTGGCCCGAGACGCGCAGGAGTTTGTAGGGCGCACTGTTCGAGGACGGTGTGTGCGCGCTCATGCGGAAGCCGTTGGGAATCGGCTCGAAGTGCTTTTCTTTTTCGTGGATGCTTCCCCGGCTGCGCCACCACCACGACTGATGCACAAACGGCCCGTGCGCGGGGTCCATCAGGCCAATGATGCCGTGATCAATGTGCGAGGGCAGCTCCGCGGCGAGATGCGTGATCTTGAACTTGTCGCTAAAGACCGGCAGCGCCGGGACCGGCGGAATCGTCTGTGGCAGTTGCGCGCCCGGCGCTGACATGTACACCCAGACGTAGCCGTCGCGCTCCTCGCAGGGATAGTGACCGGCGAAGACGCGGTCCACTTTCAGCTTGTCCTGACTTGTCAGCGAGGGGATTTCGACGCACTGCGCGGAGCACGCATCGAATCGCCAGCCGTGATAGCTGCACTCGACGGTTTGCCCGTCGAAGCGCCCGAAGGATAGCGGGATGCCGCGGTGCGGGCAGGAATCGCGCATGGCGAACGCGCGGCCATCCGTGGTGCGCCCCAGCACCAGCGGCACTTCAAGCAGCATCGCGGTGACAAGTTTCCGTCCGTAAATCTCGCTACTCCGCAGCGCCGGGTACCAAAAATCCCAAAGAAAACCGAGATCGGTCTCGAGCCCCGCCTCCCGCAGAGCTGCGCCGCCAGACTCTCCATTGACCTGCAACATGGTTCGTGTCGCTTCGCTCATTGCCGTGGGCGAATCGTAGTATAGCCCGCCACACGGGAGCAACCGCACTCATCCTGTTTGCGTCCGGGGCCGTGAGGGGCTATTCTGATAAATGAGCATTGCGATGTACGCCGCCTTCTATTAGCTGACCCGCCGTACGCCCCAATCCTGGGGCTGCGTCCCTTTCTTTTCACGAGTCACGAATCACGCGTCACGTATTTCGACTCTAAGGTCTCTTGAGGCAAGCCCATGGCCGGACTGACACTATCCGAAAAACTCGACCAACTCGGCGCGCGCTACGACGAGATGACGCAGCAGCTTTCCGCGCCCGACGTTGCCTCCGATTCCGGGCGGTTCCAGAAGCTCGCCAAGCAACACGCCGATCTTGCGCAGATCGTCGCGAAGCACCGCGAGTTCAAGCAAATCGAAAAAGACCTTGCCGGGGCGCACCAGATGGTTCTCGAATCGGAAGACGCCGAGATGAAGCAGATGGCGCACGAAGAAGAAAAGCACCTCGCCGAGCGCAAAGAGGCCGTCGAGCGGGAGCTCAAGCTGCTGCTTCTGCCGAAGGATCCGAACGACGACAAGAACGTCCTGGTGGAAATCCGCGCCGGGACAGGCGGCGACGAGGCCGCGCTATTTGCCGGCGAACTCTATCGCATGTACTCGCGGTACGCGGAAACGCAGGGCTGGCGCGTTGAAGTGCTAGAGAGTTCGCCGTCGTCGCTGGGCGGCCTGAAGGACATCGTCGCCGCCATCCAGGGCGCCAAAGTCTATTCCAAGCTGAAATATGAGAGTGGCGTGCACCGCGTGCAGCGCGTCCCCACCACCGAGCAGCAGGGGCGCGTGCACACCTCGGCCGCGACGGTCGCGGTGCTGCCCGAAGCCGACGAAATAGATATCAAGATCGAAGCGAAGGACCTGCGGATTGACACGTTTTGCTCTTCGGGTCCCGGCGGGCAATCCGTGAACACGACGTATTCGGCGGTGCGCATCACGCACCTGCCCACGGGACTGGTCGTCTCTCAACAAGACGAAAAATCGCAGATCAAGAACCGCTCCAAGGCCATGCGCGTTCTCCGCGCACGGCTCTACGAACTGGAGCAGGAGAAGCAGCACGCGGCCATGGCCGCCGAGCGCCGCGGGCAGATCAAGACCGGCGACCGCTCGGAAAAAATCCGCACGTACAATTTCCCGCAGAACCGCGTGACCGACCATCGCATCGGGCTCACGCTGCATCAATTGACCGACGTGATGGAAGGCAAGCTGGCGCCGCTGGTGGATGGCCTGGTCGGGCACTACGAAGCCGAGCGCCTCAAACAAGAGCTGGCCGACGCCTGATCAAGTGGCAATGTATATCCGAGCCGCCCTAAAGCAAGGCATCGCGCAGTTGCGTGGTGCGCAGGTGCCGTCGTACACGCTGGCGGCCGAACTGCTCCTCATGCACGCACTGAAACGCGACCGCGCGTGGCTTTACGCGCACGCCGAGGAATTGATCCGCGACGATGCCGCGCAGCTTTTCCATGGGCTCGTTGCCCGGCGAGCGGCCGGCGAACCGACTCAGCACCTCACCGGCAAGCAGGAATTCTGGAGCCTTGAATTCGAAGTCACGCCCGATGTCTTGATCCCCCGCCCGGAGACCGAACACGTCATTGAAGTGGCGCTCGACCGCCTCGGCCTGCGTGAAGCGCGCGCCGGCCGCCCGGCTCGCACGCAAGGTGAAGGCATGCGCATCGCCGACGTCGGCACCGGCTCAGGCTGCATCGCGATTGCGCTGGCGAAGGAGCTTCCCGGCGCGGTCGTTTTCGCCATGGATATTTCCGCTACTGCGCTCACCGTCGCCCGGCGCAACGCCGCTCGCCACGGCGTTTCCGACCGCGTTTCGTTCATCGAATGCAGTTTGTTGGAAGGACTTCCGACCGAGTCACGAATCACGAGTCACGAATCATGCCTTTTCGACTTGATCGCCAGCAACCCGCCCTACATCGGACGGCGCGAGGCCGCCACGCTGGCCCGCGAGGTTCGCGAGCACGAGCCCGCCATTGCGCTTTTCGGCGGCGAAGAAGGCTACGAACTTTACGCCGATTTGATTGCACAGTGTGCTGCGCGCCTGACGCTTGGCGGCGTCCTCGTCCTCGAGTTCGGCCACAATTCGCTGGCCGCCGTGCAGCCACTTTTCGACGGCGCAGCCTGGACGCGCGTCGGCGTGACCAACGACCTCGCTGGAATCCCTCGCGTCATTGCCGCCGAGCGCTTGTAGCCAGCGCCACGCAAGCGTAAGCTTTCGTCTTAGATTCGCCCACGATCCGGCAATGACTCCACTGGCCCGCCTACGAGGAAAGCACGGCGAAGCCGCCGAAGCGCCGCTTCCGGTTGACGCGTGCATTCTGCACGTGGACATGGATGCGTTCTTCGTCTCGGTTGAACTACTCGACCGGCCGGAGTTGCGCGGGAAGCCGGTGGTGGTCGGCGGTCGGCCCGATGCACGCGGCGTCGTCTCCGCAGCAAGTTACGAGGCTCGCAAGTTTGGGATTCACTCCGCGATGCCGCTCCGCACCGCGTCGCGCCTCTGCCCCCACGCCGTTTTTATCGACCTGCGCCACGGCCTGTATTCGGAGTGGAGCGATCGCGTCGCCGCCATTCTCGGGGAGTTCTCGCCCGTCGTGGAGATGGCCTCGGTGGACGAAGCCTATCTCGACCTCGCGGGCACCGAGCGTCTTCACGGCCCGCCGCTGGCCGCTGCCGACAAGCTCTTGCGCGAAGTAACGCGCACGACCGGCTTGCCGTGCTCGGGCGGGCTGGCCTCGACGCGGCTGGTCGCCAAAGTTGCCAGCGACCAAGCGAAGCCGCGCGGGTTGATTTGGGTGGCGCCGGGCGGCGAGAAACGTTTTCTGGCGCCACTGCCAATTCGTAAAATTCCCGGAATCGGTGAAGTGACGGAGCGGGCCTTGCGCGCGCTAGGCGTCGAAACCGTCGCGCAGCTCGCCGCGCTCCCGCTCAGTAGACTGGAAAAGGTCTTTGGCCAGTGGGGACTGGCGCTCTATCGCAAAGCGCGCGGCGGCGATGCCTATGAATTCGTGCTCGACGCGGAGCCAAAATCCATTTCGCACAACCATACTTTTTCCGAAGACACTGCTGATGCCGCGGCGCTCGAAGCCATGCTCAGTCTGCTCTCGCAGAAGGCCTGCAAGCGGCTGCGCGAAGCGGGCCTGGACGCCTACGTGCTGACGCTCACCATCCGCTACGCGGGTTTTGAAACGCACACGCGCTCGCGCACCCTCGCCGAGCCTGCGCGGCTCGACGCGGACATCTTCCGCGTCTTCTTGGCATTGTTCCGCACGAATTGGGACCGCGGCCGCAAGATTCGGCTTCTCGGCGTCGCCTTGGCGGGCCTCACGCACGGTGGCCAGCAGCTTGATTTGCTCGACGGTGGGCGCCGTGACAAACAGGAAAAGCTTACCCGCGCCGCCGACGGCCTGCGCGACCGCTTCGGCTTTGGCTCCGTCCAGTTTGGCGGCTCGCTCCGCCCCGATCGATCCGGGCAAGACCGCGACGACGAATAGGGCCGTGCCAAAAGCAAGATCCGCAGCCGCGCGCCGCTTCGTCTCTCAAATGCTCTATACTTCCCCCGATGAGCACTTCGAGCTCTTCCTCTGAATCAAAGCCGGGCCGTCCGTTCTGGCCCGCGCGAGTCGGCCAGCGCATCCACGGTTTTTGGCAACGCGTGAGCGAAGGCTGCGCCATTGACGAGCTTTGGGGGCAGTTTGCGGCGGACGCCCGGGCGACCTACCACTTCTATTCCCGCGAAGTGGACTGGGACGCGATTGAGAAAATGTCAGGCGGGCGCCGCGCCATTCACATCGCCAAGGAGTTCTTCTGGGCGCTGCTGCTGAAGCTTTCTCCCGCGAGGCGGGTGCTCTTGCTGATTGCCCTGGTTTTCATGGTGGTGAACAGCATTCATTTCACGCTGGGAAAGACCGGCGAGGCAAATCTGTACCTTCAGTTTTACGCCGCCGCGCTGTTCTTTCTTCTCCTCGTGCTGGAGCTAGCCGACCGGGTGACGATGAAGCGTGACTTGGAAATCGCCCGCGAAATCCAGAACTGGCTGGTGCCGTCCACTCCGCCGGAAGTTCCGGACGCGGAGATCGCCTTCGCCGCCAGCCCGCAAAACACCGTTGCCGGCGACTACTACGACGCTTTTTATCCCGCAGCGGACGCAGCCAGCGGCGGCAAACTTCTTCTGGTCATCGCCGACGTGGCGGGCAAGAGCGTTCCCGCGGCTCTGCTGATGGCCACGTTCCAGGCAAGTTTGCGCTCACTCGCCGGGCAAGGCGCTCCCATCGGTGAGCTTGTCGCGCGAATCAATCGCTATGCCTGCGCCTACAGTCTGGAAGGGCGCCGCTTTACGACCACCGTCGTGGCTGAATACGATCCTGCCTCGCGCATTGTGACGTATGTGAACGCCGGACATAACCCACCCGTGGTCCGCCGCCGCACCGGCGATCTCGAGTTTCTGCGCGAAGGCGGCTTGCCTCTCGGCATTGATGCTTCCAAGCTCTATCAAACAGCGAGTGTCTCGCTGGCGCCCGGCGACGTCCTCGTTCTTTATACAGATGGAGTGGTGGAAGCCTTCAACGAAAAGGGCGAGGAATTCGGCGAGGATCGCTGGTTCGGCGCGATTCGCGCGCTGCCCGAATGGAATGCCAAGGAATCGCTTGATTCCCTCATGAAAAGCGTCAAAGAATTCGTTGGTCTCACGCGGCAATCCGACGACATTACCTGCCTCATTCTGCGGTTGAGCTAGCCGCGCCATTGCGTTCCATAGTTCTGCACGGATTCCAGGCCATCTGTCGCATAATCGGGGCGTGACGCCGCGAGAACTTGCCAACTCGATCTGGGAGCATCTGCGCCGTAGCGGCCACCAAGCGCTGTTCGTCGGCGGTTGTGTGCGCGATCTATTGCTCGGCCATGTGCCGGCCGATTACGACGTGACCACCGACGCCACGCCAGACCAGGTGCAAGCTCTTTTCCCGGGAAGTATCGCCGTCGGCGCGCAGTTCGGCGTCATCCTCGTCGTCGAAGGCGAAAACAAAGTTGAAGTGGCAACGTTCCGTTCGGATCTTGGCTATTCGGACGGGCGGCATCCGGACGAAGTGCGTTTTTCGCGGACTGCGGAGGAGGACGTGCAGCGCCGCGACTTCACGATCAACGGGCTACTGATGCGGCCCGACAGCGGCGAGATTCTCGACTATGTCGGCGGCCAAGCCGATCTCAAGGCCGGGGTGGTTCGCGCGATTGGCGAGCCTGACAGGCGGTTCGCCGAAGACAAACTGCGCATGATGCGGGCTGTGCGCTTCGCGGCGCGATTTGGTTACACCATCGAGCCAGCAACGCTCGCATCCATTCGGCGGCACGCGCCGGACGTTCTGCAGGTTTCGGGCGAGCGGCTGCGCGATGAGCTGACCAAACTTCTTACCGAGGGGTCCGCGCGGCGCGGCTTCGAGCTGCTCGACGAAAGCGGCCTGCTCCAGGTCGTCTTGCCCGAAATTGCACGCATGAAGGGAATCGAGCAACCACCTGAATATCACCCCGAAGGTGACGTCTGGGTTCACACGCGGATGATGCTGGAAGGCTTGCCGCAAGGATGTCCGGCGACGCTGGCCTGGGGCGTGCTCCTCCACGATGTGGGCAAGCCGCCGACGTTTGCATCGGTTGCGGAGACGGGGGATCGCATCCGCTTCAATGATCACGTGGACGTCGGCGTCCGCATGGGAGTGGAGATCTGCCGCCGGCTGCGTTTTTCGAACGATGAGACCGAACAGATCTCGGCACTGGTTGCCAACCACATGCGCTTCAAGGATGCCACGGAGATGCGCTCCGCGACGCTGAAGCGTTTTGTCCGGCTGCCTCGGTTTGAGGAACACCTGGAACTGCACCGCCTGGATTGCCTTTCGAGCCATCGCCATTTGGATGCTTATGAATTCGTGCGGCGGTTTCTGGCCGACACTCCCGCGCAGCAGGTACATCCCCCGCGCCTGGTGACCGGGGAGGACCTGAAGGGCATGGGGTTTAAGCCGGGACCCCGATTTGCTGAAATCCTAAGGGCGGTTGAGGACGCCCAACTCGACGGGCACTTGGCGAGCCGCGAAGATGCCATGTCCTTCGTTCGCAAGAAGTACTCGACAGACTAATTGAACGACGAGGTTGGCGGCTCTGACAAGCAGTCTGAGGACTTCCCGGCAGCATGGAAGTGATGAAAAGTTCTTGTAACTTATTGTAATAACACTAGTTAGTGTGACTTTGCAGTGCCCGGAAGGATGTGTCTGAATACTTTAGTGTATTGAACTAAGATTTAGTGATATAGTTGCGTTGCTATCGGTACCTTTTAGCTCCTAAGAGCATCTAAAACCCTGTACGCAGCTTCACCATTGCGATATGGTGTTTTGAGGGGACTCTATGGCCGACAAGAAAAGAGCGGTTCCGGAAATACTTCCCATCCTCCCGGTGCGGGACACGGTCCTGTTTCCCGGCGCGGTTCTGCCGCTGACGGTGGGACGTGAAGCCTCGCTTGCTCTGGTGAACTCCCTGGAGGGCGAAGAGAAATACATGGGGGTGGTCGCGCAACTCGATCCGCGTGTCGAGGATCCGACTGCGGCGGACCTCCACAAAGTCGGCACACTGGCGAAGGTCCACAAGACGGTCAAGATGCCCAACGGCAACGTGGTCGTGTTCCTGGAAGGCATCATCCGAATCCAGCTTGAGGAACTAATCGGCTTTCGCCCATTCTTGCGCGCGCGCGTAGAAGCACTGCCGGACCTTCTGGGCCAGCCTGACGCCGAGCTCGAAGCGCTGCACCGCAATGCGCAGGATCTCTTCCGCGAGGTCGTGAGCCACTCCTCGCAGCTTTCCGATGAACTGCAATCCGTGGCGGTGAACATAGAAGACCCCGGACGCCTGGCTGATTTCGTCGCCGGTACGTTGCCGTCGCTCTCAACGCTTCTGCGGCAGGAGCTGCTCGAAACGGCGAACGTCCGCAAGCGGCTCGAAATGCTCATTCGGGAACTCTCGAAGGAGCTCGAGGTGCTCGAACTGCGCTCGAAGATTCACGACCAGGTGCAGGAGCAGGTGAGCCAAAACCAGCGCGAGTATCTGCTCCGCGAGCAGATGAAGGCCATTCAAAAGGAACTGGGTGAGGTAGACGACTCGCAGCAGGATATTGACGAACTGCGCAAAAAGGTTGAAGAAGCTGGAATGACGGTGGAAGCGAAAAAGGAGTGCGACCGCGAACTCAAGCGTCTGGCCAAAATGACGCCGGCTTCGGCGGAGTACATGGTGTCGCGCACCTATCTCGAGTGGATGACGGCATTGCCGTGGAGCAAGTCTTCAGGCAACCCGGACATCGATATCGCGAAGGCGCGCGAAATCCTGGACGAAGATCATTATGACCTGGAGAAGGTCAAGGAGCGCATCCTCGACTATTTTGCCGTGAAAAAGATTCAGCCCGGGATGAAAGGGCCGATCCTGTGTTTTGTCGGACCTCCGGGCGTGGGCAAGACCTCGCTCGGAAAATCCATCGCGCGCGCGCTCGGGCGGAAGTTCGTGCGCATGTCCCTGGGCGGGATGCACGACGAGGCCGAGATTCGCGGCCACCGCCGCACTTACATTGGCGCTTTGCCCGGACAGATCATGCAGGGAATTAAGCGCGCGGAAACTAACGACCCGGTGTGCATGCTCGACGAAGTGGACAAGCTGGGGCGCGATTTCCGCGGCGATCCCTCGGCGGCGCTGATGGAGGTTCTGGACCCGGAGCAAAACGCCACGTTCCGCGATCACTATCTGGATGTGTCGTTCGATCTCTCGAAGGTCCTATTCATCGCCACCGCCAATTGGATGGATCCCATCCCCGAACCGCTGCGCGACCGCATGGAGATTCTGGAGCTTCCCGGCTACACGGGCGAAGAGAAGATCCACATTGCGCGGAAGTATCTGATTCCCAAGCAGGCATCCGAGCACGGTCTGCAAGTCGGCGAGCAGGTTAATTTTTCCGAAGAGGCGCTGCAAGAGATTATTCACAGTTACACGCGCGAGGCAGGCGTCCGCAATCTCGAGCGAGAAATCGCCACGCTCACGCGGAAACAGGCTCGGCGTATCGCGGAAGGCAAGACGGAAAAGACGATCATCACGCCCGATACCGTCCGCGAATATCTTGGCGTGGCGAAGTTCCACACCGAGAAGGAGATCGAGGAGCGCGTCAAGCAACCGGGCGTCGCTGTGGGTCTCGTCTGGACGCCCGCGGGGGGCGACATCATCTTTATCGAGGCGAGCCGCATGCGCGGCGGCAAGCAGTTCACGATGACCGGCCACCTCGGCGAAGTGATGCAGGAGTCCATGACCGCAGCGCTCAGCTGGGTGCGCGCAAACGGCGCGCGCTACGGCATTGATCCGGACTTTTTCCGGAAACAGGACATCCACATTCACGTGCCCTCGGGAGCTGTTCCGAAGGACGGCCCATCGGCGGGCGCGGCAATGGTCACGTCGCTGGTGAGCCTGCTGAGCGGCAGGCCCGTGCGCGACCGCGTGGCTATGACCGGTGAGATGACCCTCTCTGGCATCGTTCTGCCCGTCGGCGGGATCAAAGAGAAGGTTTTGGGCGCCAAGCGCGCAGGCATCCGCGAGGTTCTTCTCCCGGCTGACAACGAGCCCAATGCCAAGCAGGATCTGACGCCAGAATTGCTCGGCGATATGAAAATCACCTACGTGCACACGCTCGATGAAGTCATCGAGCAGGCGCTGGTGAAGGAGCCCGTTCTCCCTGGGCTCCTTCCGCCGGTGGAGAACAAGGAAAAGGTGGTTCCTTCGCAGTCGCCCCGCGCGATCCACTGAACGATTTAGCGAGCCCGATTGAAAGAAGGCCCGGCCTTGAGCGCCGGGTCTTTTCATTTGTACCCAGACATCTGTAACCGGGCATCCACGGCGCGCGGGCGGACTCCTGCTACCATGGTGGCGGCAAATGCCCGGAACAAAGCAAGCCGCGCGAGACGTACCCGCGGAGTTGGCGGCCGAGCTGGCCTCGGCTCTCCTGCGCGAGCGGCTCGTGCCGCGCTTTGCTGATTCGTACGTCGTCGAGCGCGGCCGCTACGCGCTACAAACGCACCCGACGCGCTACCGAGAACTCTTAGCGCTGCTGGCGCGCGAGGCCCTGCTCGCCATGACGGTCCGCGCGCTGGAAGAAGCGGGCGCGGCAGGGCAAGCGCGAAGATCGAAAGCCCACGGCAAACGGCGCGGAGGCGCGGAGATGCCCGCGTTTCGGCGCCATTTTCTTACGGCGATTGCCCGCCAGCAAAAGTGGAGCGCCGGCGACGCGCTCGATTTTCAAGCCGATCTCCGTGTTTACGAGGAAATCCTTGCCCGGCACCCTGGTGCGAGGCGCACGCGAAAGCCGTTCGAGGCAGCCGAGCATCCCTTCGTGGACCGGTGCGCCATTTTGCTTGATCCTTCGTTTATCGAGCTGGCGCGCACGGCGGCGAGCCGCGCGCTGATCGAGATCGAGCGGCTCGCGTCCGCCACCACCACAAAACTTCTCGGGAATACCCCAGAGTAGCTAAATAGCACGATGGGGTTGTGTCGCCGTGCACCGCATCGGAGAAGGTCCCGTGGCCGGTGAGGGCGCAACGGCCCACTGGCCGCTCCTCTCCGCTACGAAATCCGCTCCACCTGCACGGCTGCGCCGTAGGCCAGCACTTCCGTCACGCCGCCCATGATCTCGGTCGCGTCGTAGCGCATGGCCACCACGGCATTCGCGCCGTGTTCCGCTGCGTGTTGCAGCAGCAGTTCGTAGGCGTCCTGCCGTGTTTGCTCGCACAGGTTCGTCAAAATAGTGATGTTGCCGCCGAAAAACATTTGCACCGCCGCCCCTAGGTTTCCGACCACGCTGCGCGACCTCACGATGATCCCGCGCACGATCCCGCAATTCCGCACGATCCGGTATCCGGGCAGCTCCAGCGCCGATGTCACCATCCCTGCATCCACTCGGCCCGCCATTTGTGTCTCCTCTCGATTGGGGAGTTACCGCTGCGATTCTACGCGCCTCGATGCCGGTGCGCGACCTGATTTCCTCTGTTATCCTCGGCGTGGCGTGGAAACCATTTTCTATCTACTCGCGGCGGCGCAGGTCGTCCTCGGTCTCTACATGATCAGCGAGGGATTGAAGTGGATTAGCTATGCGCGGCGGCGGCTGCTGACCCATCCCGGTTTTTATGCGCCGCGCGCGGCCGTGTTCTGTCCCTGCAAGGGCCTGGAACCGGGCTTGGAGCGCAATCTCACCGCACTCACCGAGTTTGACTACAACAATTGCAACTATGAGATTTTCTTCGTCCTCTCCTCGGCGGATGATCCTGCCGCCAGCATCCTCCACCGCGTTGCGGAGCACTCCAAGCCGAAAGCCCACGTGATCATCGCCGGTGCGCCGCAGAATTGCGGGGAGAAGGTCAACAATTTACATGCCGCGGTCGAGCAACTGCCGGAAGGCTTCGAAGTTTTGGTGTTCGCGGATTCGGACGGCCAGCCCGGGCGGCAATGGCTGACGCGGCTTGTGGCGCCGCTCGCGGACTCGCGCGTGGGAGCGACCACCACGATGCGGTGGTTCATGCCCAATCGGAGCAATCTCGCCACTGCGCTGCTGGCCGCCTGGAATGCGCCAATCGTCACGCTTCTGGGCGAACATAACCGTAATTTCTGCTGGGGCGGCGGAACAGCCATCCGCCGAGGTGTCTTTGAACAGGCTAGCGTGCTTGATGAATGGCGTAATTCGGTGAGCGACGACTACTCGATGACGCGTGCTCTTGGACGAATCAACCGCGTGATCCTGTTTGTTCCCGAATGCCTTACGCTGTCGTTTCCGGAGAGCGATTTTGCCGGCCTGCTCGAATTCACCAACCGCCAGATCCTTATCACGCGCGTGTATGCCCCGCAACTTTGGGGCCCTGCGTTCGCCGTGCACTCGCTGTATTGCGCGACGATCGTGCTGGGCGCATTCGCTACGCTGAGCAACATCATCGCCACGCTGCCCGCCATGGGTCTGGTCATGCTGACAGTTCTCCCCATGCTTCTCGCGGCGATTCGCGGCGCCCTCCGCGTGGTGGGAGTCAGCGTAGTCATGCCTGCCTGGAAATCGCAGCTGATTGGGGCGGCGTGGATCTGGACGCTCCTGGCCGTGGTTATTCCGTTCCTCTACGTCTTCAATTTTGCCAATTCGCTCTTCACTCGCAAAATCCGCTGGCGCGGCATCCAATACGAATTGGTTTCATTCGCCCAAACACGCGTTTTGCCCTCCAAGTAGCCGGCCAGAACACATCATTTTGTTTGACCGCGGGAAATTATCATGTTAAAAATCAACTCCAGTGGCTTTCCCCCTCCGAGAGAGCTTGCATGTGCCAGTGGAGATGTTGTGCCCGTATTTGAAGGATTTCAAAGACGGGGAGCCTGAACTCAATCCCCCTTCTAACATTGAGTGGACACAGGCGCTGAGCAAGAAGCACTGATTTTTTGGCCGCGGTTTGCTAGAAGAATGCAGAGCCACTATGAATATTCAGGAATCCCCTCGGGTGCAACCGCAGCGCCGCCGCTTGGTGGAGATACTTTTGGGGGGCGGGCTGCTGGCTTCCGTCGTATCGTTCCTCTACCCGGTGCTGCGATATCTCGTCCCTCCAGCAGTGCCCGACTTGGGCGGAGACGAAGTTGTCGCCGGCAAGGTCGGAGAGCTGAAGCCAAACGGCTCGAAAATCTTCCGTTTCGGAAACCGTCCTGGACTATTGTTGCTGACGGCCGAGGGTGAATATCGCGCCTTGTCCGCTACCTGCACCCATTTGAGCTGCACGGTGCAGTATCGAAACGACCTGCATCAAGTTTGGTGCGCCTGCCACAACGGACTCTACGACCTGAACGGGCGCAATGTTGCGGGTCCGCCCCCGCGGCCGCTCGAAGTTTTCCAAGTTCACGTGCGCGGCGATGAAGTCGTCGTCACGCGCAAGCGGGAGTCCTGAGGTGAGCTTGCTAACGCGAGTCCGCGGATGGCTGGACGAGCGTTTCGACTGGGCGGGGATGACCGCGCCCTTGCTGAAAAAGACGGTTCCCGTTCATAAGCTCACCTACTGGTACTTCCTCGGTGGCATCACACTCTTCCTGTTTGTGATCCAGGTGTGCACTGGGATTCTGCTGCTGCTGTACTACCGGGCGGGCGCCAACGAAGCGTTTGAGAGCGTGCAGTACATCATGACGCGGGTGCAGTTCGGGTGGCTGGTACGCTCCATTCACTCCTGGGCCGCCAATTTGATGATTTTCACGGCCTTCGCCCACATGTTCAGCGTGTTGTTCTTGCACGCGTACCGCAAGCCACGCGAGCTCACTTGGGTGAGCGGGATGTTGCTCCTGTTTCTGGTCATGGGCTTCGGATTCAGCGGATACCTCCTGCCGTGGAACTCACTCGCATTTTTTGCCACCAAAGTGGGAACCGAAATCGCCGGCCAAGTCCCCGTGGTCGGCAGGTCGATGATGATTTTCCTGCGCGGAGGCGAAGAGGTAACGGGCGCTACTCTGACGCGCTTCTTTGGATTTCACGTCGCCGTGCTGCCCGGGATTGCCACGCTGCTCATCGTGCTGCACCTTGCGCTCGTTCAACGCTTCGGCATCAGCGTTCCGCCCAGCGTGGAAGCGCGATGGATTGCGCATCCCGAGCAAGCACGGCAGATGAAGTTTTTTCCCGGTTTTTTTCTGCGCGAACTGATGGCCTGGTACATCGCGCTGGGCGTGCTGGGAGCACTCGCCGCCTTGCTGCCATGGGGATTGGGCACGAAGGCCGATCCTTTTGCTGCGGCTCCGGCCGGCATCAAACCGGAGTGGTATTTCCTATTCATGTTCCAGACGCTGAAGCTGATTCCGGCCCGGGTGTGGCTCGTGGACGGCGAAATCCTTGGCATTCTGGTGTTCGGTGTTGCGGGATTTCTTTGGCTTCTGCTCCCGTTCTTTGAGAACCTCGGCCGCGGCCGGAAGGTGATTTTGGGAGCGGGTATTTTCGCACTGACCTACATCGTGGCGATGACCCTTTATGGATATATGGCGCAATAAGTGGCTGGCCCGATCTCCGTGGCCATTGCTGTTGATGGGTCTCGGCGCCTCTTTAGCCCATGGGCAGGCGCCAAACACGTGCGTGGGTTGTCACACGGTCCTCGACCCGCCGCTCCAAGTGACAGAGGAGCAGTTCTCCCACGATATCCATTCACAGAAGGGATTGACTTGCGCCAGTTGCCACGGGGGCGATTCCACCAATTCCGGCCCGGAAGCCATGAGCAAGACGGCCGGGTTCCGCGGCAAGATCGAACGCCGCCAGATACCGGCCCTGTGCGGCCGCTGCCACTCCGATGCCGCCTACATGCGGCAGTTCAATCCCTCGCTGCGCACCGACGAGCTTGCCCAGTATTTGACCAGCGTGCACGGCAAGTTGCTCGCCAAGGGTGACAACAAAGTGGCCGTGTGCACCGACTGTCATGGCGTGCATGACCTGCGCCCGGCCAGCGACACGCGCTCCAAGGTTCATCCTCTCAACGTAGCGGAAACCTGTGCCCGCTGCCACGCGGACCCGGCTTATATGAAGGGATATCCCATTCCCACCGATCAACTCTCAAGCTACAACGGCAGCGTGCATCATGAGGCGCTAGCGGTCCGTGGCGATTTGAGCGCGCCCACCTGCACGACGTGCCACGGCAATCACGGGGCCGCGCCTCCGGGAGTCGGCACGGTGCAGAATGTCTGCTCCACCTGCCACGTTTTTCAGGCGCAATTGTTCGAGGCCAGTGCGCACAAAGCGGCCTTTCAGGCGGCTTCGCTGCCGGGATGTGTCGCCTGCCACGGCAATCATTCTGTGAAGCATCCGTCGGATGCGATGCTTGGCACCGGCCCTCAGTCGGTTTGCACCAACTGCCACACTTCCGGTGATGCCGGTTTTCAGGTGGCGGGCGAGATGCACCAGAAGTTGACCAGCTTGGACGCCTCCATACAAAGCGCAGACCAACTACTCGCTCATGCCGAGTCCTCCGGCATGGAGGTCAGCCAGGCCAGGCTGGAGCAAGATCAGGCCCGGGACTCATTGACGAAGGCTCGCGTTACCATCCATTCCTCCCAGATGGAGCGCGTGGAACGGGACGTTCAAGCCGGAATGAAAACTGCTGCAAAGACCTACCAGGAAGGAAAGGACGCGCTGGCCGAACGCGATTACCGCCGTGTGGGGCTGGGTTTCTCATTGTTGACAATCGTTGTTGTGCTTGCCGGCCTGGGTCTCATGATCCGGAAAATTGAGCGTAAGCCGAACTAGTCATGCAGCGACGATCACAATCGTTTGACCGCGGGGCCTGGGCTGGTGAACACCTCGCCATTCCAGGTGGAACACGACTACACTGTCTCTTCGGAACGCGTTCCGAGCGGCCGCGGACAGGTTTCCTCCGCACCGCTCCGACAATCTGAACCAGGAGGAGAAGATGATCAGGAAATGGGCTGGAAGGGTGGCGATTGGTTTTTTGGCAGCTGCGGCTGTTTGTTTTCTGTGCCTGCCGGCACAGGCACAGGGCGGCGGCGAAAAATTATACAAAGCGAAGTGCGTCGGGTGCCACGCTGCGGATGGGAGCGGCAGCACGGCCGCCGGGAAGGCAACCAAGGCGCGCGATTTCTGCTCGGAAGACGTCAAGAAGGAAAGTGACGCCGAAATGACCGAAGCGATCGTGAAGGGCAAGAACAAAATGCCCTCGTATAAGCTAACGGAAGCCGAGATCAAGTCTCTCGTCGCCTACATCCGCAGCCTGTGCAAAAAGTAAATCGCAGCCCGGATGACCGGACGGCCCCGGTATTCGTGCGGCGCAAGGTGCGGAACGCCCTCCTCCGCTGCTGTCGGCGCCCTTGCGCTATGCTTCGGAGGGAGAAGGGAGTCCGCTCCAGCATTCCATGATCCTGCGTGAGTCCATCCGAGCTTGGGCCCGCTTCGTCTATTATCTTGGCCAGAACATGAGTTCGCTTGTGGGTGCGGTGCTGACCACCAGCAGCGCGCTCACCATGATTGCGTTCTGGTTCTACGATGTCCTCCTTCCCGGGCCGCCGCACCCGTACATTGGAATCCTGATATTTCTTATTCTCCCGGGCATTTTCGTTCTGGGTCTGGTGCTCATTCCCGTGGGGATTTGGATGCGGCGCCGATCCCTGCGCGCGCGCCACGAGCTGCCTGCCGCGTACCCCACCATTGACCTCCGTCAGCCGATGGTGCGGCAAGGCTTTTGGCTGGTGACGACGGCCACGTTTCTGAACCTCATGATTATCGGCACGGCCTCCTATCGCGGCGTGAGCTACATGGACTCGACGCAGTTCTGCGGACAAACGTGCCACACGGTGATGGTGCCGGAATTCACCGCCTATCAGAATTCGCCGCATTCACGCGTGGAATGCGTGGCCTGTCACATCGGCCCCGGCGCGGGTTGGTTCGTCCGCTCGAAGCTCTCCGGCGTGCGCCAGGTGTTTGCCGTAACGTTTCACACCTACTCGCGGCCCATTCCTTCGCCGGTGAAATACCTCCGCCCGGCGCGCGAAACCTGCGAACAGTGCCACTGGCCGCAGCGGTTCACCGGCGACAAATTCCTGGTGCTGACGAAATACAAGGACGACGAAAAGAATACGCCGCTGACCACCGTGCTGGTGATGAAGATCGGCGGGCACACCACGCAGGGTTCTCTGGGGATTCACGGGCGCCATCTCGACGAGGGCTCGCGCATCCGCTACATCTCGACCGACGAGCGCCGCGAGGTCATCCCCGTGGTGTATTACACCGACGATTCCGGCAAGACCATCGAGTTTGGCTCGACCGACGTGAAGCTGACGCCGGAGCAGTTCAAAACAGGCGAGCGCCGCATGATGGATTGCGTGGACTGCCACAACCGGCCCACGCACGCCTTTGAATTGCCGGAGCGCGGCGTGGACAAACGGATGGCGCAGGGCTTGATCAGCCCCGCTCTGCCTTACATCAAAAAGAAAGCGGTCGAGCTGCTTAAGGCAAATTATCCGAGCCGAGAGGCCGCGCGGCAGAGCATTGTCACCGAACTCGATAATTTCTACCGTACGAACTACCCGCAGGTCTATCAAGAGCGCCGCGCCCTCGTCCAGCAATCCGCTGAGCAGGTGGCGGCCGTCTACCTGCGCAATGTTTTCCCGGCGATGCTTTTGACATGGGGCACGCACCCCAATAACCTGGGCCACGAAGATTCCCCGGGCTGCTTCCGCTGCCATGACGGCAGCCACGTCAGCGCGGACGGCCAGACGATTACGAACGACTGCTCGGCGTGTCACAACCCGCTGGCCATGGAAGAAGAGAATCCCAAGATCCTTGCCGACCTCGGAATTAAATAGGCTGGCGCCAGGGGGCACATGAAGTTGGCGACAAACAGGCAGTCCGCCGGGCGACGGCGTGCAATCGTTTCCGGGCTGCTCCTGTGCGTTATTGCCGTACTCCTGCCCGCACCATCGGTCGCGAAGAACGGCAATGCCCAGCCGCTGAAGCAGGATGAAGCCTGCCTGGCATGCCATGGCCAGGAAGGAATGAAGTCCGACGCAGGAAAAGACATCTTCGTCAATCCTGCGAAGCATGCCGCCAGCCTTCACGGCGTATTGGGTTGCACGGACTGCCACACGGCCATCAAGGACTATCCGCACGCGGCAAAGACTCCGAAGGTGCGGTGCTCCGTTTGTCACGCCGACGAAGCCTTGGATCTGCCGAAGAGCATTCACGGCGCACACGGTGAAGAATCCTGCGCGTCATGCCACGGAAACGCACACTTTGTGGTTTCCGCAGCGGAAGCGGTACCGGGGAAATGCGCGGAGTGCCACGCGCAGGAAGTGGAAGATTTCCGGAATACCGTCCACGGACAGGCCGCCAAAGCCGGGGACCGGGACGCACCGACTTGTTTCTCTTGTCACGGACCCGTGCACAAGATTGTGTCCGCGGGCGAGGTCTCGTCTCCCGTAGCGAAGAAGAATCTTCCGAACACTTGCGCCGCGTGCCACAGCAATCCCGAGTTTCTCTCGCGCCACAAGATTCCCTACTCGCATCCTGTGGAGTCGTACAAGCTGAGCGTGCACGGGCGGGCCGTTGCGGCGGGAAACAATTCCGCGGCAAGCTGCTCGGACTGCCATGGGAGCCACTCCATTTACGCGGCGCGCGATGCGCGGGCCAGGATCAACCATTGGAATGTGGCTACGGCGTGCGCGCAGTGTCATGGCGATATTGCCAAGACCTATTTGTCGAGCATTCATGGCCAAGCCATGCAAGCGAGCGTGCGCGACGCTCCCGTGTGCACGGATTGCCACGGTGAGCATCTGATCCTCGCGCCGCAGGAGGCTGGCTCAACGGTGAACGCCTCGCGAGTCTCCATGACGACGTGCGGGCGGTGTCATGGCGACGAACGTCTGGCGGCGCGGTACAACCTGCCCGCCGACCGCGTACCGTCCTACGCAGACAGCTATCACGGCCTGGCGATGCGCGAAGGCTCACAGACCGTGGCCAACTGCGCGTCCTGTCACGGCGTGCACAACATTTTTGCATCGAGCGACCCACGCTCGACCGTGAATGAGGCGAACCTGCCGAAGACCTGCGGCCAATGCCATGCCGGGGCAGGCGCAAACTTCGCGATCGGACCCGTGCATGTGCGCGTGTCCACGGGCACAGCGCATCCCGTCGTGCAATGGATCCGGTGGGTCTACTGGATTCTGATTCCCATAACGCTCGGGGCAATGCTTTTCCATAACGCGGTGGATTTCATCGCCAAGCTCATCCGTTCCCGGCCGCGCGAACCGAGACCGAAGGTCGAGCGGATGAGCTTGCCGTTCCGGATCGTGCATTGGGGAGTGATGATCAGCTTTCCGACGCTGGTCTACACGGGTTTCGCACTGAAGGACCCGGATGCTTGGTGGGCACAGCCAGTGCTGGGATTTGAGGGTCACTTCGGCTTCCGAGGAGCCTTGCACCGATTCGCGGCCATCCTATTGATCGCCTCTTCGATCTATCACCTGATTCATCTGGCGGCCAATCGCCGCGCGCGCACCTACGTGAAAGCAATGCTCCCTGGATTCCGGGACTTCGCGGACTTTGTGAACGTATTCCGTTATAACTTTGGTCTGAGCAGCCGGCCTCCGCAATTCGGACAGTTCAATTATGCGGAGAAGATCGAATACTGGGCCTTTGCCTGGGGCACGCTGATCATGGCGGTGACCGGCTTCCTCCTGTGGTTCAATAATTTCACGCTTCGGCATTTTCCCAAGTGGGTTGCCGACGCCGCTACGGCCGTGCATTACTACGAGGCCGTGCTTGCCACGCTCTCGATTCTGCTCTGGCACTTTTATATGGTGATTTACGACCCCGCAGTGTATCCGATGGATCTCGTCTGGCTCACGGGCGAAGCTCCGGTCGATCACTACATGCATACGCGCCCCGAATATGTCCGGGCGCTCGCGGCGGAGAAACTGTCCGAGGAAGCTCCTCCCGAGACGCCTGCTGCCGCGGTCCCGGCAAAGCCCTCCGGCCTAGCGGAAAATGCAGCCGGGCCGGGCCAGCCTAAAGGCCCGGAGAGTGCATCTCCGCAGAAAAATGAGAAAACATAGCGGCTGGATGCCTCCAGCCGGGTTGGTTCCCCGGAGGGAGAATGCGCCGCTCCCGGCACGATTCCCAGAACATGTATTGACGTAGTGGGTACTCCTCCGCTACGCTCGGCGGCACCTCCGGGGGGGTGTGACCCATGAGCGAGATAACTCTTGGCGAGGTGCTGGAACGGGAGCTTGAGCAGATTCGCGTGAGCCGGAAGCCGCGGTTTACACCGAACGCGCCCCACAAGAGCCCTGAAGAAAGCCTGATCGGCTTGGCGTTCTCCGGAGGGGGCATCCGCAGCGCCACATTCAATCTGGGGATCCTCCAGGCGCTGGCGCAGAATCATTTGCTCCGCTGCTTCGACTACATCTCGACGGTTTCCGGAGGCGGCTACATCGGAAGCTGGCTGATGGCCTGGATGCATCATCAGAAGATCGGCATCCGGGAGGTGGAAGACCGACTCGCGCCCCACGCGTATGCCGCCGCTCAGACCGCCGAGCCGCCCGAAGTCCGCTTCCTGCGAAACTACAGCAACTATCTGACGCCGCAGAAGGGTATTCTCAGCGCGGATTTCTGGGCGTTTGCGGCCAGCTATTTGCGCAACACCCTTCTGAATCAGGCGATTCTGCTGCTGTTTCTGCTGAGCCTGCTGCTTGTGCCGCGGGTGATTGTCTGGTTCCCGCAGCTATTTGAGGCCGCCGAAAACGCAGGCATGAGGCCTCTCTGGCTCCAGTATTCGCAGGAGATGGCGCTCGTCCTGGGCCTCGCGCTCGGATTGATAGCTGTCATCGCCATAGGACTGAACCTCTGTTG
>JBGPGF010000003.1:0-35538 GCA_041483755.1 Terriglobia bacterium | reverse complement strand
CTTACGAAAACAACGGGGGTGTATGCCATCTCTTCCCAAAAAGGAACTATCATGACTTCCAAATCCTCTAGCTTCAGCACCGTTGTTGACCGCTCCGCAGTCACCTCAAAGGACGATCCGCTCCATTGTCGCCAGCGCACCCCCAGCGGGCGCCGTTGCCGACAGCCCATCTCCGATCCTCATTCCAGCCTCTGCTTCACTCACGCCGTCAGCCTGAAGAAGGACCACGACCTCGCTGACCTCGCCTCCGCCTTGACCGGCAAATCCGAGGAATTCCAGACCGCCACGGGTATCAACCGTTCCCTCGCCGATCTCTACGTTCTACTCGCCCAGAACCGCATCTCCTCTCGCCGCGCCGCCGTCCTCGCCTACATCAGCAATCTTCTCCTCCGCAGCCTCGCTGCCATGGACCGCGAGACCAATCTCCCGGACGGCGAAAACACCGGCCCCACCATCGTCTGGGACCTTCCGCGCCCGAACCGCGAACCTGTCGACCGCTTCGCGGGCGCACAGGCAACGGAGAACCCTTCATGAGCTTCCAGAGGAAAATGAACCGGTCTAAAGACCGGCCACTACGTAACACAACCCGCTCGCGACAGGCGCGAGGCTCACTTCTGTTTTTGTTCCAGCTCGGCCCAGCGGGCGTACAGGCCATCAATTCTTTTCTGGGCCGCATCCATTGCGATAGAGGCGGCGTGGAGGCGGGCGGCGTCGCTCGAGATCGCGGAGTCGTACAACACACCGTGTTTGGTTTGCTGTTCCTTCTCGGCTTCCGCGATGCGCTGTTCGATGGTTTCGAGTTCACGGGCTTCTTTGTAGGAGAGCTTCTTTTTTGTCAGGGACGATTTGGGAGCGCCTGCTGTTCCGCTGGGGCTCTGGGTTTTGACGGACGCGTTAATTTTGCCGGCGGCCTGTTGTGAGCGCTGCCAAATTTCCCATTGCGAGTAGTCGGCAAAGCGTTCTGCGCCACCCATGCCGTCGAGCCCGAGCACAACCGTCGAGACGCGGTCGAGCATATAGCGGTCGTGGGTGACGAGCACCAACGCGCCGCGGTACTCGAGAAGGCTTTCCTCGAGTATTTCCAGCGTGGGAATATCCAAATCGTTGGTGGGCTCGTCGAGGAGCAGGACGTCGGCCGGTTGCAGCATGAGCTGTGCGATCAAGACGCGCGCACGTTCGCCGCCGGAAAGCCGCCCGATGCGTTGATTCAGGTTTTCGCCGGTGAAGAGGAATCGCGCCGCCCACGCGGCCACGTGAATCACTCGGTCTTGATAGATGACCGAATCGCTGTCCGGCGCGAGGGCGCGGCGCAGGGTGACGTCCGGATCGAGCTCGCGATTCTGGTCGAAGTAAACGATGCGCAAGGATTCCGCCTGGCGCATGCTGCCCCGCGCGGGCTGGAGTTCGCCTTTGAGCAGGCGGAGCAGCGTCGTCTTCCCACTGCCGTTGGGACCGACGAGCCCCACGCGCATACCGGAAGTGATGATGAAATGAATGTCCGCGAAGAGAGTGCGATCGCCCATGGCGCAGCTCACGCCATCGAGCGTGATCAATTGCTTGGTTTGCCGGCCGGAAGCGGAGAAATCGATTTTCGCGCTGGTGCCGCGCGTGCGCGCGTTCATTTCCGCGAGTTCACCGATCATTTCATGCGCTTTATCAATTCGCGCTTTCGATTTGGTGGTTCGCGCTTTGGGACCCCGGCGCAGCCAATCGATTTCCGTGTGCACGCGATTCTCGAGCGCCGCTTGCCGGTTTCGCTGCGCGTGGAGGTACTGCTCCTTCGCTTCCAGAAATGTGCTGTAGTTTCCGGAAACGCGCAGCGCGCCATCTTCATACGCGGGGTTGAGTTCCACAACTTCATTGGCCACGTTTTCCAGAAAATAGCGGTCGTGGCTGACGACCACGCACGCAAACGGCGCATTCCGCAAAAGGGTTTCGAGCCACTGGATGCCGGCGAGATCGAGGTGGTTGGTCGGCTCGTCCAGAAGGAGGACGTCCGGCTTCTGGACGAGCGCTTCCGCGATCGCCAAGCGCTTGCGCCAGCCGCCGGACAGCGTGGCCGCGCCGGCATCGAGATCGGTGAAACCAGCGCGTCCCAGGATTTCCGCGATGCGCGAGAGCCGTTCGCCCTCGGAGACTTTTGCGCGATCGAGCGCTTTGTCAATTATGGAGCGAATCGTTTCGCCGGACGCGAACTCCGAGATTTGCAGCACGCCACTCAGGCGCGTGCCTTTGCGGATTGCCACATCTCCGCTGTCGGGACGGACGCCACCGTTCAGAATCTCCAGGAGAGTCGATTTGCCCGAACCGTTCGGGCCGATGATGCCGATGCGGTCGCCTTCCGATACCGTGAAGGAGATGCTCTTAAAAAGCGGCGCGGCGCCGTATCGCTTGGATAGTCCTTGTGCGCTGATGATCGGTGGCAAGTTGCTGGATGTTCTCCTGGAAGTGGGCTCCGTTAAGAGTACCAGCAGCCGCGACGGCACGCGAAGCGCGCAAGCGGCGAGCCGATATTAAGTATTGGCGAGGAAGGAATGGAGGAGTGAGTCGAGAGAATTGCGAGTGGCACGAAAGGCGGCGAGCTGCTCTTCGCGGGAGCCGGTGACGGCGGCGGGGTCGGGGAGGCTCCAGTGGATGCGCTGCGGCGCGCCGGGGAAGATGGGGCAGTGCTCGGCGGCGTTGTCGCAGACAGTGATGACGGTATCGAAGCGCTGGCCGGTGAATTCGGCGACGGATTTCGAGCGGTGGCTCCCAATGTCCACGCCGATTTCGCGCATGGCTTCGACGGCCAGCGGATTCACGCCCACGGGCTTTGTCCCGGCGCTGTGAACATCGCAGGCCGCACCTGCGAGACGGCGAAGAAGCCCTTCGGCCATTTGGCTGCGGGCGGAGTTGCCGGTGCAAAGAATCAAGACACGCAGCATGCTTCAACCCCCTTGGCGCGCCAGGCCGCTGTCCGGCGCGGCTTCCTTTACAAAATGGCGCTGGAAATACAGAGCGACGTTGACAAGAGCAATCAGCGCGGGAACTTCGACCAACGGGCCGATGACGGCGGCGAAGGCGGCGCCGGAATTAATTCCGAAAACAGCGACGGCCACGGCAATCGCCAGTTCGAAATTATTGCTCGCGGCCGTGAAAGAGAGCGTCGCCGTCTGGCGGTAATTGGCGCCGAGCTTGCGCCCCATCCAGAACGAAACCAGGAACATGACCACGAAATAAATAAGAAGGGGCACGGCGATGCGCAGGACATCAAGCGGCAGGCGGACAATGTAATCACCCTTGAGCGAAAACATAACGAGAATGGTGAACAGGAGCGCGATCAACGTGAGAGGGCTGATGCGCGGGAGGAAGCGAGCCTCGTACCAGGCAAGGCCGCGGGCGCGCACGAGCGTAAACCGCGTGAGCATGCCGGCGAGAAACGGAATGCCAAGATAGATGAAGACACTCCACGCGATGCTCGCGATGGAGATATTGACGACGGCGCCGCGCAGGCCAAGCCAACGCGGAAGTAGGGTGACGAACAGCCAGGCATAAACGGAATAGAACAGCACCTGAAAGACGGAGTTGAAAGCCACCAGGCCGGCCGCGTATTCATTGTCGCCGCGGGCGAGCTCGTTCCAGACGATGACCATGGCGATGCAGCGAGCCAAGCCGATCAAAATCAGACCGGCCATGTATTCGGGATAGCCGCGGAGGAATACGACGGCCAAAACAAACATGAGGACCGGGCCGATCACCCAGTTCTGGAGCAGGGAAAGAAAGAGAATCTTCCGGTTGCGAAACACTTCTCCCATCTTTTCGTAGCGCACCTTGGCGAGAGGCGGGTACATCATGAGGATAAGGCCGGCCGCAATGGGAATCGAAGTGGTGCCGGCCTGAAACCGCGTCAGGAGCCACACTACGCCGGGCAGGGCATGCCCGGCGGCAACGCCGAGGGCCATGGCGAGAAAGATCCAGGCGGTCAGGTAGCGGTCCAGAAACGATAAACGCCGCGCAACGTGTTCGCTCATCGAACAGTCCTCACGGTTCGGCAGAATGGCCGAGCGAGAAATTCCCGCGCGCCTTATGCGCAGCAGGTGGGGCCGCAGCAGGCCTGCGGCGCCGCGGGCTTTTTGGCGCGGACGAAGGCGCTCATGAATTTGCCGTCAATGAGCGGAGCGACGGCATCGGCGTCAAGGCCGGCGTGCGTCAGAAATTCGCGGGCGTCTTCGGCCTTGTAAACGCGTGTGGGCTCGATGTCAATGGCTTCAAAGCCGGCGCGGGCCAGCTTCTCGCGGTATTCGTTTTCTTCGAGCGCGCCCGCGACGCAGCCGATCCACAGTTCGACGCTCTTTCGAATTTCCGCCGGAACCTCGCCGCGAACGACTATGTCGGAGACGGCCAGGCGCCCGCCGGGCTTCAGAACGCGAAACGCTTCGGCGAGGACGCGATCTTTGTCCGGCGAAAGATTGATGACGCAGTTGGAGATGATCACGTCCGCGGTGTTTCCCGGCAGGGGAACATTTTCGATCGTGCCTTTCAGAAACTCGGCGTTTTCGATGCCGGCTTTGCGCTGGTTTTCGCGCGCCAGAGCGAGCATTTCGTCGGTCATGTCCAGGCCATAGGCTTTGCCGCCGGGCGCAACGCGCCGCGCGGAAAGAAGAACGTCAATGCCGCCGCCCGAGCCGAGATCCAGAACGACTTCGCCGGGAGCAAGCTGGGCCAGCGCGGTGGGATTGCCGCAGCCGAGCGAAGCCGAAACGGCACCAGCGGGGAGAGCACTCTTTTCGGCGTCGTTGTAAAGGTTCACCGTGATGGGGTCGCAACAAGAAAGTTCTCCTCCGCCACCGCAATTGGCGCTGCCGCCCGCGGCGACACGTTTTGCCGCTTCGCCGTATTTTTGCCGAACCGTTTCTTGAATGTTTGTGTCGCTCATGTTTCCTCCTTTGGCTCTTGGACGATTCCGCGTTCACTTTGTAATCTGGACCACGGCTTCCGGGGAGACCGCGCGGCTGCGCGTGCAGCACTCTTCGTAGAGAAAGCCCAACAGCTCGCGCAGCGCGCCGGTATCCGCCGCGTACCACAGAAACTGGCGCTCGCGCCGGACGGTGACCAGGCCGACCTGCTTCAGCTTGTCGAGATGATGGGAGAGCGTGGAGGCCGGGATTCCGAGTTCGTCCTGCACTTCGCCCGCGTGCATGCCCGCCGGATGAGCCGCGAGCAGCAGGCGGACAATCTGCAAGCGGGGCTCGGCGCCGAGAGCGGAGAAGCGTTCGGCGCAGCGGGAAACGAGGGCAGGATGAGGGGGTCTCATATTTCTATATTTGCAGAAATATAGAATGATGTCAAGCACTTTCTTTGCTCAACCCGCGGGCGGCCCGGCGCATCCCACCAAGGGGCTCCTCGCGACTGAGGAAACGATTTCGAGTTCGCTTTTGACCCCTTTTCAGCCGCATGGGATAATCTGCGTCTCTGGGGTACCGATGAACTTTCGCCGAAAGCCGGCTTCTCCACTCGTCTACGCTCTAGCTGCGCTCTGCGCCCTGGCCCCGTGGCGCGCGGCCGCACAGTCCGCACAGGCAGGCGCCAGCGCTCCCCAGGCTACGTTGAAGGACGCGGGCCGCGGCGACGCGTACTACAACTACACGATGGGCCACATTGCGGAGGAGATGTTCGAATCCACGGGCCGCAGCGAGTACGCCACGCAGGCGATTGGATACTACAAGAAGGCGTACGCGCTCGACCCGGCTTCGGCGGTGATTGGCGAACGGCTGGCGGAGATATACTGGAAGGGGCAGCGCACGCGCGAAGCCGTCCAGGAAGCCCAGGAGATTCTCAAGCGCGATTCGAACAACCTGCCGACGCGGCGCCTGCTGGGACGCATTTATTTGCGCAGCCTCGGCGACATGGGCGCGACCGTCCGGATTGGCGGCGGCCAGCCGGATGGCAGCTCTGCGGACACACCGGCGAGCCAGCCGGAACTCATCAAGCGCGCGATCGAGCAATACCGCGAGATCGTCCGGCTCGATTCTTCGGACACGGAGTCGGCGCTGTGGCTGGCCCGGCTGTATCGCTTGCAGAATTCGCACGACAAAGCGGAAGAAGTTCTTCGCGGGCTGCTGAAAGAAGATCCCGAGAATGAGATGGCCGCGGAGCAGTTGACGCAGTTGCTGCTCGACCGGGGCAAGTCCGCGGACGCGGTCGCGCTGGTGGAGGGAATTATCGGCCACGCGTCACCGTCGGCCGCGCTTTTCGATCTTCTCGGCGACGCGTATACGCAGACGAAGGAACTGGCCAAGGCGGAGAATGCCTACCGCAAGGCGGCGGAATTGGACCCCGCCGAAGTGAGCCACCTGCGCGGCCTGGGGCAGACACTTTTGGCCGAGGAAAAGTACCAGGACGCGCTGGGCGTCTTTCAAAGGCTTGCAGAGATGGAGCCGGACGATGCGGATACCTATCTCCGCCTGGCGCAAATCTACCGCGAGCTGAAACAGCCGGATCAAGCGGAAGAAAATCTCCTCAAGGCGCGGCAGAAGGCGCCGGGCAGCATCGAGGTGACTTACAACGAGGCGATGCTCTACGAATCGCAGGGCCGCTATGAAGATGCCATCCGGGTTTTGTCCGACGCCGCCGCAGGCATCAAGAACCAGGCGAACGCCGTGCCCTCCAGCCGCCGCGCCCTGGCGATCCTTTACCAGCAACTGGGCCAGCTCTACCGCGAAAAGCAGAATTTCCAGGCGGCCATTTACAGCTTTGAAGAGATGCAGCGATTGGGAGAGGACGAAGACCGCCGCGCACGCCTGCTGATCATGGATACGTATCGTTCGGCAAAAGACATGCCGCGGGCGCTGGATGCGGCCAAGGCGGCTCTGGAAAAATATCCAAGCGATCGTGCGGTGCTTTCGAGCCGCGCGCTGCTCATGGGCGAAAATGGGCAGACGGACGAGGCGGTAAAGACTCTTCGGACGCAACTCAACGGAACCGCGGAAGACCGGGACACGTACATCAACATCGCGCAGGTCTATGAGCGCGGCCGGCGCTATAAAGAGGCGGAGAACGCCGCGCGCCTGGCCGAAGCGCTGCCCGGCCCGCCGCGCGACAACGAGATGGTGTGGTTTCTTCTGGGCGCCATTTACGAGCGGCAAAAACTCTACGACCGCGCGGAAGAAGAATTCAAGCGCGCGCTGGCGGTGAATCCGAAGAACGCCGCAGCGCTGAATTACTACGGCTATATGCTGGGCGATCTGGGCATCCGCCTGGATGAGGCGGGCGCACTCGTTCAGCGCGCCCTTGCGGAAGAGCCGAACAGCGGCGCATACCAGGACAGCCTGGGCTGGGTTTATTTCAAGCAGAACAACCTCGCGCAAGCGGAAACGTGGCTGCGCAAGGCCGCCGAACACGAGAGCCACGATCCCACGATTCACAGCCACCTCGGCGACGTCTATTTCCGCGCCGGGCGCAAGGACCTGGCGGCCACGGAGTGGGAAAAGTCACTCGCCGAATGGCATCGCGCGTTTCCCACCGAGATCGAGACCGAGAAGGTCGCCGATCTGGAGAAGAAGCTGACCCAGGTGAAACACCGCATCGCGCAGCAGAAATCTCCGGCTGAAGCCTCGAAGCCGGAATAGCTCCATGCGCGAAGTCCGCATTCCCGCCTTTGCGAAAATCAACTTGCGGCTCGACATTTTAGGCAGGCGCGCGGACGGCTACCATGAGCTGCGCACGATTTTCCAGGCAGTGTCGCTGCACGACCGCCTGAAACTGCGTGTGGCGCGAGCGAACGGCATCTCGCTCGTCATCCACGGCAATGACGCGCTGTCGCGCGAGCCATTCCAGAAAAACCTGGTCTATCGCGCGGTGGAGACGCTGCGCCGCGAACTGAAGGTTCGTTCGGGAGTGGAGATCGAGCTGTGGAAGAGGATTCCCGCGGGGCGCGGCCTGGGCGGCGGTTCCAGCGACGCGGCTGCGGCACTGGTCGGTTACCTGCGGCTCACCGGGAGGAAGCTCCCCCTGGCGCGGCTGCTCGAGATGGCCTCGGAACTCGGCGCCGATGTGCCGTTTTTTCTTTTTGGGGGGCGCGCGCTGGGGGTCGGCTGCGGCAATACCATCTACCCTCTGCCGGACATCCGGCCGAAAACCGTGCTCATCGTCTCTCCGCGTGTCGTTCACGTGGCCACTCCTGATGCCTACCGCTGGCTCCGGGCGCGGGCGTTGAAGGCTTCGGGGCCGTTGACAAAACCCACCGCGGACTCTACACTTTGGGGGTTCTGCGCTCTGTGCTGGAGCACGCAGGGGAGCGGGCTTTCCAACGATTTTGAGCCGCCCGTTTTCCGGCGCCATCCCCGGCTTGATCAAATCAAGCGGACTTTGCTTCGGCGAGGAGCAGCGGATGCTTCGCTGGCGGGTAGCGGTTCGGCGGTGTTTGGAGTATTCCCGAGCCCAGCGATGGCGCGCCGAGCCGCTCTTGGGTTTCCACGCGACGTGACTTTTGTCTGCGAGACCCTCTCCCGTGAGAGGTATCTCCGCGCCCAGGGTGGTGCGCGCGTGGCCTGAACCGGAGCGGTCTTCTAGCGCGTTGTCGCCTGTTTCCAGCGTCCATATTTATTTTTGGTTTGTGAGGTTTTTAGCTACTGCGAATTTGCGGAGTGACGTTTCGTGACCGACGAGAGATTCAAAATTTTCGCGGGTTCGGCGAATCCGGCGCTGGCCGAGAGCATCTGCCACACGCTGGGCGTGCCGCTGGGCAAGGCCGTGCTGGGGCGCTTCAGCGACGGCGAGATATATTTCCAGATTCTTGAGAATGTTCGCGGCGCGGACGTTTTTGTGGTGCAGCCGTGCAGCAATCCGGTGGACTGCCATCTGCTCGAGTTGCTGCTGATGATTGACGCGTTCAAACGGGCTTCGGCTTGGCGCATCACGGCGGTCGTTCCGTACTACTGCTACGCACGGCAGGACCGCAAGGACAAGCCGCGGGTTCCGATATCCGCGAAGCTGGTCGCCGATCTCCTGGAGACGGCGGGGGCCAGCCGAGCGCTGACGCTGGATTTGCACGCGCCGCAGATTCAGGGGTATTTCAACGTGCCGGTGGACCATCTGTATGCGTCGCCGGTGCTCGTGGAATACTTCAAGCAGAAGAAGCTGCCGAATCTGACGGTGGTTTCGCCGGATGCGGGCGGCGTCGAGCGAGCGCGTGCTTTTGCCAAGAAGCTTGATGCGCCGCTGGCGATCGTGGACAAGCGCCGCGTGGACGTGGACGTAAGCGAAGTGATGCACATTATTGGAGAAATTCGCGGCCGCAGCGCGCTCGTCGTGGATGACATTATTGACACAGCAGGAACGCTGGTGAAGACGGGCGAGGCGCTGCTGAAGGAAGGCGCGACTCAGGTTTATGCGGCGTGTACCCATGCGGTGCTTTCCGGCCCGGCCGTCGAGCGCCTCTCCAAGTCGCAGATCACGGAAATTGTGGCCACGGATTCCGTGCCGCTCTCCGAAGCGGCCCGGCAGGTGCCGAAGATCAAGATTCTGAGCGTTTCCGGACTGTTGGCGCGCGGCATCCGCTCGATCCACGAGGAGACGTCGATCAGCGAACTGTTCACGTGAGTTTTGACGGGCGGGTATAGCCCGGCATCTTGGAGTTGGCTGGAGCCATCTGGAATTTCAGGAAGGAACGAAGCTATGGCAGAAATCATCGTCGAAGCAACGCCCCGAGCGACGCGGGGCAAAAACGAGGCGCGGCGCCTGCGCCTGAACGGCCAAGTGCCCGCCGTGCTCTATGGCGGCAAGGGAGAGAGCATCACGCTGGCCGTCAACACCAAGCACGTCACGGCCATCCTGCGCTCCGCAAGCGGCCACAACACGCTTTTTCAGGTAAGCCTCGCGGGCAAGCAGGAGCCCGCCATCTTCAAGGACTGGCTGGTGGACCCGGTGTCCGGGAGACTTCTGCACGTGGACTTGATGCGCGTGGCGATGGACGTGCGCATGCGCGTGAAGGTGCCGGTACACACGTTTGGCGAACCGGTGGGCGTGAAGCAGCAGGGCGGCATTTTTGAGACCGTCACGCGCGAAGTGGAAATCGAATGCTTGCCCGCGGATATTCCGACGGAGTTTCGCATGGACGTGACCGAACTGCTGATCGGCAAGCACTTGCGCGCGGGAGAAATTCCGCTCGATCCGGCGAAGATGAAGCTGCTCACCGATCCCGAGCGCGTCATCGCCCACGTTGTGGCGCTGCGCGTCGAGGAAGAGAAGCCCGTCGAGGCCGTGGCGGCGGAAGCGGCGGTGCCGGCGGAGCCCGAAGTCATCAAGAAGGGCAAGAAGGAAGTTGAGGGCGAAGAAGGCGAAGAGGCCGGCGCCAAGCCCGAGAAGGCCGAAAAAGGCGAGAAGAAGAAGTAGCGCGGCGAGGCGGCCCGCTGCAAGCGGGCACTGGGAAAATGACCCATGTGGCTCATCGTGGGGCTTGGCAATCCGGGCCCGGAATATCAGTGGACGCCGCATAACCTCGGTTTCCTTGCCGTGGACGAACTGGCGAATCGCGGCGGAATACGCGTCGAGCGGCCCGAGGGGAAAGCCCTGGCAGGCCGCGGGCGGCTGGCGAATCAGGACATTGTCCTGGCGAAGCCGCAGACGATGATGAACTTGAGCGGCATTTCGATCCGCGAGCTGCTGGGAAAGTACGAGCTGGCGGTGAGCGATCTGGTGGTGCTCTGGGATGAAGTGGCGCTGCCCTGGGGCGTGATTCGCGTGGGTTCCGGCGGGAGCGCCGGGGGCCACAACGGCGTCAAGTCCGTGATCAGCGCCCTGGGTACAGAAGAATTTGCGCGCATCCGGATGGGCGTGCAACCGGATCATGCGGTGGATGATCGCGCGGAATACGTGCTGCGGCCGATGCGCAAGGCTGAACTGGAGATTGCGGCGCCGATGCTCGCGGAAGCGGGCGATGCGGTGGAGTTGATCCTGGCACAGGGCGTTGAAGCGGCCATGAACCGATTCAACCGGAGAGTCTCTGCGGAACCGGACGAAACGGCGGGACCGTAGCGCGGTGAAGAAGAGTTTCCCGGGCCGAGCGCCCGGAGGAAAATCGAGGGAACAATGGAAGAACGACTATACGATTTGATCTTCATCTGCCGGCCGGCGACGCCGGAAGAAGAGATCAAGAAGATCGTGGCAACGGTCGAGCACGCCTGCGAGGACAAAGATAAGGGCGGCAAGATCGAAAAGATCGAGCAATGGGGCACGCGCAAGCTGGCCTATCGCGTGGCCAAGCACCGCGAAGGCTATTACGTTTATGTGCAGATCCGCACGGCCCACGGCGAGCTCACGCACGAACTCGAGCGGCGGCTGCGCGTGCACGACGCAGTCATCAAGTACATCACCGTGCGTCTCGACGAGGACCTGCAGCGCCAGCTAAAGCTGACGCGGCGGCGCGAAAAGCGCGTGGCGCGCAAAGGGCGGCGCCAGCCGGCGGCTGCTCCTGCCGGCGGCGGTGAACAAACCGCCGCGGCGAGTTGAGCCCGGCAGAAACATTTTTCCAAAAGTTTTGAAAAGGAAGGGTTGAAACGTCATGGCGGAAGAACAGAAACAGCAGTCGCAAGGCACGGGCGGCTCCGGGGCTCCCCCGCGCCGCGAGGGAGGGCCGAGCGGCCCTCGTCGCGAAGGCGGAGGTCATGCCGGGCCGCGCCGCGAAGGAGGTCCCGGCGGCGGACCCGGCGGACCGCGCCGCGGCAAGCGGCAGTATTTCCGCAAGAAAAAGGTGTGCAAGTTCTGCGTCGAGAAGATTGATTTCATTGACTACAAGCGGACCGAGTATCTCGTACCGTACGTGCAGGAAAAGGGCAAGATTCTGCCACGCCGATTGACGGGGACGTGCTCGCGCCACCAGCGGTGGCTCGGCGTGGCCATCAAGCGCGCGCGCAACATCGCACTGATGCCCTATGCCACCAGCGCCGCGGGCGTGCTCCCAGTGCATCGCCAGGGCCCGGCTGCCGGCCACGCGGCTGCGCCCGCGCCAGCAACCGCTACACCCGCGCCGAGTCCGACGTCGCCTGCACCGGGAGCGGATGTGCCTGCGCAACCGAAGCCTGAGTGACCGGAGGAAAATTTCATGCAGATTATTCTCAAGGAAGACGTCGAGAAGCTGGGGGCCCGCGGCGAAGTGGTTAAGGTTGCGCCGGGTTACGCCCGCAATTTTCTCCTGCCGCGCCAGCTGGCCGTCGAAGCCACGGCCGGCAACATGAAAGCGCTCGAGCGCATCCGCGGAGCCTTGTCGAAGAAAACCGCCACCGAACGCGATGCCGCCGAAAAGCAGGCCGCGCTGCTGAACGGGGTCACGCTGGCCTTTTCGCGGAAGGCGGGGGAGAACGACCAGATGTTCGGCTCGGTCACTACGGCGGACATTGCGGAAGCGCTGGCCGCGCAGAAGTTTCAGGTTGACAAGCGGCAGATTCAGCTCGCCGATGCCATCAAGGCCCTCGGGGAGTATCCGGTGACCGTCAAGGTATTCCGCGACGTCGCCGCCACGATCAAGGTCGTGGTCGGCAAGGAATAACAGCTCACCGGCGGTGATCGTTGCGAAGGCCAACCGGCGTACCGCGTCCCCGCAACTTTCCAACATCGCTGCAACTCCATGAAAGCGCGCGTCCTGTGATGATTGACACGCAGGGCGGATTGTAGAAGAGTATCCGCGGCATTCAAGCACCTCCATTCTCCAGGATGCCGCCAAAGGAGTTCGTCCGGATGGTCGGGAAGACGATTTCCCATTACTTGATTCTGGAAAAAATTGGCGGCGGGGGCATGGGCGAGGTCTTTAAGGCCAAGGACACGCGGCTGGGCCGCAACGTGGCCCTAAAATTCCTGCCCGGGGGCTTCGACGCCGACGCGCCGTCCATCGAGCGATTCCGCCGTGAAGCGCGAGCCGCTAGCGCGCTCAACCATCCGGGCATCTGCACCATCTACGACATTGACGAATTCAACGGCCAGCCCTTCATCGCCATGGAACTGCTCGAGGGCCAGACGCTGAAGCATCGCATCGCCGGGAAGCCCATCGCGACCTCCGAACTTCTTGAGACCGGCATCCAGATCGCGGACGGCCTGGAAGCGGCGCACGCAAAGGGCATCGTCCACCGCGACATCAAGCCCGCGAATATTTTCCTCGTCGAGCGGGGCCAGGCAAAGATCCTCGACTTCGGCCTGGCGAAGCTGGCTTCCCAGCGGCAGCACGCGGCGGAGTCGGTGGGCGCATCGTCGTTGCGCACGCAAACGCACTTGCTGAGCGAAGAGCACCTCACCAGCCCGGGCAGCTCGATGGGCACGGTGGCCTACATGTCGCCGGAGCAGGCGCGGGGCGAGGAGCTGGACGCGCGCTCGGATTTATTTTCGCTGGGGGTCGTGCTGTATGAAATGTCCACGGGTTTGGTGCCCTTCTCTGGCTCGACGGTCGCGGTGATTTTCGACGGCATCCTGCATTCCACAGCTGCTCCGGCGACGAAGTTGAATCCCCGTCTGCCCGCAGCCATGGAAAATATTTTCAGCAAAGCGCTGGAAAAAGATTGTGACCTGCGTTACCAGACCGCCGCCGAACTCCGCGCCGACCTCAAGCGCATCAAGCGGGACATCGATTCCAGCCGCCGCCCGGCGGCCGGAGAGACAGGCGGCTCGAATTTACGCGCGGCGGCCGCCGGGCCGGCGAAGAAGTCGGTTGCCGTGCTGTATTTCGAAAATCAGAGCGGCGGGAAGGAAGACGAATACTTCCGCGACGGCATGACCGAAGACATCATCACCGAGCTTTCGAAAATCACGCAGCTGCAGGCCTTTCCGCGCTCGGAGATGCTGGCGTTTCGAGACAAACCGGTGACGGCCCCGCAAGTGGGCCAGCAGCTGGGCGCCGCTTACGTGCTGGAAGGCACGATCCGCCGCGCCGGGAACCGCCTGCGCATCACCGCGCAACTGGTGGAGAGCTCGACGCGGCATTCCGTCTGGGCCGAACGTTTCGACCGCCAGCTTGAGGACGTCTTCGCCATCCAGGACGAGATCGCGCGGAGCATTGCGCAGGCGCTGCGCATCACGCTGACCCCGCAGGAGGAAAAAACGATCGCGCGCAAGCCGACCGAAAACCCGCAGGCCTACGATTTCTATCTGCGTGGCCGAAGCTACACGCGGCGCGAGAATCTGGACTACGCGCTGCAGATGTTCGAGCAGGCCATCCAGCTGGACCCGAATTTCGCGCTGGCCCATGCCGGAATCGCGCACTTGTGCGGCTTGAGCTACGAGATACGCGAAAAGAACCTGCGATGGATCGAACGAGGAATGGCGGCCTGCGACCGCGCCATGGCGCTGGGGCCGGACCTGCCCGAAGTGATGGTGGCGCGCGCCCGGCTCTTCTACGCCGAAAAGAAATACGACGAAGCCGCGCTGCTGGCCCGGCAAGCCATCGAGCGCAAGCCCGATTGCGAGGGCTCCTGGAACATCCTTGGGCGCGCGTATTTCTCCTCCGGCCGGTTCGAAGAGGCCGCGGCGCTCACCGAACGCGCGCTCGAAGCCAACGGCGACGACTACAACACCTACATTCCCTACACGCAGTGCCTGGAACAGTTGGGACGGAAAATGGAGGCGGAAGAGGCCCGCAGGCGCATCATCGGGGTCCTTCGCCAGCAGTTGGAAGTGGTTCCCGAGGACGTGCGCGCGCGCATTCTGCTGTCCGCAAACCTCGCCTATTTCGGGGAGGCGGAAGAAGGCGTGCGGCACCTGCAAACGGCCGTCGCCCTTCGCCCGAATGACGGCAGCACGCTCTACAATGCCGCGTGCACCTACGGCATCCTCGGGAAGAAGGCGGAGGCGCTCGAGACGATCAAGAAGGCGTTCGCGGCCGGGTACGGAAACATGCAATGGGCCGCCAAGGATGCCGATCTCAACTGCCTGCACGACAATCCGGATTTCCGCAGGCTCGTAGGACTCGACCAAGCGGCCGCTCCGTAGTCGATATTTCGTGCCGCTCAGGGTCGCGTGGATCCCTTCCGACTTGGTTCACAAGACGTTCCTTGGTCGCTGGAGTCTTGGGTCGCCCGTCAATATCCACCGCTCCAACTTTTTTCCACATGCAAGGGCAATTGACCTCCGCGCGGATTCCACGCACAATCCGGCTTTCATGGGGAGCTGCATAACCCCTGCGGCGCGAAACCCTTGCAATCGTGCGGGGGGAGTGGTACACATAACAAGAGATAGGCGAAGATAAGGCGAATTTATATGCCCTCCGAAACGACTCTTGAACGCCCCTTGCCGCAGAATCTGGAAGCCGAGCGCTCGATTCTCGGCGCGATTCTGCTCGACAACAATGCGCTGAACGCCGCCGTCGAAAACCTGCGCTCGGAGGATTTTTTTCTCGACCAGCACCGCCGCGTTTTCCAGCAGATGGTGGCGCTGGGGGAGACGCAGCAGGCCATTGATCTCGTCACGCTGAGCGAGGAGTTGCACCGGCGCGGAGAGCTGGAGGCATCGGGCGGCGCGCCGTATCTGGCCTCGCTGGCCGACGGCATGCCGCACGCGTCGAACATCGAGCAGTACGTGCGCATCGTCAAAGAGAAGGCCCTGCTGCGGAATTTGATTCACACGACGCACGCCATCCAGCAGCGCGCGTTTGAAGGCGACGAGGGCGCTGACACCGTGCTGGACGGGGCCGAGTCCTCGATCTTCGCGCTCGCTGAGGATCGCGTCCGCGCCGGCCTGATTCCCATGCGCGAAATTGTGCGCGACAATTTCGAGCGCCTGGAAAGAATCTTCCGCGAAGGCAAGAGCATCACCGGCGTTTCGACGGGTTACGGGGAGCTCGACAAGCTCACTTCCGGCTTGCAGCCTTCGGAGCTGCTCATTCTGGCCGCGCGGCCCTCGCAAGGAAAGACGGCGCTGGCGCTGAATCTTGCGGAGAACATCGCGATTCGGGCCGGGCTGCCGGTGGCGATTTTCAGCCTGGAAATGTCGAAGGAGTCTCTGCTGCAGCGCATGGTGGCGTCGCTGGCGAGGGTGGACGCGCACAAATTCCGCACCGGCCATTTGAATCGCACGGACTGGCAGGACATGACCGAGGCGCTGGGGAAAATTTCTTCCGCACCGCTGTGGATTGATGATGCGGGTTCGGTCTCCGTGGTGGAAATCGGCGCGAAGGCGCGGCGGCTAAAGCGCGACAAGGGTCTCTCGCTCCTCATCGTGGATTATCTCCAGTTGATTACCGCGCGCGGGCGCTTTTCGAACCGCAATGAAGAAGTTTCCAGCATGACGCGCAGCCTCAAGGGCCTCGCCAAAGAGCTGCAAGTTCCCGTGCTGGTATTGAGCCAGCTCACGCGCGCGCCGGAGCGCGACGAACGCCGCCCGATGCTCGCCGATCTTCGCGAATCCGGCGCCATCGAGCAGGACGCCGACGTCGTGATGTTCATCTACCGCCCCAACTTCTTCAAGCTGGATGCGCTGCCCGAAGAGCGCGACCAGGCCGAGCTGCTCATCGCCAAGCAGCGCAATGGCCCCACCGACCGCGTCAAATTCATCTTCAAGAGCCGCCACACGCGGTTCGAAGAGCTGGCGCCGGACGCCTGGGCCGATACTTCGCCGGTCGGCGACGTCTAATCCCACCCACAGTATGGCTCCGCCGCGACGCGTAACCCCGGTCGCTTGCCTTCCCTTGCGCGGCGGCCTGGCTCTAACTCGTTTGTCTGCATCCTCTTACTGGAGAAGGGCATCCGGCAGAAAACATGCTGTACGTTGCTGCGTGTTATCACTCTCGTCGCAACGGGCGCTGAATTCGTGTTTGCAAACGCGAATGACGTAAAATAACTTGGTTTTTCGGAGATTTCATGAGCGCGCCACGCAGGAACAGCCTCGACTTTGTGGGACGCCCTGTCTGGGCGGAGATTTCGCTGTCCGCCCTGGCATTCAATCTGCGCTCGATTCGCGCGTTCGTGAATCCGCCCTCGGAAAAGCGGAAAACGCCACGTAAGATTCTTTCCATCGTCAAAGGCAATGGATATGGCCACGGAGCCGTGACCGTCACCCGCGC
Source organism: Terriglobia bacterium (assembly GCA_041483755.1). GTDB lineage: Bacteria > Acidobacteriota > Terriglobia > Acidiferrales > UBA7541 > Acidiferrum. The sequence goes on along the minus strand of JBGPGF010000003.1, from coordinate 18,521 downwards.
ACTCGAAAAGGCGGGGTCGGAATGGTTCGGGGTCACCTCGGCGGCGGAAGGCGTGGAGCTGCGCAAGGGCGGCGTGCGGAATCCCATCCTGGCGCTTACCGGCTTTTGGCCGGGGGAAGAAAATCTTTTGATCAAGCACCGCTTGACGGCGGCGATCACTCTCTGCGAGCAACTGCGGCGGCTGGAGCGAGCTGCGGCGCGCCGCGGCGTGAAGCGCGCTTCCGTTCCGATCCACTTGAAAATTGACTCGGGGATGAACCGGCTGGGGATCGCCGCGTCGGATGTGGATTGCTTCGCGCGGGAGCTTGCGAAGTGCCCGCACCTGCGGCTCGATGGCGTATTCACTCACTTCGCTTCGGCGGAAGTGTTCACGGCAACGCTGCCGGGCGAGCAGACGCGGCAGCAGGAAGAGCGGTTCTTCGCTGCTCTCGAACGGCTCCGCGCGCTGAAAATTGATCCCGGCATCATTCACCTTGCGAATAGCGCCGCCATCGCCAGCCGCCCGGACACTTGGGCGGACATGGTGCGCCCCGGCGCGCTCCTTTACGGCTATCACCCCGGCTACGATCCGGCGGAGCGCCGCGCCGAATGCGAAGCAAAGCTGCCGCTGCGCTCGGTGATGAGTTTGCGCACGCGCATCATCGGAATGCGCAGCGTGCCCGCGGGCGAAGGCGTCGGCTACAACGCCACGTTTGTCGCGGAGCGCCCTTCGCGGATTGCGGTGCTGGCCGCGGGCTATGGCGACGGGATGCCGCGCGCGCTGGGCAATCGCGGGCGCGTCCTCGTGCGCGGCCAGTTTGCGCCGATCATCGGGATCGTCTCCATGGACGTGTCCATGATTGACGTGACTGGCGTGCCGGAAGCGGCGCTGGGCGATGTGGTCACGCTGTACGGCAGCGACGGCGAACACCAGCATCCGGCCGATGTCGTCGCGCGCAGCCTCGGCACCGTCACTTCGGATCTCCTCTGCGCCGTCACCCAGCGTGTTCCGCGGATCAGCGTTCCTTGAAACTCGGCCTTCATTCGCGCTATTGGTCCTGCTTGAGGTAAACTCCTATTCCCCCGCAGGGGCTTATGACTCGCATAGCAGCCATTCTTCCGGCCGCAGGGCTCGGGACGCGCATGGGCGCGGAAACGCCGAAGCAGTTTCTGGAGCTCGACGGATTGCCCATCGTAATTCACGCGCTGCGGAGAATCGCCTCCTGCCCGCAAGTTACGGACATTTTCATCGCGACACGCACTGACGAGGTTGCGCGGCTCGAGGAGCGAGTGCGCGCCGAGAAATTCTCACAGTCGGTGCGCGTCGTTCGCGGAGGCGATTCGCGCCAGGAGTCCGTCAGCCACGCGTTGCGCGAGGTTTCGGACGACACTGAAATTGTGGTGGTGCACGACGCGGTGCGGCCGTTCGTTACGCGCGAGCAGATCGAACGGGTGATTCAGGAAGCGCGCATCCGCCATGCTGTGATCTTGGGCATCCCGGCGATGGACACGGTCAAAGAAGTGAAGCGCGCGAGCCTGCCGCAAGACGTGGCGCTCATCACCGCGACGATTCCGCGCGAACGCATCGTCCTGGCGCAGACGCCGCAAGTCTTCACCACGAAGCTGCTGAAAGAGGCGTTTGCCCGCGCCGAGCAGGACGGCGTCACCGCTTCCGACGAAGCCGGACTGGTCGAGCGTCTGGGCCACGATGTTTACGTGGTCGCCGGCTCCGAGCGCAACATCAAGATCACGCGCCCCGCTGACATGGAACTGGCCCGCTTCTATCTCGAGCTCGAGCGCCGCGGAACATGAACGTGCGCTGCGGCATCGGCTACGATCTTCACCGGCTCGCCGAAGGGCGCAAGCTGATGATTGGCGGGATCGAAGTGCCGTTCGAGAAGGGCCCAGTTAGCCATTCGGATGGAGATGTGCTGGCGCACGCGATTTGTGATGCGCTGCTGGGCGCGGCGGGCGCGGGCGACATCGGCACGCATTTCCCGGACTCCGACCCGAAGTGGAAGGGCGCGGCGAGCCTGCTGTTTCTGGAACATGCGCGAAAGCTTCTCGACGAGCGCCGCCTTTTGATCGAACACGTGGACGCCGTGGTCATCCTGGAGAAACCGAAGCTTGGCCCGCACTTTCCGAAAATGCGCGAAGCCTTGGCCCGGGCGCTGGGCGTCCCGATGGAGAAGATTCATCTCAAAGCCAAGACCAATGAGGGCGTGGACGCCATTGGGCGCGGCGAAGCGATTGCTGCCCACGTTGTGGCGACGCTCGTCTCCCTTTGAATTGCTCACCGCGAATGAGTTTCCCGATGTCCTCTGAAGAAATCCCCGAATCCGTTCCTCCCGCCGCGCCAAATCCATTTACTGCCGCGGATGTAGCCGCGATTCTGCAAGAGCGAGGCTGGTTGATTGGCGAGCCTTCGATGGAACAGCTTGCATGGTGTGAACGCGCCGCACTCTTGCTTGGCCCGCAAGCGGCGGATCGTGCCGCGCTGGCCGATCTTCTCGCGCTCGTCTTTCACTACGATGCGCGCGAAATCCTGGGGCGAGTGGAAACTCATGTCGTTCTTTCGCGCCAGGGCGCGCGCGAGGTGGTTCGCCTGCTGGCCTTGCTCCTGCTGGAAGGCGGTCCTGTCACATCCGATCGCTTCAAGGAAATCGTTGGCGCGCTGAAAGACCAGCTCGATTTGGGCGGACGCGAGATTTTTCAAACGATTCGTTTGACGCTGGCGGGCCGCGCCGGTGAGGGCGCGCTCGACCGCGTGATTTTGCTTCTCGACCAAGCAGCGCCATTGCCATTTTCCGCGCCGGTGAAATCCGCGCGCGAGCGCATCCTGGAATTTTGCTCCGCGCTGGATTGAACTGAGGGCAATTCTCAGCAGCGGCTTTCAACTGTGGACTGTCAACTGTAAACTGCTTCTTCGATGGATAAACTCACCGGCATCCACGCCGTGCACGAAGCCCTGGAAGCGGGCCGCGCGCTGGACCGCATCGTAATCGCCAGCGGGCGGCAGGACCGCCGGGTCGAGGAGCTGTTGCAGCTCGCGCGGCGCCGCGGCGTCCCGGTGCGCTTCGAAGACCGGGCGCAGGTGGACCGCCTTGCCGGATTGAAAGAGCATCAGGGCGTGGTGGCGCTGGCCGCGGTGCAATCGGTGGCCACGCTCGAAGACGTCATCGCCCGCGCCGCCGCGGATGCGACGCAGAAGGGACTTATCGTTCTTTTGGATGGCGTGGAAGACCCGCACAATCTTGGCGCGGTGATTCGGACGGCGCTCGCCGCCGGCGCGCATGGCGTGGTGATTCCCGAGCGCCGCGCCGCTGGGCTGACGGACACAGTCGCGAGGGCCTCGGCCGGGGCGCTGGCACATCTGCCCGTGGCGCGCGTGACGAATCTCGTTCGGGCCATGGAAGAATTGAAGGAAGCGGGCTACTGGCTGATCGGACTCGATGAAAAAGCGGAAAAGAGCTACGCGGAAGCTGATTTTACTTCACCAGTGGGGATCGTCCTCGGCGGAGAGGGGAAGGGTCTTCATGACCTGACGCGCAAGCGCTGCGACTTTGTTGTTTCGCTGCCGACGAGCGGCCCTATCCGCTCGCTCAATGTTTCCGTCGCCGCCGGAGTCGTCCTCTTCGAGGCACTTCGACAGCGGAGAAGTAAAGCGTAGTGGATGCGCAGCCGGCTAGCTGTCGTATTGAATCAGTGAAAACACGTCGAGGCCGGGGAGCTTCTTGCGGCCGTTGAGGAAGCTCAACTCGACGGCGAACGCCGCTCCGGCCACTACGCCGCCGAGCTTGCGAAGCAGTTCCGCAGTGGCCGCGGCGGTGCCGCCGGTGGCCAGCAAATCGTCGCAGATGAGCACGCGCTGACCCTTTTTCACTGCGTCCTCGTGAATTTCGAGCGAATCGGTGCCGTATTCGAGCGCGTAGGAGACGCTTACAGTCTTCCCCGGGAGCTTTTTCGGCTTGCGCACGGGGACGAACCCCGCACCGAGCCGATAAGCCAGCGCCGGGCCGAAAATAAATCCGCGCGCCTCGATACCCGCCACGACGTCAATGTGCGGGCCCTTATAGTGGCCGCACAACTGATCAATCAGCGAGTGGAAGCCTTGGGGGTCTTTCAGCAGCGTGGTCAGGTCATAAAACAGAATTCCCGGCTTGGGATAATCGGGGATTTCACGGATCAGCTTTTTCAGCTCGTCCATTCGGTGGGCTCCTCTTCAGGCGTCGTATTCGACCACAAATCCTTCGGCATAGCGCGGCACGACGGGCGCTTCCTCCGCTGTGACGCTTGTCACGGTTGCGGCCAGGGGCCCGCATTCCAGCACGCGGCGCAATTCCACAAGCTGCTCGGTCGTTCCCAGCGCATAGACTTCCACACGGCCGTCGCTCAAGTTGCGCGTGTATCCGGCGAGCGCCAGCTTTTGCGCCGCGTGCAGAGCGAAATAACGGAAGCCGACGCCCTGCACGGCCCCGGAAACGAAGAATCGCATTGCGTGTCGGGCCTCAGGCACAAGCCCGAAATTCTAGCAGACTCCTACGCTGTCCCGGTCGTCTTTTGAGTGCTCCCCGTGCCGCACGGGTTGCGATAGACTTGAGCCAAATCACAGGGCATGCGTTCGGCGGGGCCATGTGGCCCTCCGGCGGGTACGCGGCATCAAAGCTCAATATGAGAATGAATCTACGGGCAATCTTCTTATTGCGTGACCGCGAAGCGGTCAACATTTCGCGATGTTTCCGCGCCGCTCCTTTTCTCTTGGGAATGGGGTTGTTGGCGCTTTTGGGGCTGCCGCTTCGCGCCCAGGAGTCCACGCCTGGACCGCTCACGCCGCCACCACCCGACCACAACGTGCGCCGCATCGAAAACCAGCCGGTTCCGGAAGCGCCACCGTCGCTCCCCGCCGAAGAGATCATCCGGCGTTTCGCACAGAAGGAAGACCTGTTTCTCGAGGCGCGAACGCATTTCTCGTATCGCAAGTCGGTTCGCCTGGCCGAATTCGACGCTGACGGCAAGGCCCTGGGCGAATTCAACATGACCACGGAGCCCGCGGTGAGCGACGATGGCAGGCTCTACAACAAAGCCGTGGGGCGCCCCACTTCTACCCTAAAAGTTCTTCACGTCCAGCCGGAAGACTTCGAGTCGCTGGCCAAGTTTCCCGCGTTTCCGCTGCTCACCAGCCAGCTCGCCAAGTACGACGTGAAATATGCCGGCAAGGAACAGGTGGACGAGATCAGTTGTTACATTTTTCAGGTGAAACCCAAGGGGGTGGATCGCGCGCACGCCTATTTCGACGGCGTCATCTGGGTGGACGAGAAATTCCTCGAAATTGTGAAAACGTACGGAAAGTGGGTCAGCGAGCTGGGCGATATGCACTCCGAGGAGCTGCCCTTCACGCTGTTTGAGACGTACCGCGAAAACGTGGGCGGAAGATACTGGTTTCCCAGCTACTCGCGCTCGGACGACACCGTGCACTTGAAGGATAGCGACGTGTCGATCCGCCTCACCATCAAGTGGAGCGGCTTCAAACCTGTTCCCGCGCCGAACCCCGGCGATCCCATGCCAAGGCCTACCGCGACCACCCCGACGGCAACGGTAAAGCCGTAGCTCTTATCACCGGATGAATGCCGCGAGGGCATCCGGCAACTGCGCGATGGAATCCAGAATGATTTCCGGGCGCGCCGCGCGCAGACGCCTTTCCGTCGGAAAGGGCCCCAGGACCGCGATCGCGCGCACGCCGGCGCGGCGAGCCATCTCGATGTCCTCCGGCGAGTCTCCCACGTAGAGGCACGCTTGCGGCTCGAGCCGCATCTTCTCCAAAGCGCGGCGCAGCGGCGCCGGATGCGGCTTCCGTTTTAACGTGTCCCCGGCGCAGACCCTCGCGGCGAAGGATTGAGTCAGGCCGAACTCGCGCAATTGGCGAAGCACGCGCGTCCGGTCGCCGCTGGTAACCAAGCCCAGCCGATGCAGCCTTCCCACAGCCGTCAGGACGCGCCGCGCCCCCGGAAGAAGCTGCGGCCGGTGCTTGCGGTAATGCTTCCGCCAGATGCGATCCGCCACGTCCCATTCGGCCGGCGGGAGTTTCGCCGCGCGATAGACGTTGTACCAGTCCGGCGAGTAGTGCCGCGCCAGCTCCTCCAGGCCCCACCCGATGTCCATCTCGCGAAACATCGCGAGATACGCCTGCGCATCGGCATGGTAGGAGTCCAGCAGCGTGCCATCCCAATCGAAAAGCACGGCGCGCAGTGCGCTGGGGTCCTGGGAGGATTTCTTCACTTGCCAAGAATAGCAGAGCGGGCGGCGGTCATTCCTGAACGGTGGCCTGAACGCCGCCCGCCAGAGGGAAGCGCGGCAGCCGTCTCCATCGCGATCTGTTGGAGCCCGCCGCTGGTCAAATCAGATCGTCAACCGGTGCAAAGACGCCCCTGCAACTGAAAACGAGGAACGCCTGGGAGGAAGGGGAGGTCCTGGCGGGAAGGGAGCCGCATCGTACGCAGAAATGGTTCCAGGCGCAAGGGTGTGCGTCTGTGGAAAAAACGGAAGCTGTGGAAAAGCCGGACGCTAACGCTCGAAGTATCTTGAGGGAACCACGTCGTCCCTGCCAAACTGCATCTCTTCAAAAGTGGCCGCAATCCCGTACCATCCGGGCATCGCCGCGCGCTCGATCCGCTGCACACGCGCAATCGACCCCACGACCACGTTGCCGCGGCCCATCGGCCGCCTCACGAGAACAATCTCCAACTCGACGCATACGCCCACCGCGAGTTCGCGGGGGCAAAGGAAATATACACCTGAGGAGCTGATGTCGCGCGTCACGAGTGTAACCGGAGCTTTCTCCGCAACATTGTCAATACTTCTGAGTTGCAACGGCAGCTTCAGCGACGCTCGCGGATACTCGCGCTGTTCAGGATGCACACCCACTGCGTGAGTGGGCACACGAACGAATCGCCGCGGCTGCTCGGCGCCCATCAGCGGAACAACCCGCAAAGCCGGCTCGCGCTCCGGACGCACCGCCAAGGGTTGCGCCGCAGCGGATTCCGCCGTGACCGTGCTTGCAGTCCTGACCTGGTGTGCAGCGCTCATCTCGCCCCCCGGCATAGCGATCGCGCGAATGGGCTGCTAAAATGCCACTCTATCCGTGGGGCGTCAACCTTTGGGCTTAGGTGGAAGTGCCCTAACGTAAAACACGAGGTTGTAGTACCGATACGCCGCCGGGCACGCGATTCCGCCCTCTCCTGCTTCATCCAATATGGTGCTCGACACATCCGCGTTTCCGCCCTACGCTGATACGAGAGACAACGTAGAAATGTCCGCAGCCACAATCGAACCAGCCAACAAGGCCGAAGCAGGCTCAACACAACCCGGCGGAACGCACAAGACATCCACGGCCGTTCTGGCGGCCTTTGCAGCGGTCTATTTCCTCTGGGGAGGAACGTTTCTCGCCGTTCGTTTTGGCATTGAATCCTTCCCGCCGCTGCTGCTTGGCGGGACGCGCCACCTTCTCGCCGGACTGATCCTCTATCCGCTCTTTCGATGGAAGAGCGGCATCCGGCCGACGGCGGCTAACTGGCGCACGGCGGCCATCACGGGCGTGTTGCTGCTATTCGCCGGAAATGGCGCCGTATGCTGGGCCGAACAGACTGTGTCTTCGGGCGTGACGGCGCTGCTCGTGGCCACAGTCTGTCTGTGGCTGGTGATCCTAGAGTGGATGCGTCCCGGTGGCACGCGGCCCGGCGCTCGCGTCGTCATCGGAATCATTATCGGTTTTGCCGGGCTGGGCCTCCTGGTGGGACCCGCGTACCTCGGCGGCTCGCAGAGGATTAATCCCACTGGCGCGGGCGTCCTGGTGGCGGGAGCGCTTTTTTGGGCCTGGGGCTCGCTCTATTCCAGGCACGGCCAGATGCCGACCTCGCCGCTCCTGGGCGCGGGAATGCAATGCCTGTGTGGGGGCGCTACGCTGTGGCTGGTGGGGCTGCTCATCGGCGAGGGGCGCCATCTTCATCCCGCAGCGATCTCGCTGCGCTCGTGGCTGTCGCTCACCTATTTGGTGATTTTCGGCACCGGCGTGGGCTTTACGGCCTACATCTACATCCTGAAAAAGAGCACTCCGGTGCGCGTCGGCACGTATGCCTTTGTGAATCCCGTCGTCGCCCTCTTTCTCGGGTGGGCCTTGGCGCGAGAGGCGGTCACCATGCGCACGGGCATTGCCGCCGCGATTATCCTCACCGCCGTCATCTTGGTGATCACGGCCCCGCACAAGGATCCCGCGGAAGCAGCGGACGCCATCCCCGTGCCTGACGAAGCCTGAGAATTTTTCTTTTGACGAACCATTCCGGATAGATTTGTTGTTCGCCTTGCGTTAACTTGGGCACGTTGCCGATGACCATGAAACGCCCTAACCATCACTCGCAACCCGTGCCGGCGGCAAGCGCCCGGCGCTACTGGCGCGCAGCCCTCTCGCGCGATTCCGCATGGGACGGAAGGTTCGTTTTGGCCGTGCTCTCGACGCGCATCTACTGCCGGCCTTCGTGCCCGGCGCGCCGCCCGCTGCGCCGCAACGTCCTCTTTTTTGCCCAGCCCCGGGACGCGGAGCAGCGCGGCTTTCGCCCCTGCCTGCGTTGCCGGCCGGACCGAGTCCATGACGCTGCATCTCTTGTGGCCCGCGCCGCGAAGGCGCTGGCGGCCGATGGCGATGCCGCAGCAAACCTCGGCGGACTGGCCGCGGCGCTGGGCACAACTTCCGCCGCCCTGCGCCGCGCATTTCGCCATTCGACGGGCCTTACGCCAAAGGCGTTTGCCGAAGCGTCGCGCCTCAAGCGATTCAAGCGCGAATTGCGCGATGGAAGAGACGTCGCCGCGGCGCTCTACGAAACCGGCTATGGGTCACCAAGCCGCGTCTATGAACGCAGCAACGCCCAGCTGGGCATGACTCCGGCCACCTATCAACGAGGAGGAAAAGGAATGAAGATTCGTTATGCGGTTGTCCGATCACCACTCGGAAAAATCCTTGTCGGCGCCACCGAGCGCGGCGTCTCCGCCGTCTATCTCGGCGATGCCGAATCCGCGCTCGTCAAGGAATTGCGCGAAGAGTATCCGCGCGCCGAGATTTCACCCGCGGAAGGCGATTTCTCGCAATGGGTCCGCGCAATCGTGCGCCATCTGGAAGGCAAGCAGCCGCATCTGGAGTTGCCGCTCGACGTCCAGGCCACCGCTTTCCAGCGGCGGGTCTGGCAGGAGCTCCAGCATATCCCGTATGGCGAAACGCGTACCTACAGCCAAGTGGCTCGCGGCTTGGGCAAACCGCGCGCCATCCGTGCCGTCGCCCGCGCCTGCGCCACGAATCCTGTTTCTATCGTCGTGCCCTGCCACCGCGTGATTCGCCGCGACGGCTCGCTGGCCGGCTATCGCTGGGGGATCGGACGAAAGGAGAAACTACTTGGGCAGGAGAGAGCGCACGGGAAGGGCGCGTGAAGAGGCTACATTCGCGGTTTGACGCGGCTTGCGTCTTTCGGCCAGTCCTGCTTAAACCGCGACTCGTTGATCTTCGTGTTCTTTTCCACGTTCGTGTAGTGGAACACGAAATAGTCGCCCGAACCAGTTTCGAAAAACTTCTGCTGCACCGGCACCCAGGACGATTCGTCAATCCACATCTGAATCTTTGAGATCTGTTCGCGAACTTGTTCCGACTTCGGCGTAAGCTCCAGAATCACGGTCTTGTGCCCGTCGAGCGATTCCTCGCCCATGACGGTCAGCTCGTAGGCCTTCTTCAGGTTCTCGCCCTTGGTTCCGAATCCCAGGAGCACGTATTGGTCCACCATGGTGCGGTTCTTCCCCAGGTTGTATTCCTCGACCCGGTTGATCTTCGGCGTGTAAACAAAGAGAGAATCGCCGCTGCGCAGGATCGTGCGCGGATCGGGTTTCTTGAAGTCGATGCGCATCCTCTCGTCGTGCCGTACGTAGATCTGCCCGGACTCCGTCGAGGTATCTTTCACCACCGCCGTGTATTTCACATGCTCGAAATCCGCCGTCAGGCTGTGGAAGCTGCCCGCCGCGGAATCGAGCTGCTTCACCACGGCCCCCACGGTCAAGCGCGGCGCACTTTGGGCGGCAAGCGATGTGACCGCAGCGCCCAGCGTAGCGAGCAACCCCGCCATCTTCCAAATTGACCTAACGTTCACGCGATTCCCCTGTCTTCCGTCCGATCGATTGCTGGGTGCTGCCGGGAGGCTCCGTCTAATTCGATGCTAACACACGTGCGAAGTTGCGCAGAAAGTGCTTGGGATGGGTGTCACGCCAAAGGCATGCCGCTGCGGAAGCGTCAGCGCTTTACCTGAACCTGGTAGCCCGTGACCGCGCCCTGCGCATCGGTTCTGGATTCAATCTGAATGACGGTAAGTCCGCGCCCACGCAGCTCGGAAAGCCCGCGTTCGAGCGCTCCCGGCTGAATCCAGTATTTCTTCGTTACCCCATCATCCGTGATGAGCATGGCGGCTTCGGATGCCAGGGCCGGGCCTGGCTTTGGCTGGTCGTGAAACCATCGCCGCGGCGTAAGCAGCACGAACACCAGTATCGCCACCACGGCCAGGTCGTATTGCCACGTGCCACGCTCGTACGACCAGAAAACCGTGCGCTTCAGGATGGTCCACATGGTCTGCATCGCCGTTTCAATCCGCCGGAATGCCGTCCACCATCACGCCGTCACGCATGTGCACGACGCGGTCAAAATATGCCGTCGCTTCGGGATTGTGCGTGATCATCACGATCGTCTGGCCCAGGTCCTTGTTGAGCTGCCGCAGCATTTGCAGGACGACTTCCGAGTTCTTCGTGTCCAGGTTCCCCGTCGGCTCATCCGCCAGAAGAATCTTCGGTTCGTTTATAATTGCCCGCGCGATGGCCACGCGTTGCTGCTCCCCGCCGGAAAGCTCCGAAGGCTTGTGGTGGAGCCGCCCGTCGAGCCCGAGCATCTTCGTCACCACGTCAAATCGGTGTGGGTCGAAGCCGTCGCCATGAATGTATTGCGCGATGGCGATGTTCCCGCGCGCCGTGAGCGTGGGCAGCAGGTTGAAACGCTGGAAGACGAAACCAATCTTGTGCCGGCGCAGTTTGGTGCGCTCCGCGTCGCTCATGGCGGTCAAGTCATTGCCGTCCACGAGAACGCGCCCGCGAGATGCCTGCGCCAGCCCGCCGATCACGTACAGCAGCGACGATTTGCCGCAGCCCGAAGGACCCATCACTGCCACCGATTCGCCCGGCAGCACGTCGAAGTTGACTCCGCGCAGCGCGGGCACTTCCACCTTGCCCGCGTAGTACAGCTTCCACAAATTCTCCGTCTTCAGAATCGCTTCAGCGCTCATGGGTCCGGGGAGATTCCGCCCTTCGGTCCGTTGCCGCTCGGTAAGCTGCCGTATTGTAGCCACGTTTTTCATTGCTGCCTAGGTGCGCCGCCCCTTGGGTTCGCCCTGCTCTCTGTCCCTCACTCTACTTCAATCGTAACAGAGCGCCTCGACCGGGTCCTTGCGGCTTGCCATCCATGCAGGATAGATTGCGCCCAAAATCGCACCGCCCAGTGCGATGCCAGACGCGCGCAACACCCAGCCCGGCGTAATCAGGATCGAGAGCGTCGGAAACACGGCTAGAAACCCCGCCCGGACGGCGTAGCTCAACCCCACTCCCGCGACGATCCCGAACAGGCAAACCATCGCGGATTCCGAGAGCAGCGCGCGCACGATAAACCCCTTGTCCGCGCCAAGCGATTTCAGCACGCCGATGTCGCGCGTCCGTTCGATCACCGTCGTATACATGGTGAGAAAGATGACGAGCAGCCCGATGGCTACCGCCAGCGCAATCATGGCGTTGATGAACGTTTCCAGCCCGGGGATATTCGTCGCCGTCATCAGCGACAGAAAATCCTTCAGCGGGCGGATGGGGTAGCCCGGGAAAAGTGGCCGCATCTCTTCCATGACGTCCTGGGTGTGTTCCGGCCGCGTGCACTTGAGAAGAAAGATAGAAGCCTTTTCCCGCGCGCCGACCAGGTCCTGCAGCGTCGCCAACGGCACAAAGAGCCGTGCGCCCTTCCCGTGTTCGATAATCCCAACCACGTGCCAGTCGTGGTTCAGCAAGGCATATGTGTCGCCCACCTTGACGTGCTTGGCCTTCGCCGCCCAATCATCCACCAAAAGATCGTCCGGCCCTTCCATGTCTCGCCCGGCGAGGAACACAAATCCGCCGGAAACGGCGTGAAAGCTCTCTTTTTCGATGCCGTAAATCACGTCAATCCCGCCGGCCGAGCTGAACTGCAGCAGCGCCGGTGCAACGTACTGCACGTATTTTAATTCCTTCAGCTTGTCGCTGATCTTGATGGGCATCGGCGAACCGCTGAAAGCCAAGAAGATCTGCGCCGACGGCGACTGCAGCATGATGTCCGCGCCGATGCCCTCGATGCGCTTTGCCGTTTCCGTCATCAGGCCGGACGTCAGTCCGACGATGATCATCACTAGCGTGACTTCCACGGCCACGGCCAGCACCGCGATCAGAGTCCGCAGCGGCCGGTGAAACAGGTTCCGGAGAATGAGTTCGGCCATCACGGCTGCTTCTGTCCCGTCTCCTCGCCCACGCGTACCAGCTCCGTCCCCTCGGGCTGCTCGAGCGTGAACCGCTCGGCGGGCAGGTCTTCGTTCAGCATCACTTTCTTGACCTGCAGTTCAAGTTTGTAGTCGTCGTGCGAGCGTTCAATGCGAATTGAGCGCGGGAATTCGGGAGCCGCCGTGCCGTCCGCCGGTGCAACCGCCTCCCAATCCCAGAGCTGCACGTCGGAAACGAGCGTGCCACCCGGCCCGAAACTCTGCAGCCGGGCAATGCTCAGAATTGACCGGTCAAACCAGATCTTGCGCGTGATTTCAGACTGATTCGCGGTTGCCCCGGCACGCAACAGTGTCAGCACATAGTACCGCCCGCGTTCGTCGTTGAATTCCTCGAACAGCACCGTCTCATCCTTGGCAAGCTCCGGCCAGAGCAGCGCATCCAGCAGATGCTGCGGCCGCAGATTCTCGATCGGCTTCTTGCTCTGCCGCTCGGCGGCCACCGCGCCCACCAGAAACTTGTGCTTCGATGGGATGAAGACGTGAAATGTCTCCCCGTCGCTGGTCATATCAAAGATCGTCTTGCCAATCACCGGCGCCTGGCCGATGACGCGAATCTCCGCCGGCCGCTTCGCCAAAAGAAACGCTTTCACTTCGTGGTACTCCTCGATCACGCCGCTATATTGCGACCCCGCCGTGGGCTTGAGCTGCACCGTCGCGTTGAGGCTCTGCACGCTCTGCACCGCCGCATTGTACTTCGCGATCAGCTCCTCCCGCGTTGCATCTTTCACCACGAGTTTCGCGCTAGCGGGCACCACGCGCGTATTCTCGATGGCGCTGCCGCAGCCGCAAGAAATCGCCGCCAGTGTCGCCCCCGCCATCCAGAATGACGCGCGATTCCTCAATGACTTCCGCCTCCTACAAGACAAAGGGAGCAATCTGGCTACCATTTAGGCGCTCGTCGCTCGACTCAATGCGGCCGGGTGACCTGCACCGCAAACGCTTCCGCAGCAGCCTTCACCCGCCGCGCCACGTCGCTGGTGGAGAGCTTTCCGCTGAGCAGCGTCACCCAGCCATCTTCCAATTCGCACACCGCGCAGAAAGTGTAGCGCTGATAGGCCGTCTGGTAGGCATCGAGCCCTCGCTGCGAGAGCTCACCCTCGAGTTCGGGGTCGCCCGCGCGTGCCGCGATCCCCGCGCGCGCGCCAAGAGTCTCCCCCGCAAACCGCGCGAGCAGCTCAACGAGCTGCTCTGGGAGCGGCTGCGGGATGACCAGGCAGCGGCCGGCCTCTTCGCGGAACGAAATGCTCTTCGCTTGGCAAAAATCCCGCACGCGCTCCAGGTGGCTGAAGAAATCCAGCACCAGATATTCGCCCGCCGCTAGCGCCGGAATCACCGCGGCCCAAATCTCCGAGGCATCCGGCCCGCGCACCGGCTCGCGGCTTTCACGCTCGAGCAGTTCAAGCCCCGCCGCCTGGATTTCTCCGCCTAAGTCCAGCGCCTCCACTTCCAATGCGTAGGGCTGCACCCGGCCCAAAGCGCCGCCTGCCGTGCTCATTCCTCTTCCGCCGAAGATGCAAACCGCTGTTGAAACTCCGCCGACTGCTTGCGCACGTCCAGCCAGTCGAAAAACGCGTCCGGCGTCTCCAGCCAGATCAGGAACCAGTTCGCGATTTCCGCTTTCTCCGCACGTTTCTTCGCGGCCACTTTGGCGTTACGCGCGATCATCTCCGCCCGGCGCTTCCCCAGCCGCGCGATTTCCAGGACCTTCTCCACCGCCGCGCGCTCACCCTGCTTGCGAAACTTCCGCAGCAGCTCGTCGAGGTGCGTCAAGCTCACCTCCGCGTCTTCGAGCGTGCGAAAGTGCAGCACATCCTCGAATTCTTCCTCATATTGCAGCTCCGCTTCCTCTTGTTGCGTGGTGACCACGCGGAGTCCGGCGGCTTTCAGCACTTCCGCGATGTAGTCGCCGCCGGTTTTGCCTTCGTTGCCGTGCTCCGCCAGGAGGCGCATGCGAATCTGCTCGATTTCCGCCGGCGTGTACTTGGCCGTGCGAATCGAGCGAGCCGCTTCCAGAATCATGGCTTTCTTCGTTGTTGGCGCAGCGCTCATCGTTTCTTGCCCTTATGGCTAGGATGCCGCTTATTCTGCTGGGGCGCGGGCGCCGGTTTGGGCTCTTCGGGCGGCAAATCCGGCAGCCCTCTCAGCAGCCGATGATAGCGCAGCACGTTCCAATTGTGCTGCGCCAGCGTCTTGCTGAAAAAATGCCCACCCTGCGTGTTGGCAACGAAATAGAGCGCATCCGTCTCCGCCGGATGCAGCGCCGCGCGCAACGACGCTTCGCCGGGGTTGCCGATGGGTCCCGGCGGCAGCCCCGCTTTGCGGTACGTATTGTAGGGCGAATCGAACTGCAAATTCTTGCCGGTCAGCGATCCCTTGTAGCTGCCCGCCTGCTCGAGCGCGTAAATCACCGTCGGATCGCATTGCAACAGCATCCGCTTGCGCAGCCGGTTTTCATAGACGCCGGCCACCAGCGGCCGCTCTTCCGGCTGCGGCGTTTCCCGCTCCACAAGAGACGCGAGCGTCACGACGTGCCCGGCGTTTGGATGGACAGCCGGCGGCGGGTCCGCCGGAGCCGGTGCAGCGGGCGTCGCTAAAATGATTTCCCACTCCTCTCTGAATTTCTGAACCATCTTCGCGGCTACCTCGTTCGCCGTCGGATGCCGGGGCAATTCGTACGTCGCGGGAAAGAGAAATCCTTCGAGCGTCTGCGCACCGGGCGCCAGATCGTGAACCGGCCCGGGATCGTTCGTCGCCGCCAGAAACTCGTCCGCGGTCATGAACTTCGCTGCTTCGAGTTTCCTGGCGATGTCGAACATCGTTTCGCCTTCGCGCACCACAAACGGCTGGACGTACACACGCCCGTTCGCCAATTGCCAGAAGACGTCGCGGCCGCTGGCCGCATGAGCGAAGAAATACTCGCCCGCAACGGGCGTCCGCTTCGGATGTCGCCGCGCATAGATTTCAAACGCAATCGCGCTGCGGACCACGCCCTCGCGCTCCAGCAGCCGCGCCACCGCGCGGCGCGATGCGCCGTGCGGCACGCTCACAAACACGCCCTCCCGCGCGAACCCCTGATACGGCCGCGTGACCGCCACCCACAACCATGCCGCTGTGGCCCCCGCGGCGAGCAGCGCCAGCGCGATTAGCCAGCCGAGCACCTTACCCACTGAGCTTGTGCCCCCTTGCCGCACCTTAGTTTTTCTCCTTCGCCGCTCGCACGCCTTCAAGGTAATCGCGCAAAATCACCGCCGCCGCCACTGCGTCCACGGAGTCCTCTGCCTTATTTTTTCTCTGCGTTCTCTGCGTTGAAATCTTTCTTCCGTTCTTTTTCTGGAGCATTTGCTCCGCTTCCCAGCTCGTCAGCCGTTCATCCACCAACTCCACCGGCACGCCGATCTGCTTCCGTACGCGTTCCGCGAACCGCGCCGCCTCTTCCGCCATCTCGCCGCGCGTCCCATCCAGCCGCAGCGGCAATCCCACAATGATTCGTTTCACGCGGTTCTCGCGCACAATCTCCCGCAGCCGCCGGATGTCGTCGTTGCGGTTCTTCCGCACCAGCGTCGCCAAAGGCCGCGCCAGTCCCATGGCTTCCTCCGCCACGGCCAGCCCGATTCGCGCCCGCCCGTAGTCCACCGCCAACACGCACGTTGCGGTTTCATTCGGACGAGAGACCTGCGGACTGCTAGATGTTCCCTTCATTCCCTGAAAGTATAGCCTGAAGCGATAGATGAGACTTTGTGGGCAGGTTTCGAGGTTCCTTGCAATCAGCAGGGTGGGGTTTCTTGCTGTCTCTTTCCCATCCGCGCTCTTCCTTGAGTCTCCGGGGCTCTGCGGCTAATTCTTTCTTCCGCGCTCGCCGCTCGTCCAAGCTTCCCAGTATCCCAGTGTCTTCATCTGCTGATCGAGCCCTGTCTCTTTCATCTGCGCCTCGACCTCCGCGCGCGTGATGCGTTTTCCAATCGGCTCCGCGCGGTCGGCGATTCCCCACGCCGTCACCGCGGCGATCACCGCGTGCAGCTTCAGCTCGCGGATGTCCACTTTGTCCATGGTGTCCGATGCGGCGTGATAGTTCGGCAAGTAGTTGGCCTCTTCCTGGTTGGCCACCAGCGTCGGCACGCCTTCGAGCAGAAAATCGAAATTGTCCGTGCCGATGAACGCGTCGTAGGTATCGTGCGTTGCGCCCCACGAATCCAGCGGCTTCAGCGCCTCGCGCACGCCCGGCTCGATGTCGCGGCGCCCGCCCAGCGAATAGCCGGTCACGCGTCCGATTCCCGAGTCGAACACGATCACCGCACGAATCTTGTCCAGTTCCGCGCGGTGCGCCCGCACATACTCATACGACCCGATCATGCCCTGCTCCTCGCCGCTGAACAGCACAAAGCGGATCGTTCGCCGCGGCACCAGGCCCGTCGCCTGAATCGCGCGCGCCGCTTCGATCACCAGCGCTGCGTTGCAGCCGTTATCGAGCGCGCCGGTGCCCAGCTCCCACGAATCGAGATGTGCGCCGACAATGACTACTTCGTCCGGCTTCTCGCGCCCGCGAATCTCGCCGACCACGTTTTCCTGCTCGACAGCGCCGCCGATCTTGTTCGGCATCGTCAGCCACACGCGCACTTTGCCCGGATGCGCTGCCGCTGTCCGCGCCAGCCGCATCGCGTCTTCGCGCGCGACCATGGCCTGTGGAATCACGTCCAGCTTTCCGTCCAGCGTGTTCGTGTGCCGGTATAGCAGCAGCCGTTCGCGCGCACCCATCCACAGGATCGCCGCCGCGCCGCCTTTCACCGCCTGCGCAATGATTTCCGGCGGCTTCAGGTACTCGTTGAAAAGGTCCGCCCACGTTGTGCCGATCTCGCTGTGGACCAGCAGAATCGCGCCCTTCAGCGATCCCGCGCGCGCAAATTCCTCCGCGCTTCCGTCGCCCGCGTCCACCAGCGGCGCTTGAATCCCGCCCGCGGGCGTTGGCGGCGACCAACCCTCGGCCACCAGCCGAACCGGAAACGTGATTGGCCCCAGCACTTCGAGCTTTGTCTCGCCCTCGCTCCACGTCAGCGGCAGCGTGAATTTCTCCGTGTGCACGCTAACGCCCGCGACGCGAAACGCCGCCACGCCCCAATCGACGGCCTGCTTCATCTGCGGCGTGCCGGTCACCCGCCCGCCGATTTCGTCTGTCAGGCGGCGCAGATTCCCTTCCATCGGCGATGGTCCCATCACCAGCGGCAATATCTTCGCCGCGGCCTCTTCACACGACGACGCTTCGGTCGCCGAACACGCTTCCGCCCCCTGAATCGCCTGCGCCAGCTTCGCGAGCGGATCGGTCTTCACCGGCGGAAGTTGAGAATAGGCGGCAGGCAATGAAATAAGAAAGCAAATCAGCGATGATCCGAAACCTATGACCCTGGTGCCTGTTGAGAGCAAACCCTGTCTTCCGCTGAACCTTTTCATTCTTGCCTCCCTACTTCCTCACTTCCTTGCATCATTGCCTTTTGCCCTTAGCACGCAATCCGTGACGCGCGCCACCTGCACCATCTCCGCTACATCATGCACGCGCACGATGTGTGCGCCGCCGAGAATGCTCGCTGCCACCGTCGCCGCAGTGCCCCAAATTCTCTCCTCCGGCGGCAGTGATTTCCCGTCGCGCGCGAGAGTCGCGCCGAGGAATGATTTGCGCGAGGTCCCCAGGAGGAGCGGATAGCCAAGCCTTGCCAACTCCGGCAGTCGCGCCAGTAACTCGTAGTTTTGCGTGTAGCTTTTCCCAAAGCCGATTCCCGGGTCGAGCACGATCTGCGTCTTCGCCACGCCCGCCTTGCGTGCCCGCGCCACGGCCGTGCGCAATCCATTCGTCACGTCGCGCAGCACATCCCGCACAAACGGCCCCTCCTGCATCGTCCGCGGTTCTCCGCG
>JBGPGF010000002.1:0-37966 GCA_041483755.1 Terriglobia bacterium | reverse complement strand
TCTTCCGGTCCTGCAGCGGCCTTCGCAGCAGGGCTCAAATCACAGCTTCAACGCGATCCGGCCGGTGTAGTCGATTCGGTTTAGGAGAATGGGGATGCGATTCTGCGCGAAATATTCATCGCAGGCCTGCCGGGCCCCCCTCCAATGTCCATAGTCGTCGATGATGATCACACCAGCCCGGGATAAGCGCGGGAAGAGATGAATCAGCTCGTGACTGGTGGATGCGTACCAGTCCGTATCGAGCCGAAGCAGCGAGATCGAATCCGGCGCGGAAGCGGGTATGGTTTCCTCCACGTTGCCTCGAACGAAATGGATTCTTTCCCTCGGATAGCCCGTCCCATAGAGCAATTCTTTCACCGCCTCCAAGGGTGCGTCCGCGCACCTGGAGCCAGTCTCCTCCAGCAGAACTACAGAGGCCTGCTTACCTGAGTAGTCGGTGTCATTCGCCGCGGGCTCCGGCATGCCTTCAAACGTATCGAACAGGTACAAATCGCGGCTCACATCCTGCATCTGGAGAAGCGTTCTGGCGACTGCGGCCATGCTTCCCCCCTTCCACACCCCGCACTCGACCAGGGCTCCCGCAATGGCATTGGCGCTTACGTACCGCACTGCTTGAATGAGCGCGTAGATTCTCTCCGCGCTCGTCATGGTCCAGGGGCGAACTTCGCGGATGATATCGGCCTCATCGTTGCGGAAATCAGGCGGAAGGTGCTGTTCCTGCAGAGGAAACTTGATAATGTCGAGGCCAAATAGCCTGAAGGCGTTATGGATCGCAGCCTTGATCATGATCCCGTACGCCAATTCTTGTGAATATGCGTCATCTCCGGGATTGGGAGCCAGCGCTTGCGAACCCCGAGATAGAAATCGCTCTGAGCAATTCTCTGCCGGGCGCTGTAATAGAATTTCGGAGAAACCACGAGCGCCGCCAATAGGCTCAGTCTCTTAAAGACTCGATGCGAAAGCGGCGCATCAGGACACATCACCTCATAAATGTTCCACTCTGTTTTCACTGTTTCCCATGGCCAACCGCCGTCGAGCATCAAACGCAATTGGTCCGCATCGGCCTGCACACGCTCGGTGATTGCTCGGACTGCTGGCGCCTCGATACCGCGCTCCCGGAGTTGTTCTTCGAGGGATCGCGCGAGTACCGCCAGCACTTTCTGCTTGCGCCGAAGCCGCTGAGGATCGCCGCTCATAATCTGAAAGGCATTCGCGTCATGGAAGCGGTAGTAAAACAGCGGTTCGGGAAGGATTCGCACGTTGCACAGAGCGGCGGCAAGCGTGAACAAATATTCGTCGGCTTGGATGGTGAGCGCTTCCGGGATGGGCAGAATCTGGCGCAAGACGCTCGCGCGAACCGTCATCCGGCACGTTCCCAGGAATGCCCCGCGCACGCGGAACAACAGCGCACCCTCGAGAGTGTTTGCGCGGAATCGAACGCTTTCGCGCAGGACATGCACTTGCTGACGGCCGTCCGGGAACACGAGGATGTCGCCGTGTCCCACGAATCCCAAATCCGGCTCCTTCGCGAAAGTATCGAGCGCTCTGCTCAATTTATTGGGAGCCCACCAGTCATCGCCATCGAGGAATGCGATGAACTCGCCCCGGCACTCCGGAATCCCGGCATTGAAGGCCGACGCCTGCCCGCCGTTCGCCTTGCGCAATACGCGCACCGCGGGCGCGAACTTCGCCAGCAAATCCGGCGTGCGGTCCGTCGAACCGTCGTCCACGACGATGATTTCGCGGTCGGCGGCGGGGAAATCCTGTTCGAGCACGCTCGTCACCGCCTGTTCGATAAACTTCTCGTGGTTGTAGGTGTCCACCAGGACGCTGACGAAGGGGCGTGTCATCGCTTGCTCACTGGGGGTTCACCGGGCGCCCGCCGCGCGAAGCTGCTGCGTTTGCGCGGCCACGATCTGTTCGAAAATCTCGTCCAGCGCGATGGTGATCTTCCATTCCGGATAGTGGCTCTGGAATTTCTTCAGGTTGGAGATGTAACAGATGTGATCGCCCTTGCGCGCCTGGTCCACGTATTTCCATGCCAGCTTCTTACCCGCCAACTGTTCCGCGCGGTCAATCGCCTCGAGCATCGAGATGCTGTTCCCACGGCCGCCGCCCAGGTTGTACACCTCGCCGGGGCGCGGGTTGGCGGCAAACGCTTCGATCGCGCGCACCACGTCGTGGCTGTGAATGTTGTCCCGCACTTGCTTGCCCTTGTAGCCGAAGACCGAATACGCGCCGCCGGTCAGCGTCACCTTCACCAAATAGGACAGGAAGCCGTGCAGCTCCACGCCGGAATGCGAAGGCCCCGTCAGGCATCCGCCGCGAAAGACGCCGACGTTCATCCCAAAGTAGCGGCCATACTCCTGCGCCATCAGGTCCGCCGAAGCCTTCGAGGCGCCAAAGAGGGAGTGCAGCGTTCGGTCAATGCGGCAGGTCTCGTCAATTCCGTCATGATCTTCCGGCCGCGCGTAGTCGTAGCGCGTCGTGTGCTCACGCAGGGGCACTTCATTCGGCGCGTCGCCGTACACCTTGTTGGTGCTCAGGAAGACGAACACCGCTTCCGGGCAATGCTGCCGCGTGGCTTCGAGCAAATTCACCGTGCCCAACGCGTTCACCTCGAAATCGAGCAAGGGAATTTCGCGGGCCTTGTCGTGCGAGGGCTGCGCGGCGCAATGTACGATCAGGTCAAAGCGATTCGCCCGGAAAAGGTCTTCGAGCGCGGCGCGGTCCCGGATATCAATCGCGGCGTGGACAAAATTCTTCGTCGCACTCTTCAGGCGCTCTAGGTTCCACGACGTGTCGCCGGCCTCGCCGAAGAATACGCGGCGCATGTTGTTGTCCACGCCGACCACGCGATGCCCCTGCCGGTCGAAATGTTCGACGGCATCCGACCCGATCAGGCCGCTGCTTCCGGTCACCAGAATCGTTTTTGTCAGCATCAAGTTTCCCGTTCGAATCTCGCACGCTTGCGCGGCAACATGCGCAAAGCCACAAACAACCATCCTCGTCGAATTCGCGTTCTCAAGCCTTCTGTTTCTGCCGTAAGCCTATCTTATGTCGCAAGGGGCGGCTGGCATTCAGCATGCGGAACCACATTGGGCCAGCCAATGCCTGCGCGCCGCGCTTCGCCTGAATCATCCAGTGCTTGTAATTCCGCCGCAAGCCGCCGTCGTGCAGACTGTGCGTGGCATTTTCGAGCGTCCGCAACTTGCGATTGCCGTCCAGCAGGCGGAAATTTTCATGTGCCTCCTCACCTTCCCAGACGCCCTTTTCCCCGTCCGGATGGTAGGAATAATCGTGATTCTGGTGCACCGCGCAAACCACCGCGGAAGCATCCACGACGCGTGCACCTCTTGCGCGCGCATGCCATAGCAGCCAGTTGTCCCAGCCCGGACGCCCGATCACGAATTCTGGAATCTCGCGATAGTAAAGCCCCTTGGAGAATACAAAATAGTCAATCCATTGCGGCGGCCGCTGCCGGTCCGTTTCCACGGCGAGCTGGCGAAGTTTCGCCTCCCAATCCGGATTCTGGAAATCCCACGCGCGGGAAATATCCACGTCCCAGCGTCGCCCGGCCATCAAGAATTGACCCGGATGGTTGCGCACGCGTTCCACGGCGCGGCAAAAATCGCCCATCAGCAAGATATCGCAATTGACGTGGCACAAGAGGTCGTATCGCGCCGCTTCTTGGGCCTGGTCATAAATGCTGGCGAGATATTTTGTTCCGTGCGCGTTCTTTTTCACGCCGGCAATGTGGCGTATCCCCAGTTCCCGGCAAGTCTCTTCCGTTCCCGAATCGTCCCCAATCAGGATGATCTCCGCATCGGGATGTACCCGTTGCCAACTGCGGATCGCATTTCGCTGAATCACGGCGATGTGTCCGGCGAACGGCTTCGGAGTGGAAAATAATGTGATCATGGGCTATGTGTCCGCCGGGCGCGGAATGCTCCCGTTTTTCGGTAGTGGGTCAGCTTGCGCATGAATTCGGTTTGATAGCACAGGGACTCCTGCCTGTGCGCGTGAATCGTGCCGAAATGTCGGTGCACAGCCAAGAGTGGCTGTGCTACAGGGCGCTTCATAGGTCCAGCCAATGACGCCGCACGGTCTTGCGGCTGCGCAGGGGATCGAGAACTTCTTTGCGCAGGCCTGCGGAATGGCGCAGAGAGCGCGTCTTGTCGAGTAACGGATGCCAGAGACGCGTCCGCACAAATGTCTGCAAGGTTCTGTTCAGGCGGCGGGTGCGCCGCTTCGCGGGCGCGAGCCAAGACAAACGATTTGGCTGAATGCCCGTGGCAGTCAACCGGTACGTGGCGTCTTCAATCGTGTGCAGGTGACCCCATCCGCCGGCTCGGCGGAAGTTTGCGCGCGTTATGTCGTCGGTCCACACGCCGGCCATGCCTTGCGGATGATAGGCGTAATCGTGATTCTGGTGCACCGCGCAGACGGCCTCCGACGCACCCACAACGGACACGCACAGCGCCCCGGCCCGCCACACCAGCCACTGATCCCACCAGTTTCGCCCGATGACCAGGTCGGGAATGTCCAGGTTGAGGCCGCGCCGAAATGCGAAGTAATCAATGTTGTAGTAGAGGCGCTGAAAGCCTTCCGCGCGCACGCGAGCCGTCACGCGGTCTTCCCAATCCGGTTGCGCGAAATCAAGACGTTCCGTGATGTCCACATCCCAGCGGCGGCCGATCATCAGAAACTTTTCTTGCCACTTGGAGACGCGGTCCAGGGAGCGCAGAAAGTCTTTCGTCAAAATAATGTCGCAATTGGAATAGCAGACGATGTCGTGCCGGGCGATTTCCTGTGCCCGTCCGAAGATGGTCCGCAAACTTTTCGTTCCATTTTCCCGGTGCCCGGCATCGGGTTCGTGGCGCAAGCCAAGTTCGCTGCACACCTCCGCGGCGCCCGCATCATCGCCGAAGAGAATCACTTCCACGTTCGGGTGCAGCAGCCGCCAGCTCTCCAGCGCGTTCCGCTGGATCACGCCGGAATGCCCGGTGAACGGTTTCGGCGTGGAAAAAAGTGTCAGCATGATTCGTCTCAGGCAAGCTTCCGGGATTGTTCCATTACGGCTTCTCTGGGCTCTGCGGCGGAGCGGGAACGAAAGTTCGTCGGGATGTTCAAGACGCCGCACCATTCATCCCGTGAGTGCTGGTGGTTTTCCGTCGCAACAGTCATGTGCGGTACGCCATCCCATGCTTCGAGCATGCCGTCTTCATCCCAGATGCTGACGGCCCACGAATACAAGCCGGGCCGCAAGGGCAGCAGGGGAAACTCACAGATCAACTCGTGCGCGCCGCGCGTCAGCTCCAAATCATCAACCGAACGGCCCCACACCACGCGGCGCTCCGCATCATAGAGGGTGATTCCAAAGTGTCCCCGCCGGATCGGTTCGCGCGCCTCCAACACAAAGCGGACGGCCACCGGACCCAGCGAAGCAAGCACATGGGAAGAATCATTCTTTCCATCAAAGATCCCCCAGCGCGAGAAATGCGCCTTGAGGGGCCTTCCGGCTAGCCGATCCGAGGTGGTCGCGCTACTCGCGCTCATGGCTGCTTCGTAGGTGCTCACGACCTCCGCCGCATTGCCGTCCTGCCGAATTGTGCCGTCGTCCACCCAAATGGCGCGGTGGCACAGCCGGCGAATCTGATTGAGCTGATGGCTCACCAGGACGACCGTGCGCCCGGCGCGCGCTACGTCGCCCATCTTCCCGAGGCATTTTTTCTGGAAGCGGGCGTCGCCCACGGCCAGCACTTCGTCCACAAGCAAGATCTCCGGCTCCAGATGCGCGGCCACGGCAAACGCCAGGCGCACGTACATCCCGCTCGAATAGTGCTTCACCGGCGTATCAATGAACTTTTCAAGCTCGGCGAACGCCACAATCTCGTCAAACTTTCGCTTGATTTCGCTTTTACCCATCCCCAGGATGGCTCCGCTCAGAAACGTGTTCTCGCGGCCCGTCAGCTCCGGATGAAAGCCGGTCCCGACTTCCAGCAGGCTTCCGACACGCCCGTGGATTTCCGCCCAGCCGGAGGTCGGCCGCGTGATCCGGCTCAGAAGTTTCAGAAGCGTTGTCTTCCCGGCGCCGTTCCGGCCGATCAACCCGAGAACCTCGCCTTCACGAACCTCGAGGCTGGCGTCCTTGAGCGCCCAGAACGTCTCACGGGGCTCGCGCCGGAACATGCTCAGCGGCGATCGCAAGGCGCGGCCCAAGACATCGCGCAATTGGCCGGAGGCCTCGCGCCGCCCAAGCTGATAGCGCTTGCTGAGCTGCTCCGCGTGAATCACGACGTTGTTCATCGCCGTGCCATTCCTGCTTTGCGAATTGCGTTTCTGTTCGTCATCAAACCAGGTCCGCTACGGTGCCTTCCATCCGCTGAAAAAAGAACAATCCGCCCACCAACACCACAACGACGGCTGCGGCGGACGCCAACAGCAGCGCTCCCGGCGCCTGGCCGTGGCCCGTAAGCGCCCAGCGAAATCCTTCAATGACGCCGGTCATGGGATTCAGTCCATACAACCAGCGCCAGCGCTCCGGAACAAGGCTGCTGGGATAGGCGACCGGCGACGCCAACATCCAGAACTGCACCAGAAACGGCATCACGTAGCGCACGTCGCGATAGAGCGCGTTCAACGCCGAAAGCCACAACCCAACCCCCAGCGCCGTGGCAAAAGCTAACAACAATAGAACCGGCAGCCACAGCGCCGCCAAGCCCGGCCGCATCCCGTATCCAAGCGTCACAGCCAGAAGCACAGTAAATCCAATGGCGAAGTCCACCAGCCCGGACAAAACGGCCGAGAGCGGCAGGATCAGCCGCGGAAAATAGACCTTCGTAATGACACGCTGATTCTCCACCACGATGTTCGTCGCGCTCTGCAGCGCGCCCGAAAAAAACGTCCAGGGAACGAGCGCGGCGAAATAGAAGACCGGATAGGGCAAACCATCGGAGGGCAGCTTCGCGAGGCGTCCGAAAAAGAGGGTGAAGACGCCCATGGTCAGGAGCGGCTGCAAAACGACCCAGGCGATACCGATGGCCGTTTGCTTGTAGCGGATTTTGACGTCGCGCCAGACAAAAAAATAGAGCAGCTCGCGGTACTGCCATGCCTCGTGAAGGCGCAGCTCGAGCCACCCGCGCAGCGGTTCGATGCGCACAGGCACGGACAATCGAGCCGGAGCGGCGGCTTGCTCGACAAGCGTGGTATTCGTGCTCAAGAGAGACATGTAGTGTTCCAGAAACCGGACAGATTCCCCCGCCAACATTCTAGTTGAACCCAAATACCGCGGCACGCTGACTTTCCATCCCTGTGCACTGTCGAAACTACGACAGAGGTGAGGTACGTGTCACTGCGATGCCGCGCCTGTTTAAGTTCAAATAGCGCAGGCGTCAAGGCGTTCCGCTCTGCTCTTTTTGCTTGCGTTGCTCGATGTCGCTCTGCTCGATCTCCTGCATCATCGCTTTCCGCTTGAAGAGATACTTGCGCAGGTTTGACGCCATTTGCTGAGGCACCACTTCAAACTGGTTTCGCACCATTTCCGACCAATCGATCGGCCCGCGGGCCGGCACCAGGTGCGTCCCCCACTGAAACATGAATCCCACATTCCAGGTGACGAGCAAGAGCAGGACGCCGGCGGCGCAACACACCGCCACGCGCTCCCGGCGGAACCATCGCGCCGCGGCTTCCAGCAGGACGGCAAGCCCCAGTGCAAACAAAACCGTCAGGGAAACAAAGAAGCGATTGCCGAAGGACGAGAGACCGTCCCAATTCGGGTAACACGCGATGAAAAGATAAAAGGCCAGCGCCGCGGCCAGGAATGGTCCTCCCGCGCGTGGCTGGCGCCAGTTCAAGAAAACGAGACCCCCGAGCGCGAGAAGCACAACCGGCGTCCAGACCAGCAAGCCATGGTTCGCGGAGAATAAAACGGAGAGGAAAACGGGCGAGCGCCACAGCCAGTCGCGCAGCGGGACGTAACCCGATTCGAATGGGCTGCCGTAAACGATGTAGCGCGTAAGGAACGTCGGAAGCAAGCATACGAGAGCCACAAGACCAAATAACATGTGCATGCCAAACAGCTTCATCGGCGTTTCTCTTCCGGCGTCTGGCCCGCGCAGGCGCGTGCCGTACTCCCCAAGCGCTTCAATCCCCGGTGCTGCAAGCACCATCGCATTTGGGTAATAGACATTCAGCGTCAGTCCGGCGATCAGCCCCAATACAACCCACTGCCGCAGCGTCCGGGCCGGGCGGGTTCGATCCCAATACCAGAGAAACAGAGCCACGCAGAACGCCGAATGCGCGTGAGACCACGACGGATTGAAGTACATGTATACCGGCAGCGAACTGGCCCCCCCCACGCCCAGCGTTGCCAGCAGCGCCCAGCGCTCTCCGGCGTATTTCCGAGTCAGCCGGAAGGAAAGGAGCAGCCCCAGAAAACCGTAGAAGGCCGTGCCCAGCGCCATCGCCACCCGGTACGGTGCGGAAAACCCATCCGCGGCCACGTGCGACCCCAGCCCGCGCGCCGCGAGCACGCCACCGTGCGCCAGCAGCAGAAACGGGCTCCACAGCATCGCTGGCCCAACCGTAAAGTGGTTATCGAGATGGCCCGTTATTGTGAAGAATTGCGAAAGGGGCCGGCCGCTCTCGTCCACGTGGGGTCCGCGGAAACTGTCGTTGGCATGAAGATAATCCTGAGTGAAGTCCAGATTGTGTTCGATCAGCAACGCGCGGGCAAAGGCGTAATAGCCCACGCCATCTCCGCGAACCCACGGATTCACCAGGGGCAGTGAAAGCAGAAACAGAAAAAGAAGAAGCAGCTCGGGCCGGTACCTTGCACGAAGCATCGCTTACCGTGGTCTAGGCCGCACTGCCCACCGCGGCGCGCGGCGCAGCCTGGATGTGCTTGCGGAAATGAGCCGTCACACGATCCACAATCTCATTGAGCGTGGTTTGCGGGCGGAAACCCGTAAGCGACTGGAGTTTTTCGACCGAGGGCACGCGCCTGAACATGTCTTCGAAACCCGGTTCGTAAGCTTGGTCATACGGCACATACTCAATCGGCGAATCGCTTTGCGTGCGTTCCTTCACCAATTGCGCCAGGCCTTCGATGGTCACTTCTTCCGTGTTCCCGATGTTCACGACTTCTCCGACGGCGCGGCTGGTATCCATCAGCCGCGTGAGCGCCTCCACCGTGTCGCGCACGTCGCAGAAGCATCGCGATTGTTTTCCGGAGCCATACACTGTTATGGGCTTGCCCTCGAGCGCTTGCTGTACGAAGTTCGGCAGCACCATGCCGTAGCGTCCCGTTTGCCGCGGGCCAACCGTATTGAAGAGCCGCACCACGATCACCGGCAGCTTCTTCTCTTTCCAGTAGGAAAGCGCAAGAAACTCATCCAGCGCCTTCGACGCGGCGTAGCTCCAACGGCCTATGGTCGTCGCGCCCAGCACCAGGTCGGCATCTTCGCGGAAGGGAACCTCTTTGTTCTTCCCGTACACTTCAGACGTCGAGGCGGTCAGCACCAGCTTGCGCTTCTTGCAGGCTGCTTCCAAGATGTACTGCGTGCCGTTGACGTTCGTCTCAATCGTGCGCACCGGGCTTTCGACGATCAGGCGCACGCCCACCGCCGCGGCCAGGTGCACGACCACGTCCGCGTCGTCCACCAATTCCGCCAGCAACTGCCGGTTCTCGATCGCATCGAGAAAGTACTGCAGCCGGTCGGAGCTCTTCAGGTGCCGGATGTTTTCCATGCTGCCGGTCGAGAGGTTGTCCAGCAAAACGACCCGGTCGCCGCGGTCGAGCAGCTTTTCCGCAAGATGCGAGCCGATGAAGCCGGCGCCGCCGGTGATTAGAAATCGCAAAGGTCCTCCTTAAAGAGCCTGGGATTCGTCTTCTTCTTCGTGCCCAGCCGGCCGGCGCCGGGCAATCACTGCTTCTTCCGTATCCGGTTCGTTCGCCTGCTCCTGCCCATATTGGCCATAGGCGTAGGAGTAGGGATAGTAGCGATAAGAGTAGTAGTAGTCCGGCGCGCTCGAATCCACCGCGTTCAACACCACGCCCAACAGGCGGCATTTGACGCTACTGAGCAGTTCGCGCGTGCGCGTAAACGCTTCCTTCGGTGTTTCTCCACTTCGGACCACAAGAAGCACTCCATCCACCTGCACCGAGAGGATGACGGCATCCGTGGCTGCCATGATCGGTGGTGAGTCAATTACGATGAACTTGTATTTCTGCCGCAGTTCGGCAATTGCGTCCGCCAGTTTTTGCGAAGAGAGCAAGTCCGCGGGATTCGGCGGGAGCGGACCTGTAGGGATCACAGCCAGGTTGGGGATCGCGGGATGGGGCACGGTAACCAAATCAAGGCTGGAGACCCCCGCCAAGTACGAGCTCAATCCCGCGTGCTTGCCATCGCCGAGTTTCAACAATCGGCCGACGCCCGGCTTGCGCAGGTCCGCATCAATGAGCAATGTGCTGTCGCCCAGTTGCGCGAGCGTGACTGCTAAATTCGCTGCCGCCGTCGTCTTGCCTTCGCGTGGCAGCGCGCTCGTCACCAGAATCACCTGCGGCGGATGGCCCGCCTGGGATAGCAGGATGGAAGTTCGCAGCGCGCGGAACGCCTCCGACACCGGTGATTTCGGAAGGTGATGCGATACCAGCTCGACCCGCGAATCATGGAAGTTCGTGCTCGCGCTCTTGAGGAGGCCACGCCGGCCGTTCCCGTTGTTCTCCAGGAACGCGGGCACAACCGCCAGCGACGGAAGCCGCGACAGCATTTCCACGTCGTCCGGCGTCTTCACCGTGTTGTCCATGTACTCGCGGAGCAGCGCCAGACCAATCCCCCCTACCAGGCCCACGAGAAACCCCAGCGCGATATTGCGTGCCTTGGCTGGGCGCGCGGGCGAGGACGGAATCATCGCCGGGTCCACGACCCGGATGTTCGACGAGTGCAAACCCGCCGAAATGCCCGCCTCTTTGAGTTTGGTCAGCAAGCCTTCGTACAGCTGCTTGTTCGCTTCCGCCTCGCGCTTCAGAATGTTGTACTGCACCAGGCGCTCGGCCATCTGATTCGTCTCGGCCTTTTGCTGGTCCAGCGCTTGCACCAGGAGCAGCTCCCGCTGCCGCGCGGCGCGATAGTCGTTTTCGACGCGGTTGGCGATGTTCTTTTTTTCCGTATCGATGAGTTGATCAAATTCCTTCAACTGCGCCTGCAGCCGCTGCACCCGCGGAAAGTTTGGGCCGTATTGGTTGAGCGCTGCCGTGTACTGCGTGTACGCTTCCGTCCTTTTCTGCAGAATGTCCTCAAGAACCTTGTTTTCGCGCACCTCCGGGATGGCGTCAATACTGCCCGATTTCGCAAGTTGGTAGAGCGCTTCCTTCCTCATGCGGTCGCTCTGCGCCTCGGTCAGCTCTTTGTTGACGTCAACCAGGCGCTGCGACGTGATGCTCTGCTTGTCGTCCAGTGTCCAGATCTGATTCTGCCTTTCGTAAGCGATTCTGGCGTCCTCGGATTTTTCCACCTTGATTTTGAGCTCGTTGAGCTGGTCAGCAAGCCAGGTTGACGCCTGCGTTGTGGCCTCGTACCGGCTGCGAAAGTTTTGTTCAATATAGTTTTCAAGATGCGCGTTGAGCACGCGAGCCGCCAATTCCGGATTGGTGGATTCAAAGGTGATGTCCAGCAGGTTGCTGTTGGGGACGCGCTTGACCGTCAGCCCGCCTAGAAACGCCCCCAATTCCGGTGGCCGCTTCTGATTGGCCAGACTGCCGCTGGCGACCGCATC
Organism: Terriglobia bacterium; assembly: GCA_041483755.1. Classification (GTDB taxonomy): domain Bacteria; phylum Acidobacteriota; class Terriglobia; order Acidiferrales; family UBA7541; genus Acidiferrum. The sequence continues at coordinate 26,188 of JBGPGF010000002.1, read as the reverse complement.
CGAGACGCGTCCCGCCGAAAAGCCCGGCCGACCCGCCAAACCCATGCTCCGGATGGTTTGAAGGCCCAGCGTCTCGCTCGTCAGAATCTTCGATTGTGTCTCAATATAGTTTTCCGAATCCATCATGTAGGCGTACGGGTCGGGGGCCTGAAAGGGGAGCACACTCGTGTTTTCCCGGTCGATTTCGAGCCGCGCCGTCGCCACGTAAACCGGCTGCATGCGGAACGTCGCGATCGCAACGATGGTTGCTACGCTCAGCAAGAACGACAGGATGAGCCACTGATGCTTGCGAAGAATGAGCAGGTAGTCGTAGAGGTGCGGCTCGCGGGGCGAAAGCTCGAAGACCGGCAGCCGTGACGGAACCGGCAGGATCTCGATGGCTGCGTTGGCCCCGTTCGTTCCGTTGGCTCCGTTTTGCCTGGCAATCAGGTTGTGGTTGTCTTCCATCGCTTTCCTATCGCGCGATTCGGAACACTGCGGCTGCCGTGCCGACAGCGAGCGCAATCTCCGCAACCTTCAGCATGGCCTGCTTCCGGCCGCTTTCCGGAATGAAAAGGATGTCGCTAGGAAGCAGGGGCACGTCTTCGGTTTGCCGCTCGAGTATCTTTTTCAGATTGACGGCCACTTCCTTCTGCTGCCCGCTGTTGCCATCCTTGCGCAGGATTACGGCGCGATCCGTCCTTGCCGTTCGCTTCAATCCCCCCGCCAGGGAAAGCACCTTCAGCGCGCTCATCTGCGCACGATCATTGGAAAGGACAAATCCTCCCGGGCGGTCCACCGCGCCGATCACGTACACGATCCCCGCGTGAGGCACGGTCACCACGTCGCCGGCTTCCATCAAAATGTTGTCCTTCGGATCACCGCTCTCCAGTAGCTCGCCGAGGTTGACCGTGATCTGGATGGGCGGAGGCGGAGGAGCGCCCGCAGCGTTGGGCTCTCTCGGCATCTTCTTTGAATTCTCATCACCCGCGGGCGCGCCGCTGTCCGAAGTCGCGTCCCCCGGGAACCCGCCCGCGACGGGATCGGGAGCTGCCCGCGTGATGACGACCGTGTTGCCCGCGTCGTTGGCAATTCCACCCGCTTCGGACAACACTTCGATGAGCGTCACAGTCCGCTGTGCCTGATACACCATGGGGTGCCCGACCGCTCCGATGACCGTTATCGGCTTGCTCCTTTTTTCCTTGGCGCTGACGCTTACCTGTGGATGCGAGACAAGGCCATTGGCCTCCAGCACTTCCGCAATCTTCTGTTCGGCCTGCAGCTCGTTGAGCCCGGAAACGTGCAGCCGCACCGGCAGCAACGGCAAAGCGATTGTGCCCGTTTGGCTGACGCGCACCTCGCGCGTCAGCTCCGCCACGTCGAACACCTCGATCGACAGCAGATCCCCGCTCCCGATGACGTACTCGGGACTCAGTTTCTGCACGGCAAGCGAGAATGCTTGAATTCGGTCGTTGGTCTGTTGCGGGCTTTCGAGTACCGTCTGCGCGCAGCTCGCTGCCGGTCCGGCCAGCGCTCCGCATACAGCTGCCACAAGCATCCCACGCAGGATGCTGTAGAAACAAAAAGATACCCGCGCACCCAGTTTGGCTGGCTGCATCGGAAGAGATGACCCCCGCCTGGCATTATACAGCCAGCGGCGCAGCGTCAATCACTCATTTCGGGTTGTAGTGGAAGCGTTACGCACTAAAGGGAGGCGAATATCAGCCGCCGTGAGCGAACTCACCAGCAGGAACAGCAAAGCGTTCGAAGGGATGTGCAGGTTGAAATCCACCACGCTGTGCACCAGAAAGCCTGCGCAGCCCACCAAGCCGGCGGTTTGCAACGCCGCGGCGAAGGAATTTTCCGGACGCAGTACCCGGTCCAGGCCGCGAGCAAACAGCACGATCAGAAACCACGCGCAGCAGGCTCCGCCGAGCAAGCCCGTCTCCGCCAGCGCTTCCAAGTAATCGTTGTGTGCGTGATTTACCACTTTGCCATCATACAGCGTTTCATACGCCGGATAGATGCTCTCCAGCGTCCCGAGTCCCGTGCCGAGCAACGGATGGTCCAGAAATATCCTCCAGGTATCACCCGCCATGGTCGCGCGCTTGCCCGCCGTCACCTCCAGCGGTTGCAACGAGGCGAATCGATCCAGCGCCTGACGCACCCCCAGCCAGGAAACCAATCCCAGCGCCAGCAAGAGCACCACGCCTCCGGCCATCGCTTGCCTTCCGCTGCTGCGGCGCAGCACCATTAGAACTCCTAGCAGCACGACCTCGGCCAAAAAGCTGATAATCCCCCCGCGCGAGGCGGAGAGAAACAAAGCCACGATCGGCACCACCGTGAGCACTCCGGCCACGACGCGCCGCTCGCGCCGCACTTTCCCCAGCGCCAGCGGAGCCAGCCCCGCCGGAATCAGCAACTCCATCAGCCCCGCGAAGTGGTTCCGGTTGACGTACGGCCCGAAGGGTATTCCGCCGTAGCGCATCTCCCGAAACCAATACAGCTTCCCGTTGAAAGTCAGATGCTGCAAAATGCCGAAGATCGCCACCGCGAATCCCAGCCCCATCAGAAACCAGACGAATCCCCGCCAGTCTTCCAGCGTCCGATACGCCTGCGCAGCCAGAAAAACGAGTAGTAAGAAGGCCACGAGCAGTTGCAGGTCAATGCGCGTGGCATAACCGTACAACGTCCCATGTAGTCTCCATTGAGCAATCACGACAATCGTGAACAGCCCCAGCGGCGCCAGCAGCGCGGGAAGCCGCAGCTCTTCTTCCTTCCGAAAGACCGCACGCACGGACCACGCGAGGAACAGCAGCGCCGCGCCAACTTCCAGGACAGCCCCGGCCCAGTCCTCCACCGCGCCGTGAACCGCAACCGCAAACACGACCAGGAGACAAATCGCCGCGCGAAAAAATTTCACGGCTTCTCCTTTCCGGAGGCGCTGGAATTCCCTGGTTCGGGAATCAGCGCAACGTCGTCCACCCACGCCGTTCCCGCGATTTTGTTGTCGAGCTTCGCGCTGGGATCGCGCGCCAGGCATACCTGAACGTAGCGGACGTCCTTGGCGGCCTTCCAGGGAACCGTGATTTGCGTCCAGGGCTCCGTTCCCCGCAGTTCGCGTGTTACCGCCGCGCCCCGCTCCGGGAATTCCGGCGTGATTACGCGGAAATACACACCCGTATCGGTTGTTACCGCTTCCGCGCGCATCCACGCCGAAAACCTATACGAAGTCCCCGGTTCCACAGCCACGTATTGACAGGCGTCCGCATACGCAACGTTTTCGGCGCCTGTAAATCGCACACCGAGGGCCCGCCCTCCCGAGTGTTTCTCGTTTTCATCGAGGCCGATCTTGATCCCCGGTACGGGCCGAAATCGCCACGCGAACCCGATGTCCAGGACGTCTTTCTCGAAGCCACCATCCCAGATCAACGAGCCCTGCACCGCGGGGGGGCGCTCGACGCCGGCGAGAGTGAGCGCCTGATTCCAAACTCTCTGCGCCTGGGCGATCTGCCGTTTCGCGATCAGCGCCTCGAACAACGGGTGAACCTCTTGCAGAAAAATCTTTGGCTCCAGTTGCACCAGCCGCGCCCAGACCTCCAGCCCTGCGCCCGTCTCCTTTTCTCCGGCGAAGTAGCGAATGGCACTAAGATACACGTCGCGGCTGGCCGGCAGCGCCTGATCGAGTATGGCTTTCACATCGGGATCGGCCCGCCAGCAGCGCGAGGCGGCTTCCGCGGCACGCGCCGGCTCGGCCATCACACTGCGGCGAATCTCGGCAAAAGCGGCTGGCAGGTCTCCCTGCCGGAGCAGGAAGTTTCCGTAGCGCCAGGCAACTTCGGCGGAAATGGGATGAGTGTGTTTCGCTTCGCGGGACGCCTCACTCGCGGAGGCAAACTGGCCTTCGGATTCGTAGGCCTCTCCCAAATCCAGCCAGGTGGCCGGCGCGTTGGGGTTGAAGGACAGGGACTTCCGATACAGAGCGATCGCTCGCGGCGTATCCGGCTGATCCAGGTTGTACTGCCAATAATGGCCGAGGAGATACCACTGGCGGGCGTTGCCGGGCTCGAGCTGCGTGGCGCGCTGCAGGCCTTCAGGTGTCTGAGGTTCCGCGCGGTGCTCTGCCCAGGCGTTCCTCAGGCTGTAATAGCTGAGGCCGCCAGCAAGGAGCACGGACGTTAAGAGAAGGACCCAGCGCGCGGCTGGACTCCCAAGACGCAGAATCATCCCGCGCTACTCTGCCTACTCTGAGGCCCGGAGGCAAGAAAAAAGTCGAAAGAGGAAAGCGTCTGGAGGGAAACTGCAGATGCCGGCAAAAACCAGGCTTTCCGCGTTACGTGCCGCTTGTCGAGGTGCTGTAAACTTCCTCGCCGCCGCGCCCGCGCCCGCGCCGGCGAACGTCAATTCCCAGTCGTTTGATCTTCTGATTCAAAGTCGAAAGCGGAATCAGGAATCGCTCGGCAGCCTCGGTCTGGTTCCAGCCGGTGCGCTCCAGCATGTCCACGATGATGCGCCGCTCGATCTCATCCATGATCTGGAACAGCGATGGGTGGGGATGATCCGCCGCCAGCCGGGAGCCGTGTTCTGCCGGCAGCGGCGGCATGAATTCAGAGAGCTGCAGCCGCACGCCGCGCACAATCTCCTTGCTCCGAATGCTCTCCGGCAGAAGGTCCACGTCCATCTTTTCCTGCGTCGAGAGCACGACGGCGCGCTCCACCACGTTCTCGAGCTCGCGGACGTTCCCCGGCCAGTCGTAATCCATCATCAGTTTCAAGGCGGAAGCGCTGAAACTATGCGTCGATTTGTCATTCTCCCGGCAGTAGCGCTCCAGGAAGAAAGCCAGCAACAACGGCACGTCTTCCCGCCGGTCGCGCAGCGGAGGTATCCGCAGGTGAATCACGTTGAGCCGGTGGTACAGGTCTTCCCGGAAGCGGTTCTCGCGCACCAGCGTAAGCAACTCCACGTTCGACGCGGCCACGATGCGCACGTCCACTTTGACCTGGTCCGTCCCTCCCAGCCGCATGAACTCCCGCTCCTGAATCACACGCAGCAATTTGGCCTGCGTCTCGTGGCTGATGGTGGAGATTTCGTCGAAAAAGATCGTCCCTTGATCGGCTACTTCGAAGAGGCCCTTCTTCGACGCCACCGCGCTGGTGAAGGCGCCTTTGACGTGGCCGAAAAGCTGCGATTCCAGCAGGTCCACCGGGATGGATCCGCTATTCACGGGCACAAACGGCCTGTCTGCGCGCGGCGATGCGGAGTGGATGGCCTTGGCGATCAGCTCCTTGCCCGTGCCGCTTTCTCCGCTGATCAGGATCGTGGAGCGGGACGCCGCCACCTGGCCCACCAGGTCCAGCAACGCCAGCATCTTCTCGCTCTTGCCGATGATGTTCGGGAAATTAAACCGCTGCTTGAGCGCCCGCTTGAGCTGGACGTTCTCTTCGCGCAACCGGCTGGCCTCCACGGCCTGCGCCACCTGCGCCAGCAACTCATCGTTCGACCACGGTTTGGTGATGTAGTCCTGCGCGCCGCCCTTGAACGCCGCCCGCGCCATGTCGATCGAGCCGTACGCCGTGATCAGCACGATGGAGAGGCGCGGGTCCCGGCGCCGAATCTCTCGCAGCAGGTCCAGCCCGTTGCGATCCGGCAGGCTCACGTCCAGCAGAAGAAGATCGAAAGGTTGCTCCTCGAGTTTTGCCAGGCCGGCCTCGCCCGTCTCTGCGCTCGAAACCCCGTATCCCTCCGACGATAAAAGCAGTTCCAGCCCTTCGCGAATCTCGGACTCATCGTCAACGACAAGGATCGAACCCTTAGGCATGGACCGTCTTCCTTGCTGCGGGGAACTCCAGGTGGAATGACGTGCCCTTGCCCGGCATCGAACGCACGTCAATCTTTCCTGCATGTTCCCTGATGATGCCGTAGCTCACCGAGAGCCCCAGGCCGGTGCCCCGGCCGTTGCTCTTCGTCGTGTAGAACGGATCGAAGATTCGGTGAATGTCCTCGCGCGGGATCCCTGCGCCCGTATCGGCGATTTCGATCTCCACCGAACCGTTGCGCGCCGCCGTGCGTACCTCCAGCATCCCGCCGCTCGGCATGGCATCACGCGCATTCAGGAAAAGATTCAAAAACACTTGCTGCAGTTTGTTCGAGGAGCCGCGCACCGCCGGCAGCGTCTCTCCTAGGTGCTTGACCACCTGGATCCGGGATGTCTTCAGCGGGTGGGCCACGAGCGTCAGCGTCTCCTCCACCACGCGGTTTACGTCCACATCGCCGAACTCCGACGCGCCCGTCCGCGAGAAATTCAGCAGGTTGTTCACGATCTCGCTCGCGCGGAACGTCTGCTTCACAATCTTGTCAATGATCGCCTGCCGCGGGTCGCCCTCCGGCATTTGCTTGGCCAGCATCTGAATGTAGTTCGAGATCACAGCCAGCGGCGTATTCACCTCGTGCGCCACTCCCGCTGCCAGCAGCCCCAGCGACGTCAGTTTCTCCGTCTGCGTCATCTGTTCTTCCATGCGCTCGCGCTGCGTCACGTCGTCCAGCAGCAGCAGCCGCCCGATCCGCTCCCCCGACTTGCTCACCAGCGGCGTGATCGAGACGTTGAGCGTCAGAATTCGCCCGCGATGCTCGAGGCGGTGTTTGTAAATGCCCGTGATCTGTTCCTGGCCCGCCCGTGCGGCGATTTCAGATGCCAGTTCCCCCGGCAGCAACGAATCGAGGCGCCGCCCGACCGCCTCATGTCGCGGCACGCCGAAAAGCTGTTCCATCTGCGTGTTCCAGGATTCCACCATGCCATCGAGGTCCACGGCGAGGACCCCAACGTTCAGCGATTCCACGATGTTCTCGCTGAAGTCTTTCAACCGCGCGATCTCCAGCGCCTTCTGCTCCAGCGAGCTGTAAAGCTGCGCGTTGTCCAGCGCCACGGCCAGGTAGCCCGCGATGGTTTGCACCAGTTCGACGTCGTCGCTCGAAAGGAAGTCCCCATCGACCGTCTTCCCAAGCCCCAAAACGGCTACGGTGTGCTCACGGATTCGGCAGGGGACAAAATAATTCAGATCGAGCTGCTCCAGCGTCTGGCGAACCGAGCCGGACGCTTCGCGCGCGGAACGGGGCGACTCGAAAAAGAGCGCCCCGCGCGCGAACTCGGGCCGGGCCGGCTCGAGGAAGCTAAGGTCTAGAGGAGGCGTCACGCGCAATCCCATCGCCCGCGCCATCTGCATCGTGCCCGGCCGAACCGGGTCCTCCACGAAAATCGCCAGCCGGTCCACCAGCAGCGTCTGCGAAACCCGGTCCATCACCGAGCCGAGCATGGGGTCCAGCCGCACCTCGTTGGTTAGCGTTCGTCCGAACTCGATCAATGTGCGCCGGTAATCCAGCCGGTCCCGGTAGAAAAACCGGTCGAGCCGCGCCTGCGTCCAGTCGCGGAACGGCTGAAAAAGAAATGCCGCCAGCACTATCGCAATCACCTCCCCGGCAACTCCCGGTGTAATCTGCGTCCGGAAAACCCATCCGATCAGTCCGATCAGCCCGAAATAAGCCGCCACGACTCCCGCCGTCGCCGCCGTGTACGCCAGCCCGCGCTTGAAGATGATGTCCACGTCCATCAAGCGGTAGCGGATGATGGCGTAGCCGAAACACAGCGGGATCAGCGCCAGACTCAACACCGAACTCAACACCGACGACTTCATCCACCCCGGCAATTCGGCGTCAAAAACGAGTGGCACGACGTAGAGCAGAGTAAAAGGCAAGCTGCCAAGCAGCGTTCCCCCCGTCAGCCACTTCAACTGCTGCCGGAGGATGCCCGCGTGCGCTGCGCGGTAGCTGCGGTAGAAGACGCAGCCGGCGCCCAAGAAATAAGCCGCCAGACATCCATACAAAAACTTGTTCAGCACGATCCGCGCGCCAAGCCACGGGACAAATCCCAGCGCGCTCATGGCCACGCTGATGTGCACCAGCAGCAGCACTGCCGGCAGCGCATACACCCCCGCCAGTTTTGCCGCCCAGCGGCTTGTCCCCTCGCTGCGCTCCGGGAAGACCAGCGCGAAGTGCAGCAGCAGCGCCGGCGCCAGAAGATGCGCGACGATGTTTGCCCAGTAGACCTCCCAGTCGAACGTGTCGAACTTCCCGCTGTAGCGGAACGAGCACAGAACAAAGGAGGCCAGACAGAAAACGTAGAAATGCACCGCGCGCGGCGCATTCCACCGGCGAACGAAGATGAATAATCCGATGAAGAGATACAGGAGGCCAACGATGCGCGAGTAATTCTCGACGGAAGTAGGTTTCTCCGCTGGCGCGGTCACCAGCGGTGTTTCAAACTCTTCGCCGTTCCGCGTCAGCCTGTACTGCACTTGCGTCCACAGCCCCGCGCGCGACAGCCGCTTCGTTACTTGCACTGCGCTGGCCACGGCCATGCCGTTGATCGAGATCAGCCGGTCACCGGCTCGAATCCCAACGTGTGCCGCCGGCGAATTCAGCGACACTCGCCAGGCCTGAACTCCGGAGCCCGTATTCAGCCAGCTTACGCCGTCGTCAGGGCTTTCAAAACTCGTCCGTTGCTGGAAATTCAGCGCGGCAAAAATCATCGCGGCCAGTGTGGCCAGCGCCAGCACGACCGCGCCCAAGCTCACTTTAAGGTTCTGTTTCATGGCCGGCCCAGACGGAGAGAGTTTTCCCGGCTACTCATCGTGCAAATCCTCTTCCATTTTCCTGCACCGATTGGGACGAAAAACTATAAGCAAATCAGAGACTTGCAGACAAGAACCGAGCGGCTTCCGAAAAGGATACAGTTTATGGAAGGCACAATACAAATTTCCAGAGCCTTGGGAGAGGGCCTTAAGCTTAAAACTGTACGCTCAATCCGCCTCGAAAAGTGCGAAACGCCGGCACAAAGACAACGCTGCCATCCCGCCCGTTCATCGGAACATATCCCTGCGCCAAAAGGTTCTCGCACTGCGCCAGAGCTTCCCATTGGCCCGGGCCGAACTTTGGAAGCCTCTGGCGAACGCTCACATGCAGAAACGGATCGCTTTGAAAGAGTATTTCGCCGTAATTGTCGAGCCGCGAAACGATCAGCCCGCTGATCCACTGGTACCCTGCGTCCACTTGGGTCCTCAGACGCGGCATCCGCGCCCGCACGCCAGCCGTGACGGCGTGACGTTGCTGCGTCTGCAGCGCGCCGCGCACATCCCCATCCCCGGGCCTTGCCGTCGCGTCTGTTCGCGGGGCGAGAGCCCCCGCAAACGTATAAACTGCCGTTAATTCGACGTTATCGTTCAACTTTTCGCGCAGCCCGGCGCGCGCGCCCCACGAAGCGGACGATCCCCCATCGTAGGCCAGAGCATCGGAAAAAAAGTCGCGGAAGAAATCCGTGCCGGACACTTCGCCGTTGCTTCTTCCGAAGACGGCCACGTGTTGATTGTCGTCGTGGAATGCGGCGATCTGGAGCCTGCCACGCCCGCCCATCTTGCGCTCTGCGGCGAGCTCTTCGTGCCACCCGGCCTCCAGAACTGGCCGCCCCCCGCGCCAGAGAAGCGTGGGAAATGCATGGAGCTCATTCAGCGCGGCCAGCAGCGGCGCGCCGCCATCTTCACTGCCCACGCCATCGAGAAGCGCCGGCGCGCTGGGCTGCGCTGCGAACACCACCGCTACACGCCATTCGCTGCCCAAGCGCACGTCCGCTTCCAAGCGCGGCCGGAGCGAGGATACGGCCCGATCGAGGCCCGCAAAGACATACTCGGCGCCGTACCTCACCGTGGCGCGGTCGCCCAAATCCACCGCTCCGTTCTGTGCCAGCCGCATGCCGCGGAACGTGCGCCCTTCCCAGCCGAGCTTCGCTTCCCGCACAACGAGCGTCGTCTGCGGTCCCGCACCCAGCGAACCCGAAGGCAGCCAGACCGCGGCAATCCCGCCCGCCGGCGCGCGCTCGTAGCTCATCTGGCCTGCCAATAACAGGCGGCTCGTGCCACCAAGCTTCTGATCGTAGGCGAAGGCTGTCCCGGCAGAATCGGCCTCGTTGGCAACCGATCCCAGGCGGCGTGCCCCACTCGTCAATTCCAGCCGCGCGTGCGGGTAAACTCCCGCCCCTGTGCTGCTCTCACTCTTGTTTCGCTGCCCGTCCTCCACCCATTGAAGAACCGGACGCATCGCCGCCGACGAGCGCAGCACCCATTTCCAGTCATCGGTATCGGTGGGCGCTGTGGGTTGGTGGCGCAAACGATCGAGTGAAGCAAACATGGATTCCATCTCGATGCGCACCATGGTGGTGACATTGGCGGCCACTCGAACGTGCTGTTCCAGGGTCGGCAGAAAACCGGCCAGCGTCACTCGAACGGCGTACAGACCCGGGGAAAGGCTCTCTCCCCGGAAGATTCCCAGCGTGTTCGTGAGGTGTTCTTGGAGCGGCGATGCAAACTTGGAAGAGGCGCCTTCGGCGACAATCTGAACGCTTGCGCCCATCTGGGGCGTCCCCGCGGTATCGCGCACGACCCCCGTCAGCTTGCCGGACACAACTCCGGCTTGCGCGGGCGTCCCGCTGGCGCCAAGTGACGCCAGCGCTGCCGTCAGGACCAGGACCCCGGGAATCCGAAACCGGCGTCGTCCAGACATCAACTCGTGCTACCTCCCCGGCAAACTGTTCGCCGCCGCCTTCGTTTCCCGCGGCGCTTTCACCGTAAACTCGGCCGTTCGAGAGATCGTCTGGTTCGTCAGCAAGTCTGTGGCGCTCACCTGCAGTGAGTACTTGCCGGGAGTCAGCGTGGCCAGTGGCAAAAGGCGCTCAATCGTGATCTGTTCGCCGCTCTGTTTCATCTGTTCCGTAGTTTCCTTGAAGCTGAGCACTTCCTCATTGCCCTTCTTGACCACGTACTGCATCGTGGCGTTCGGCTTGTGGGCCTTTTCGTCCACTTTCAGGTTGTACACCTGCAGATAGATGCCGAGTTTATCCTCGCTCGTGAAGTCCGCAGCCAGGCGCGGGCGCACTTTCGTCGAGCCGATCACAAACTGGCCCGTGCCGATCTGCCGCGCCGGCACGTGCTCGATCTGATCCGCCAGGATCAGCGAGCTCGCTTCCAGCTTTTCGTCTTCGTAGCGCGGCACCGCCAATCGCGTATTCTCCACGCCCACGTTCCCGCTCTGCTCATCCTTGACCACCAGGTCCAGCCGGTACAGCCCCGGCCGCAGCGGTACCGTCTTCTGATAGATCGAATACAGCTTCAACGACTGCTGAAAGAGCGAGTCCGGAAAGTCACGGCTCACCGAGTCTTCAAACGTTTGCACCACCCGGCCCGTCAGCGTGCTCACGCGGCCAAATATGTTGATCTTCGCCGAATGCACGCCGTCCTTGTTCTGGAATGAAAGCTGCGTGTTCGGGATCTGGATCGTGACCGGCACAAGCACGGCGTCGCTGGTCACCTTCATGAAATCCGTCCGCCAGTCAAAGTGCAGTTGGTCGCGCACGATGCGCGAGGTCACCAGCGCTTCCAAATCCTTGAACTTTACGGCTGGCGCCTTAAAGATCGCGGCCATCTTTTCCAGTCGGCTGAATTCATCCTTGCCATTCGCCACTCCTCCGGTCATGGACCGTGGCGATAACGTGCCGTCGGTGTTCGAAAACCGGTCCGCTTTTGAGGACATGCCCATCGCTTCCGCTGTGCTCAGGCCTGCGCCCGGTACGCGCGTCAGAGCGTCCTTCTCGGAGGGGTCCGTCGTAAATCTGTATTCACCCGAACCGCTCACATCCACGAACTCAAGCTCGACGTTTTCTCCGAGTCCCACCGCACCCAGATATCGGTACCGCCACTTCTCCCACGCGTACGTTTGCGTGGAGCCGCCGCCTTCTTCCTCCGGCCGGTTGTACGTACCGCCCGTCGGATGCGACTCGATTTCGTCCGGCGGACCCCATGTGATGTAGATTCTCCCGCGATCCGTCCTCCAACCCGGAATTCCCGAGGCATAGTGCTCGTTCGCGTAGGCGATCCGCCGATAGTGCTCTTCCTTGAATTGATTGTCCGGCAGGTCGGGGTTTTCGCTGCGGCGGAGCCAAAACTGTTCGATGAACTGCTCGCGTTCTTCGTTGGTCGCAAGCTGCAGGAATGCGGTGCGCTCCTCGGGCGAAATGATGTATGTCACGTCATTTTCCAGCCACGTCTTATATTCACCCAGTTCTTTATAAGCCTGTTTCTGCCTTTTCTTTGCTTCCTTGCTGATCTGCCGAGGGGATTTGGAAGGAGCTTGCGCTTCCTGCGCGGAAGCCGGAGGAAGGAAGACACCGAAAGCAAAAACAAATACTGTCAGGATGCGAACGAGCCGTGGCATGTATGCACCTCTACCCAGGGGACAACGCATTCTATATGCGCCGGCGGGGCTACGTCAATCGAGGAATCCCCTGAATTATCTGACACTTGCCCCTGATTCCTCTTAGAGGCGGTGTCTCCTCCCCGGGTTGCCTGGTCCAAAACGTTCCCCGCCCTCGGCCCAGGCAGGCACCCTGGACCTTCGGACATGCCGCTGTTGTTGATTTTACCGCAGAGGCGGGAAGCCCGCAGGCCTCACTGCAAGCGCTGGGTACGCCCTTCCGAGCCGACCAGCGCTTCAAAGATGGCCAGCACGTGCCGGCGATACTCAATCATCCGCTCGAACAGGTCGCGCAACTCGGGCTGACGCTTCGCTTCGCGATCCCATCTGGCCATCACTTGAGAAGGCACGCCGATGTCACGCCGCAGCTCGTCTGCCGAGTGCCCGCGCAAAAAGAGACCGTAGAAAAAGGCCGCCTCGCGCTGCGGAAACTCAAAATCGTGCGCGACTTCGTACTGGACGACTTGTGGCGCGGTAGCCATAGTGAAAAGGGCAGTTTACCCAAAAGAGTTGCTTCGTCAAGTAGTACGCCTATAGCGCTGCTTCCAGGACGACACCGCCCCCCCGGAACTCCCTTCTGTTGCTGTGCATAGCATTCGATGCTATCCATCCGATTTTCGTTCCTGCTTTGGCTGGAATTTGTTTGCACTTCGCCGTAGAGTAGAATGAGTGGAGTGCAATGGGCGTGAGGGAGTAACAATCATGAAACTCGAATCCAAGACAGTTGCGGGCGTGGCGGTCCTGTTCATCCTGGGCATCGGCCTGGCTCTCTTGCCGCAGCGCGCCGATTCCCGTGCGCCGCAAATGTCCGATCCTGAGCCCATCCCCGCCTACCATCCGCAAATTCCCGAGGGGCCTTTGCCGGCCACGCTCAGCCCTGAACTCTTCGACGTTGCCGAGGTACAAAACGCCTACGCCATCGCGGCCCGCATCAAGAAGACGCTCTATCAGGTACCTTGCTACTGCCACTGCGACCGCAGCCACGGCCACGGCAGTCTCCTGGATTGCTTCGTCTCCAAGCACGCTTCCGTCTGCGAAATCTGCATGCGTGAGACGTTCTTCAGTTACGAGCAGGGCCGCAAAGGCAAGACCGCGGCGCAGATCCGCGAAGCCATCATTCGCGACGACTGGAAAAGCGTGAACGTCTCCAAATATCAAACCTATCCGGCCGCCAAGTAACGCCCGAGCCCTCCGGCGCCTAGTTGTCAATTTTCGCATCGCCGGACTCCGGCGGAGTCCTCTCTGCTAGAATCTACTCGGCTTTTTTGCGAGCGGTACGTTTTTCCTCTGGGGGGGTGAGTATGTTCAAGCGTCGTTTCCTGGCGGGGTTGGTCTTCTCTTCGGTTTTAGTTCTTAGTTTCTCGATTCTTCTCTCTGGCGGTCGCAACGCAAACGCTGCGGCGGATTCCGCCTCCTCGTGGGGGTTTGATCTCTCCAGTCTGGATCGCACCTGTAAGCCTTGCGACGACTTCTATCAGTTGGCCATGGGCAGTTGGATGAAGAACAACCCCATCCCCGCCGACTATTCCAATTGGGGCACCTTCACGCAGCTCGCCGACCGCAACCAGCAGTCGCTCCGTGCCATCCTCGAAAACGCCGCCGCCAACAAGGCCGCCGCAGCGGGCTCCAGTGAACAGAAAATCGGCGATTTCTACGCCAGTTGCATGAACACCGACGCCATTGATGCGCAAGGTCTGAAGCCGCTCGCTGCGGAATTTGCCCGCATGGACGCCATGAGCAACGGCGCCGCAATTCTGCAGGAAATCGCGCACCTCCAGAATGAAGGCGTGCGCGTTCCTTTCCGTTTCGAATCCGACCAGGACTTCAAGGACAGCACGCAGGTCATCGGCGAAATCAACCAGGCCGGCCTGGGAATGCCGGACCGCGACTACTACCTTCGCGACGACGACAAGTCCAAGCAGTTGCGCGAAGCCTACGAAAAACACGTCGTGAAAATGTTCACGCTCGCCGGTGATGCGCCTGAAAAAGCCGCCTTTGAAGCCAAGACCGTCCTCGCGCTCGAAAGTGCACTGGCCAAAGCCTCCATGACCAGGGTCCAGCTCCGCGACCCAGACATCCAGTACCACAAGATGTCCCTCGTCCAGCTCCAGCAACTGGCTCCGCACACCAATTGGAAAGATTACTTTGCCGCTGCGGGCCGCCCCGGCCTTGCCGAGCTCAACGTCAGCCAGCCCGATTTCCTCAAGGAAGTTGACAACCAGCTCGCCGCCGCGCCTCTCGATGACTGGAAAACCTATCTCCGCTGGCACCTGCTTCACGGCGCCGCCGACGCGCTCCCCGGCGCTTTCGTGCAGGAAAATTTCGAGTTCAACGGCAAGCTGCTCACCGGCGCGAAGGAGCTCCAGCCGCGCTGGAAGCGCTGCGTGCGCGCCACCGACCGTAACTTGGGCGAAGCCCTCGGCCAAATCTACGTCCAGAAATACTTTCCGCAGCAAGCCAAGGCCCGCACCCTCGAAATGGTCCACAATCTCCTCGCCGCCCTCCGCGACGACCTTCCCACTCTCTCTTGGATGAGCGCGGAAACGCGCAAAGCGGCCGCCGCCAAGCTCGAAGCCTTCGCCGTGAAAATCGGCTACCCGGACAAGTGGCGCGACTACTCCGCACTCCAGGTGGATCGCAATTCGTATGCCGCCAATTTCCTCCGCGGCGCACGCTTCGAGACCGCCCGCGACCTTGCCAAAATCGGCAAGCCCGTGGACCGCGGCGAATGGGGCATGTCTCCGCCCACCGTCAACGCCTACAACAATTCCCAGTTGAACGAGATCGTCTTCCCCGCCGGCATTCTCCAGCCGCCCTTCTACGATCCGCAGGCCGACGATTCCGTCAACTACGGCGGCATGGGCGCCGTCATCGGCCACGAGATCACCCACGGCTTCGACGACCAAGGCGCGAAGTTCGACGCCCAGGGCAACCTCAAAAACTGGTGGACCGATCAGGACATCAAGAATTTCCAGGAACGCGGCGATTGCGTCGCGAAACAATTTGACGGCTACGAGGTCGAAAAGGGCCTGCACCAGAACGGCAAGCTCGTCGAAGGCGAAAGCATCGCCGACCTCGGCGGCCTCACCATCGCCTACGCCGCTTACGAGAAGTCTCTCGCCGGCAAGCCGCGCCCCAAGGATGTGGACGGCTTTACTCCCGAGCAGCGTTTCTTCCTCGGCTGGGCGCAAGTCTGGGGCGCCAATCTCCGCCCCGAATTCGCGCGCTTGCTCACCAATACCAATCCGCACCCGCTCCCGCGCTTCCGCGGCATCGCCCCGCTCTCCAATATGGCCGAATTCGCCAGGGCCTTCGGCTGCAAAAAGGGCGACGCCATGGTCCGCGAGCAGGTCTGCAAAATCTGGTAATCTGAGCCGTCCATGTCATTCCCGCGGCGTTTGGCGCTCTTTGTCGTTCTTCTTGGCCTGCTCGGCTACCAGGTTTGGCAAAACCCGCCACGACCCTGGACCTGGATGCAAACGCTTGGTGTTTGTCTGTTCGTGCCGGGCATTCTTCTCTGGTTCACTGCTCACGTGCAGCTCGGCGCCTCCTTCTCGATCAGTGCGCAGGCCCGCGCTCTCGTCACGCACGGTCTGTATCGCAGAATCCGCAATCCCATCTACGTTTTTAGTCTGCTCGTCATTGCTGGCGTGATTCTCTTCTGGAGGAGGCCAGTTTTTCTGTTCGTTCTTGTTCTTATTATTCCAATACAGCTCATACGCGCCCGCAAGGAAGCCCGCGTCCTCGAGGAAAAATTCGGCGAAGAATATCGCGCCTATCGCCGCCAGACTTGGTTCTAACCGTCTATTCCTTCTGTGCTTGGGTTTACTGCGCGCTGCGTGGTTGTGAGCTCATCGCTTCCGGCACGGGAAGTTTCCCGTCGGCGCCGCTCGTCAGCGCGATAAAATCCGCGTCGCTGCGCAGCGAAGCGAACACCGCGTCCACCCGCGCTTCCATCATTTCCTTCGCCCGCACCGATTGGTAGCGCTCATACTCGAAGAAGTGCCGCTTCAGCAGCGTCAGTGCTTTGTCCCTCTGCCCCATCTGCGCGTAAATCGCCGCCAGGTTGTACGACGCCTCCAGCAGCGCTTCGTTTTCCCGCGCAATCTTCAGCGCCTCGTTTCCGTGCCCGTTCCCAGCCAGGAACGCCGCCGCAAAGATCAGGTTGAACGGGTCTTTCGGATCGAGCGCCAGCGCTTCTCTTGTGTACTGGTCCGCCTTCGCCGTGTCGCCCTCGGAATTCCAGTACACCGCCAGGTTGCGGTACGCCAGCGCCAGCGGATACTCCTTCACCGAGCTTTCCATCAGGCTCAGACCCTTCGCGAAGTCTCCTTCGTGAATCGTCATCTTTCCCAAGCCGTGCAGCGCCACCGCGCGCGAAAGCGGATCCGCGGGCATCGCCAGGATCGCTTCAAACGTCGTCCGCGCCTTGTCCCATTCGCCCGTCTCGTGACGGTACACTTCGCCCAGGTAACGCAACGGCGCAGGATCGGCGGGATCCATGCGGTGCGCTTCCCCATAGAGCTTCTCCGCGTCGCCGTATTTCGCCGCCATCTCTGCCGCCAGCCCCCGCCGCATCGTCTCTTCAATCCGCGCGCTGGCCTTCGCCTCAAAGATCGGCGCGTCCGGCACTTCCGCCACGTCGTTCACGCCGAGCTTCTTCAGTTCCTTCGCCGCGTCCTTGGCTTTTTTCGGGAAAAGGCACTTCTGTTCATAAACCGTCCGCAAAGCTGAAATAGCGCCCGCGCTGTCGCCCGACTTCGCACGGCTCTTCCCGTCTTTCAACTGCTCCGAAAGAGCGTCCTCCCGCTTCTTCATCTCGCTTCCAAGAAGCTTCTCCACGTCCCCGATGTTCAGCCGTCCGTTTGTATTCTCCAATTTCCCCACGAGCTTCCCGTCAGCCGTCGCCAGCACGGCCACCGGCAGCTTGGAGTCGGCCACGAACTTTTGTCCCGGGGGTGTGCTCACTCCGGCCACTTGCATCGCCACGCATTGCGAAGCATAAAGCGCCAGTTCCCGCGAGACGCGCAGGCTCGACCGTTGCAGCTCTTCCGGTGACGACGGAAACCAGTACAGGACCAGCCCTTCGGTCCGCGCCGCTTCATTCGCTTGCAGCACCTTCCACGGCACGTAATACACCTGCTCCGGCATCCCCGCTCCGCCGCCGGACCCCGGCGACATTCCGCCGACTCCGCCGCCCCCACCGCCTCCGCACGTCGCCCAGCCCTCCGGCGCCGCAATCGCCAGCATCAACGCCACCGCCAATGCCCGAACAATAGTTGTTTTCATACCCTCAATCCTACCAGAATCGGATTTGAACACGCTCGCCTCTACAAAAATTTTACATTCTCGCTCCCACATGGGATGCGCCGCCCGTCCTTCTCGCTGCCCGCCCTTCCGCGTCTTTGTGCTAAATCAATTCCATTGGGTGCCGGAGCCTCAGCCGTTATGATGACCTCGAACGCTTGCATTCAAGCGTGTGTGGGCGTAGCGGTATCGAGGTGCTTATGTCCGGTGTTGCATCACAACCTGCTTCTAAGCCGGAAACTGCCGGCCCTCTCCCCGGCATCCTGATGGCCTTGGTGGCGGCCGCCATCGTCGTCCTTGCCTGCGCCGGGGCGGGGCCAACAGATCCGTGGGCGCAGAACTACGACCCGACGGGCAGTTGGTGGCTCTCCACAATCATCGCGGCTCTTCCCGTCGTCGTGCTGCTTGGTACTCTTGCCGTTCTTCGCATGAAGGCTCACTACGCGGCAGTTCTGGGACTCGTCACGGCGTTCGTCGTGGCCGTGGGCGTCTTTCACATGCCGGTCAAAATGGCCGCCAAGACTTCGCTTTACGGAGCGGCTTTCGGCTTGTTGCCGATTGGCTGGATCATCCTGAACGTCATCTTCCTGTATCAACTCACTCTCGAGACCGGTCTGTTCAAGGTCCTGCAGGAGAGCCTCACGGGAATCACCCAGGACCGCCGGTTACAATTGTTGCTGATCGCCTTCGCCTTCGGCGCGTTTTTCGAAGGCGCTGCCGGGTTCGGCGCGCCGGTGGCGGTCACCGCTGCCATTCTGATCGGGCTGGGATTCCGCCCGCTCGAAGCCTCGGGCCTCTCGTTGATCGCCAACACGGCGCCGGTGGCCTACGGCGCGCTCGGCATCCCGCTCATTTCCTTGCAAGCCGTCACCGGGCTGGACCTGCACATGCTCAGCGCGCAGGTCGGGCGCATCCTGCCGTTTTTCGCGGTCCTGGTGCCCTTCTGGCTGATCTGGGCGTTTGCCGGCTTCGCCGCCATGCGTGAGGTTTGGCCGGCGATTCTGGTGGCGGGCGTTTCTTTTGCGATTCCGCAGTACTTGGTGTCGAACTTTCACGGCCCCTGGCTGGTGGACATCGTCGCCTCCGTTGTCTCGATGGCCGCTCTGATCCTGTTCCTGTTGAAGTGGCATCCCAAGCGCATTTACGGCTTCGAACACGAAACAAATGAGCGCAGCGCCCGTGGCAGCCACGGCCACGAGCGCGCCGCCGTCGTCCGCGCCTGGCTGCCCTGGTTGATTCTCAGCGTGCTCGTATTCCTGTGGGGATTGCCCACAGTGAAGAACTTCCTGGACCAAACCTCGGCGTTGAAGTTTCCCATCATGGGTCTGGACAAGATGATCGAGCGCGTTCCCCCCGTGGTGGCGAAACCCGCAGCCGAAGGCGCGGTCTTTGTTCTGAACTGGCTCTCCGCAACGGGCACCGGCATTCTGCTCGCTGCCATCCTTTCCGGTTTCGTCATGGGGCTCAGCCTCTCCAGAATGATGAAGGTTTACGCGAAGACCATCGTCCGCGTGCGCTTCTCCCTGCTGACCATCTCCGCCATGATGGCCCTGGGGTTCATCACTCGCTACTCGGGTCTGGACGCGACCATGGGCTTGGCCTTCGCCAGAACGGGGATGCTGTATCCGTTCTTCGGTACGCTGCTCGGCTGGCTGGGCGTCGCGCTCACGGGTTCGGACACCTCGTCCAACGTGCTCTTCGGCAGCTTGCAGCGCATCACGGCTCAGCAAATTGGCATCTCGCCGAATTTGATGGCCTCGGCCAATAGTTGCGGCGGTGTGATGGGCAAGATGGTTGACGCCCAGAGCATCGTGGTGGCCTCGACCGCCACCGAGTGGTACGGTCACGAAGGCGACATCTTGCGTTACGTTTTCTTCCACAGCATTGCTTTGGCTTGCCTGGTCGGCGTGCTGGTGTTCCTGCAAGCCTATGTCTTCCCCTTCACGCGCCTCGTCATCCGCTAAAGAACGCGAGCCGGCTGCGCACCGTTGCCCGCTGTCGCACCTTTCGCCCGGAACTGAGCGTCCGGTTCAGCCGCGATCCCAGCGCAACATGGGAATAAGCGCGGTCAGAGAGTCAAGGTAAACATCGGCGGGATGCGCGGTGCGATCGTAGACGCCGAAGCCGTAGGTGACCACCGCAGCGAGCGTCCCCGCATTCCGCGCGGTCTGCACGTCAATCTCGGAATCGCCAATCAGAAGCGCTTCGCCCGGCGCCACCCCAAACTCGTGGAGAATCGTCTGCGCGCCGAGAGGGTCGGGCTTCTTCGTCTCAAAGCTGTTCCCGCCGTAGATGGCGCGAAAATAGCCGGCCAGGCCCAGCGCCTCCAGAATCCTCCGGCTGATGCGGTGCGGTTTGTTGGTCAAAACGGCCATCGGGTAGCCGCGCAACTCCGCCAGGGCTTCCGCCACGCCCGGATATGCCCGCGTGTTGTCCATCTTGTGCTCTTCGTAGTAACCGAGGAAAAATTGCAGCGCTCTCTTCTGTTCTTCGTCGGTGACGGCCCCCGCCGCCCCATTTCCCAACGCCCGCGCAATGAGCACCGGCGCGCCCTGGCCGATGTATCCTGAGATCGTCTCTTCGGCCAGTTCGGCGCGCCCGAGCTGTCGCAACATCGCGTTGACCGAGAGTACCAAGTCTTTCTCGGAATCAATCAGCGTGCCATCGAGATCGAAAATCAACGCGCGAACAGGAGCCAATTTCGTGGTCGGCATGAGCCTCCTATTGTATTACGGGGACAAGCACGCACAGTTCCTCAAGCACGAGTCACATCTTTCCTGAATTCTGGCGACCTCGCTTACAATAGTAAGGTTCCAAGACTTCAAGGAGCGTTTCCGAACACGCCATGGCCCAGGTCCATCCCTTTCGCGCGTATCGGTACAACCCCGCCCACGTGGCGTTCGAACAGGTCCTGACGCAGCCTTACGACAAGATTTCTCCCGCGATGCAGGAACAATATTATTCCTTTGATCCCCACAACCTCATCGCCGTCGAAAAGGGTCGCGTCTTTCCGGACGATTCGCCGGAGGAAAACGTCTATACGCGCGGGGCCGCGGCGCTGGAAAGCTGGATTCGCAGCCAGGTTGTGACCCCAGATACGGCGCCCGCGTTTTACGCCTACTCCCAAGAGTACACGGTGCCGGGAACAGACGAGCGCCGCACGCGCCGCGGCTTCATCGGCGCGGGCAAGCTCGAGGACTACTCCGCGGGCGTCGTATTCCGCCACGAGCAAACGCTCTCCGGCCCCAAGGCCGACCGCCTCGAGTTGCTCCGCCACACGCGGACGCACACCGGCCAGCTCTTCATGCTCTATTCCGATCCTGCCCGGCGCGTGGACGCCATCCTCGAAGAAGCCGCCGCCGCGGGGCCTCCTGCGACGGATGTGCGCGACGAGTACGGCGTGTTGCACAGATTGTGGATTATCTCCGACCCGGCGCGCGTGGCGAAAATCCAGCGCGCCATGGCCGATCAAAAGCTCGTGATTGCCGACGGCCACCATCGCTACGAAACGGCGCTGAACTATCGCAACGAATGTCGCGCCAGGGCCAGCGTAATCGGCGAGCCGTCTCCCGACGCTCCCTGCGAGCGCGCCATGATGACCTTCATCAACACGCGCAGCGAAGGTCTCACGGTTCTCCCTACGCATCGCGTCGTGTCGCGGCTGCCGGAATTTTCATGGGAAAAGCTTCGTGGGCATCTCCACCCCTGGTTCGAACTCGAATCATTCGCGTACAGCACGAATGGCGAACAGGCTGAGGCACGCACACGGTTCCTCGATCGTCTCGCCGCCAGCCCGCGCCGCGCGATTGGCGTTGCCGCCGCAGGTGCGGCGCCGAAGGCGTATTTCCTGTTAACGCTGCGTCCCGGCGCGGATCCGGCGCGGCTTCTGCCAAATGTTTCGCCGCTCCAAAGCGAGCTGGACGTGGTTCTGCTGCACCGGGGAATTTTGGAAGCTGGCATGGGCATCACGCCGCAGTCGGTTTCGGCCGAGGCAAATCTTGCCTACGAGCGCGATGCCGTTGCCGCCATGGAGGCAGTGGATCGCGGCGTAGCGCAAATTGCGTTTCTGCTGAACCCGGTGGACGTCGAGCAAGTGATGCGCATCGCCACGGCCGGCGAGGTGATGCCCCAGAAGTCCACGGACTTTTATCCGAAGCTGTTAAGCGGAATCACGATGTATCGCGTGGAGTAGCGCAAGAAAGGGCACGCGCGGGCGTGCCCTCGGAGAAATCGGGAGAAGCGGAAATTACGGCTTTGAAAAGCTGGCCACGGCCGCCGTTTCCGTGTCGAAGACATCGAAAACGGTCACCAGCTTGGTGATCTGCAAAACTTCTTGAAATTTTGCGCCCAGGTGGCACAGCCGCAGCGATGCGCCCTGCGTCTTGGCGCTGGTATGCGCGGCCACGAGCGTCCCGAGCCCCGCGCTGTCGATAAACGTGATGTTGCTCATGTTCAAAACCATTTTCTTCTTGCCCTCGGCCAGCAGGCTCTTCACCTTCTCGCGCAGTGCCGTGCTCTCTTCGCCCAGCACGATGCGCCCATCGAGCGCCACCACCGCCACGCCATCCACTTCGCGGGTCGTCATTTTCAAAGCCACGGTTCGTTCCTCCTCGTTATCGAGCGGCGCGGGCCCTCCCATCGCCACAAAATCGTTTAGTAGTAGTCCGAACAGGACATGTAATAACCGCAGACCACGCAGATCAGCTTGCAGCGGCGCGATTCCAGGCGCTGCCAGCAGACGGGGCAATAGCGCGAAGCGTCCTCCACGGGCGGCTCAGGTTTTTCCGCCGCCGCATCCGGTGCGGGCTCCAACCTCGCGGCTCGTTCCACGGCCCGATGGTTATAACACATCCGCGTAGCCGGGGGGAAGGCGAGGCCGGGCTGGCCGATGGCCGGGCTTGAATCGCAGCGGAACGATGGGCATTCTGGTTGTTGGAGAGTTCCTTGCCATTGCAAACGGACTACGATGCCCACTGAATTGCTAGGGAAAAACCGGGAAGAGCTGAAGACGCTGTTCGCGAAGCTCGGTGAGCCCGCCTATCGCGGCGCGCAGCTTTATCATGCGCTTTATGTGGAGCGCCGGTTCGAACTTGCGCAAATGACGAACTTGCCCGCGCCGTTGCGCGAGCGGCTTGCCGCACAGACGCGGGTTTCGCTGCCGCAGGTGGTTCGCCGCTACGCATCGCGGGACGGCGCCGTGCGCTATCTCTTCTCGCTGCCGCCCGGTGAGGAGAAGCCAGCGCGCCCCGCGTCCGTCGAGGCCGTTTTCATCCCCAGCGAAGGCCGGCAAACCATCTGCATCTCGACGCAGGCCGGTTGCGCCGTGGATTGCCACTTCTGCCTGACGGCGCAACTTGGGCTGATTCGAAACCTCACGACCGGAGAAATCCTGGCGCAAGTGTTGCTCCCGCTCGAAGAGCACAAAGCTGCGCTCGCGCCGCAGACCAACGTCGTGCTGATGGGCCAGGGCGAGCCACTGCTGAACTATGACGCGGTGATGGCCGCAGTGCGCATTCTGCTGGATCAAAAGGGTATGGGGCTGGCGCCCAGGCATGTGACGCTTTCCACCAGCGGGATCGTGCCGGGGATCGAGCGGCTGGGGCAGGAGAAGGTGCGGCCGAAACTGGCGATTTCGCTGAATGCCTCGAACGACGAGCAGCGCGGCGCGCTGATGCCCATCAACAAAAAATATCCGCTGCCCGTGCTGCTGGAAGCGTGCCGGAATTATCCCCGCGGACCGCGGGAATATCTGACGTTCGAATACGTGCTGATGGGCGGAGTGAACGACACGGCGGAGGATGCGCGGCGCGTGGTGCGGCTTTTGGCAAATATGGGCCGCGTGAAGGTGAATTTGATCCCGTGGAATCCCGGGGAGCTTCCGTACCGCGAGCCCGCCGCGGAGCAAATCGGCGAGTTTCACCGCATCCTGATCGAGAAGGGAATTCCCGCGTTCACCCGGCTTTCGCGCGGGCGCGATGTGATGGCGGCTTGCGGCCAATTGGCATTGCTGGAAGTAAAAGGCTAGGTCTTGATGCCGATGACGGACATCATGCGGCCCGCCTGCGCTCCTTCCTTGCGATAACTAAAAAACAGATCCGTGCGGCACCTGGTACACAGGCCGCTGACAAAGATGTTTGCGTCGCGCAGACCCGCATCGAGAAGCTGCGCGTGATTGGCTTTGCGCAAATCGAGGAGCACATTTTTCGGCGGCGGCTGGTGGCCCGGGGGCATCATGTTCAGCCATTGCAGCGGGTTGGGCTCGTCGCCGGTGCGCAGCTCATCGAACCAGTTCGCGGCGTTCGCGAATTGCGTGGAGAAGGCCTGTGCCACTTCCGTGCCGACTTCGTAGCAGCATCCGCCGATGGCCGGGCCAATCGCCGCGACGAGTTCTTCTGGGCGCGTGCCAAATTCCATCCGCATTCGCCCAATCGTTTTCATTGCGATGCGCCGCAGCGTGCCGCGCCACCCGGCATGCACTGCGGCGACCGCGCGCTGCCGCGGATCCACTAGCAGAATCGGCACGCAGTCGGCTGTTTGCGCAGCCAGAAGAAGTCCCGCGCGATTCGTTGCGGAGGCGTCGGCGCGGCAGGAATCTTTCGGCGCTCGGTCGAAGCGGCAGATCACATCGGAATGGATTTGCCGCAGCGTCGCGAGTTTCATTTCCGGCGCGCCAAGGGCGGCCTGGAACCGCTTCCGGTTTTCCAGTACATTTTCGCGCGTGTCCCACTCGGTGAAGCCGAGATTGAGCACTCGTTCATCGCCAAGCATGCTCAGGCCGCCGGGTCGTGTGCTGAATCCGTGGACAAGCCAGGGAAGCTTCGCCAGCGCGGCGGCTTGCAGGATGCGCACACCGCCTTTGCGCAGTTCCGTCCAGCCCGCGACTGCGGGGGCGCAGCGTTGCTTCAGCGCCCGCTTCTTCTTCGGTTGCGTTTTCACTGGAGACACAAGGGAATGAGTATAATCGCAATCGCCAAGATTTCTGGTCAGCGGCAGAGCGAAAGCGCGGGTGTGAAGACCCGCCACTACATTGGGTGAGCGATGATCGTGGGCATGGGCGTGGACATTGCCGAAGTGGACCGCGTGCGCGCGGCGATCGAGCGGCGCGGCGAACCGTTTCTGCGGCGCATCTACACACCCGCGGAGGCCGCCTACTGCGACGGCTTCCGCAACAAATACGAGCGCTACGCCGGGCGCTTCGCAGCCAAAGAGGCCGCCATGAAAGCCCTCGGCACCGGCTGGCGGCGCGGCGTGCGCTGGACGGACATCGAAGTGGTGCGCGAGCCGAGCGGCCGCCCCACGCTCGAGCTGCGCGGCGCGGCTCGTGAAATCGCGGACGCCCTGGGCGTCAAGCGCATCTCCATCAGCATCACCCACACCGTCCAGCAAGCCCTCGCGCAAGTCATCTTCGAGTCCTAGACTTCGCTTGTACACACAGAAATGTAGTTGATTTCACACATGTCTCTGTGTAAGAATTGGCTTGGGTGTTCCTTGCCAACCAACCTCGCCATTGACGACCGCCTCATCGTTGAAGCCCAGAAACTCGGCCGCCATCGCACCAAGAAGGAAACCGTCACGGCCGCCCTCGACGAATATATTCGTCGCCGCAAACAGCAGGGCATCCTCGCGCTTTTCGGGACCATTGACTACGACCCGGCCTTTGACTACCGCCGCGAACGCATCGCCAAGCGCAAGTGAATACGCTGGTTGACACCTCCGTCTGGTCTCTCGCCTTCCGCCGCAAACCGCAGCACTTGTCCCCGGCCGAAAGATCCACGGTCGCCGGCCTTACCGAGCTGATCAAGGATGGCCGTGCCCGCATACTTGGCTTCGTCCGCCAAGAGCTGCTCTCCGGCGTCAAATCGCCTGGACAATTCGAGACCCTTCGAGCCACGCTTCGCGCTTTTCCCGACGAGCCCATCGGCACGGCCGACTACGAAGCCGCCGCCAAGGCCGGGAACGCCTGCCGCGCAAAAGGGGTTGCCGTTTCCCTTTCCGACATCCTCATCTGCTCCGTGGCCCTGTCCCGTCACTGGTCCATCTTCACCACCGACCTCGACTTCAAGAATTACGCTCGCGTCCTTCCCATCAAGCTTCACTCCCCGCGCCCGTAACCTCCCCCGGCCGCTACTCTTACGCCGAAGTGCATGTGCATCACACATACGGCGCAGCAAGCTCTGGCACAGGTCATCTTCGAGTCCTAACCCTTCACGTCCTCTTGGGCGGCCGCCAAGTGCTCTTCTTAAGAGAGTGACCCTGACGGGGTGTGCAAGGGAAGTTTTGTGAGGCGAGCGATGCGATAGAAATCTTTGTCGAGAGTAAAGACGCTTGTACCATGCTCGATAGCGATGGCTGCGATGAGCGTGTCAATGGTTGTGAGGCTGATGCCGTTGGCGCGGCCCAGCCGGAAGATGGCCGCAGCTTCGCGATTAGTCTTGAAACCGCGAGGCTCGAGCATTTCCCACATGGAGAGATAACGCTCAATCTCGCTGACATGCCGTGTGAGCCCTTGCAGGACCTCTGCAACCACAACTCCGGTAAGTGCGAAAGGCTT
>JBGPGF010000001.1:0-44542 GCA_041483755.1 Terriglobia bacterium | reverse complement strand
AAGGTAGCCGTAGGAGAACCTGCGGCTGGATCACCTCCTTTCTAAAGA
Organism: Terriglobia bacterium; assembly: GCA_041483755.1. Classification (GTDB taxonomy): domain Bacteria; phylum Acidobacteriota; class Terriglobia; order Acidiferrales; family UBA7541; genus Acidiferrum. The sequence goes on along the minus strand of JBGPGF010000001.1, from coordinate 44,494 downwards.
AAACGGCAATCTCTCCTGTTAATGTACACAGGGTTTAGAGCTTGCCCACTCTTGGGTGCAGCTTGCTGCATCCGAGGGGCTGCCAATGACTCTCACGGGTCAACGGCAGGACGTTCGAGTTTCGCGGTTTTCGTCGGGTTCTGGCAGATCGTATCGGAGTCAAAGAGAAGACAATTCTATTAGTGCGTTCTTAGGGCCGCGTGATCACTCCGCGGCCCTTTTTGTTTTTGGAATCCTTCTTTCCGGGACCAAGCAACGCAGGGCAGCGTTTTGAGGCTTCGGTCTATTCGAGAGCGTGGGCCTGCCTTGCGCGTCTCACGGCAGCGGACAGAACTCTACTTCCGGCATCGGAAAATCCTTGCGATTGTCCGTCAGCAAGCTGCAACGGCGCTCAATGGCGATGGCGGCTACGATCGTATCGGCGAGCGTCAGCGTGCGGCCCTTCCTGGCCCACTCGTTTTTCAGCTTGCCTGCCAGTCGCGCGCTCAATGCACTGAGCTCGTACAACTCCAATCCGGCGAGAAGCGCTTCGGTCCGGGCTTCCTCGGCGGGCCTCATGCCGGCGTAAATCTCCGCGATGTTGAGGGTCGTCGTTGAGAGGGTATGTCCGTCTCGCACAAGCTCGGCAAGCCATTCCCGGCGCTGGTTCCTGAGGCGTAGAACATCAATCAGGACCGACGTGTCCAGCAGCAGCTTCATTTTTTCGCGCGCCGCTGCTTCCTCGTGCGCCGCTCCTCGCTCTCCTGTCGAAGCTCACGGACAAACTCGGAGGCACTGCGCGCAAGTTCGGGATGATCCGCATCTTTCCAGGCAGGGGTGTCGCTCTCCAGGAATCGCAGCAGCTTCTTCCGCCGGACTGCCTCGCGAGCCGTCTCGACAAGGAAGGCGCTACGCCCCCGCGTACCTACCATGGCGTCAATCTCGCGGACGAGGTCTTCGGGCAAGAGAACATGGGCGCGCCTTGTGCGAACGGGTGCCATCGTGTGCCTATCTAGTGTGCCATAGGAATGTGCCTAATGTAAAGGTGTTACGTCACGAAACCAAATCTTCAGGATCGCGCGGAAGTGCGCGAAGCGAGCGACAGAAGCGGCAAATCAGTCTGACCAGGCCAAATAGCCGGGCACGATCAGATTCACCACCGGAACGATCATCAGAACGCCCCACCAGCTTGGTTTGCCGCGAGCTTCCGCGACCCCCATCCAAACGACGATTACAATGACGATGTTGACGAGGGGAATGAAGAAAAGCACGATCCACCAGAGAGGCTTCCTGGCAACGTTGAGCATCAGGATGAGATTCAGAATTGGAATCCAGGCAAACCAGTCATTTTCCGTGTTTGTCTTCTTGGCGATCGTCTGAAGGGCCAAAGCCATGTACACATAAGCGGCCAAGCCAACAACGAGCAACACGATCAGCAATCCACCCAACGCCGCCGTGGGGACTTGGTCTCCATCCTGAGCGAAGGCCGCGCTGGCAGGAACCAAGACGGCCATCAGAATCAGAATGCGCCTCAGCCATGTAGAAACAGTTGACCGTGCTTTCATTGCCGTTCCCTCCTTCGGGAATCGCCACCCTCGGTGACGTGCGACTTGCCCCGGGGACAATTGTGCGCACTGTAGTCAAATCGTGCGGGTCTGTCAAAGCACTTCGGGGCGTGAGGGATTGCCTGGGAAGCGACTCTCAGTGGCTTGGAGGAAGCGGATGGTCAGCGGAGGCCGAAGAGGCTGACCGTGGGAAGGTCTCTGCCGTTGTCCTGGTGGTACCAGATTTCGACGCTTTCGATGATGCGCCGGTTGCCGGGCAGATCGATGGCGCGGGTCTTGCCGCCGGAAGAAACCCGGACGTGCATCAGCCGGTCCGCCGCGTTGCCGTTTCGGAAGTGGACTTTGATGCGATCGAATTCCACGTTGCCGCCCGCGACCCGAAACTCGATCGCGCGGAACGATTCGGGCGAGCGGTGAATTCTGATGCGGTCGTGATCGCGGGCGCCGTTCAGGTGCGACTCGCCCAAGAAAGACCACTCGGGCTCCTGCGCCAGAAGCGGAACGGCAAAGACTAATACAGCAAGCAACCCTGCAATTTGCAGGGCGCGATTCTTGAAACTGCGTGTGCCGGCTCTCATCGTCGGGGACCTCTCCTGCTATTTTCTCGCCTGGCGACTCCGCAAAAGCGGTTGCCGCGGGCGGGCGCCTCTAGTTATACAACACCGTAGCGTGGAAATAGTTTTGGACGTAAGCCATCGGTGTTGCCTTGTACGGCCGGCTGCCCACGTTTCGCTGGGCGTACCTTGCTTGACCCGGTCTGTCCCCGGGGTGTAGAGTCCGCCTGCTTGCCCTTCCCGATACTGACCAAGAAAAGGAGATATTCATGCTGAAGAAGACAATTTGGGCTCTGGGTCTCGCCGCGTGTCTGGCGATTCCTGCCGCCGTCCAGGCACAGGGAGACTATCTGGACATCTACATCGTCAAGGTAAAACCAGAGAAGACCGCGGAGTTCAACGCGCTGGCGAAAAAGATGGTGGATGCCAATCGCAACAACAAGGGCGACCAGTGGCTGACGGAGGAGACCATGTACGGCGATGGCAACACCGTCATTTTTGTGAGCATCCGAAAGGACTACGCGGACGCCGACAATGCCAGCGCAACCTTCATGGGTGCGCTTAACAAAGCCTACGGAAAAGAAGGCAGCGAAAAAATGCTGAACGACTGGAACAACTGTCTGGTGAGCTCGCGAAGCGAGCTGCGCCGCCGCCGGTGGGACCTTAGCCGGAAAGCGCCCGCGGATGCGGCCGCCTACGCGAAACTCATCGGCGAATCTCGCGTGCTACGCACCACTTCGGTGCGCGTACGGCCCGGACACGTTGCCGACTTCGAGGCGTTGCTGAAGGATGTCAAGGCAGCAGGCGAAAAGGCCGCCAATACGCAGCCGGTGTTTGTTTCCCAGGTGGTTGAGGGAGGCAAGGGCACGGTTTTCTATGTTACCGGCCTGCGGACTTCGCTGGGAGGCTTCGACAAGAACCCGACCGCGCACGACATCCTGGGCGACGAAGGCTACAAGAAGTATCTGCAAACGAACGCGGAGTCGGTGGAAAGCATTGAGTCAGCCATCTACCGGTGGGCACCGGAGTTGAGCAATCCAATGGAAGACATCGCCAAAGTAGCGCCCGACTTCTGGCATCCCAAACAGGCCATGGCTGCGGCAGCCCCGAAACACAAAGCCATGGCTGAGGGGGCTATGCCGATGAAAGCCGCGAAGAAACCAAAGCAATAACCCCGAGCTGACGACTGAAACCGCCGCGCCGCCTGGCGTGGACAAGAGCCCCGTCCATGGAGCAAGGACGGGGCTCTTGCATTAGGAGCCAGGAGGTTGGCTTCCAGCATTCGGCGGGCGTGGCGGAATCGGTGGGCATGCTTCCGCACGACAGGTTGTGTGCGCAATCCTCCGCGAGTATAGTTTGCGCAAGCTGCCGGTTTTTCCTGGAGGGCAAGATGTCCAACGCCAAGACGGCTCCATCCATTCACAAACCCAAGACCCGCAACGGCTGGATTCGGAAATCGGATCTGGATGCGTGGCTGGGCCGGTTTTTGCCCGTCCCCACGCAGGCCGTCTCCAACGAAGAGTTTTTCCCCATGCCGCAAACGCCGCAACAGAAGCGCGTGGAGCGCGAAATCACCGCCGGAGCCGAGCGGCAGGCGCGCCTCGCCGGCGTGGATCGGCGGCAGTTCTTGCGCACTTCGTGCGGGATGGCGCTGGCGTTTGCGGCCATGAACACGGTTTACGGAAAGTGTTTTCGCGTGGACGCGGCCGAACTCAGCGACCCGGCGGCCGCCGCAAACAAGACGAAATACTTCATCTTTGACGTGCAGACGCATCACGTGGCCATGCCCGCCGAGGTGCCGCATCCGGACCAGCTTTTTCTCAAAGCCATTCTTACGCTGCGCGAACAGGCGCGAGAAATGAACCCCGCGTTGAAAAACCGGGTGGCCAAACTCGAGGACATCGAACTCGAAAACTACATCCGGGAAGTCTTTCTGGACAGCGAGACGGACGTCGTGGCACTGAGCGCGCTGCCCGGCGACTCGGAAGACACCGACGTCCTCACTCCGGATGTGATCTATAAAACGCGTTCCTGGATCAACGAACTGACGAGTTCGCCGCGCGTCATCAGCCACGGCTATTTTTCGCCCGATCTTGGCCAGCAGAATCTGGAGTACATGCACGCGCAGCTTGAAAAGATCAAGGTGGACGCGTGGAAGGGCTACACCGGCTGGCCGCGGGCCAAGGGCGTGGAGCGCTGGCGGATGGACGACGAGAAGGTCACGTATCCGGCCCTGGAATTCGCGCGGAAGAATGGGATCAAGAACATCTGCCTTCACAAAGGTCTTCCTTTTCCCGGCGACCCGGACCGGTGGAGTCCCATGGACGTCCCCCGCGCCGCGCTGGATTTCCCCAACATGAATTTCCTGGTCTACCATTCCGGTTTCCGCGATGTAGAGGAAGTGCTTCCCGCGGCGCAAGACTGCTTCCAGAAAAATTCCTACATTCCGTGGACGTCGGACCTCTGCGCGTGGAAAAAGAAGAATCCGCAGGTGAAGAACGTGTACATGGAAATGGGGAGCACGTTTGCCTTGATGGTCTCCTCGAGCCCTCTTCTGGCCGCGTACGTGATGGGCATGATTATTGACGCGTTCGGAGTGGACCACGTTCTCTGGGGCACGGATTCGGTCTGGTGGGGCTCGCCGCAATGGCAGATCGAAGCCTTCCGCCGGCTGGAAATGCCGGAGGAGTTGCAGAAGCGCTTCGGTTGGAAGCCGCTCACCGACGATGTCAAACGGCAGATCTTCGGACTGAACGCCGCTCGCGTGTACGGAATGGATCCCGAAGCAAAGCGCAATCCGATGCCTGGCGATTATCTGGAGAAACTCCGCAAGATGTACAAGCAATCGGGGATGGCCGCGCCGAGCAACACGCAGTACGGCTGGGTGCGCGCGGATTCGCTGGCCGCTCGCGCGTAAACCCCGAATAGAATGGAAATCCCGAGGCGGGCGCCAAATCAGAACGCAAAGTGCCGGGCGCTGAACACCTACTTGAAAAACTTACGACTCTAGGTCAAGCTGGTACGTGCACGTCCCTCCACGTGGCCGCCGGATAGGCTTCCTGCGCGTCTCACGGCCGCGAACTTCCGCCATGCCAGACGCGAAGAATGCTTCCGGAATCCAACGCTCCAGGAGAGGGTTCAAATGTCCATCTCGACGCCGCAGTCGGAATACGCCCGCAAACGCACCACGGCTACTGCCGCGGTTGAATCCATCCCGGACGGCAGCGTTCTCTGCGTTTCCATCGCCGCCAGCGCGCCCGCCGCGCTGACACGCGCCGTCGCCGACCGCGTCCGCGCCGGCTCGCTCCGCGATCTTCACCTCATCTACCAGCACGCCATGAAGTACATGGCCGAATCCCTCATCCGCCCGGACATCCTCGCGCGCATGGACGCTCGCAATTTCTTTATCGGCGGGCCCGACCGTGAAGTCATCAAGCAGGGCATTTCCGAGGGCCGCAAATACCTTAGCTACATTCCCTGCAACTTCAGCCAGATTCCCCGCGCGCTCACCGAATCCAACCACGTGGACACGTTCATTATCACGGTTTCCCCGATGGACGCCTCCGGTCATTTCAGCCTGGGCATTTCCAACGATTACAGCTCCACCGTCATCCGCCACGCCGACCGCGTCATCGTCGAAGTGAATAAGAACATGCCCCGCGTGTTCGGCGATTCCCTGGTGCACGTTTCCGAAGTTCACGCCCTCGTTGAGAATGATTTTCCGCTGCCGGAAGTGCCCGAACGTCCGCAAGACCCCGATTCGCTCACGATCGGAAAGCTCATTGCCGAAAAAATTCCCGATGGCGCGACCATTCAGCTCGGCATCGGCAGCCTCCCCAACGCCGTGGCCAGCTTCCTGACGAATCGCAACGACCTGGGCATCCATACGGAGCTATTCACTCCGGCCTTTGTGGATCTTATCCGCAGCGGCGTCGCCAACGGCCGCAAGAAAACCCTGCATCCTCGCAAGCACGTCTTCACCTTCGCCCTCGGTGACAGAGCGATGTACGACTTCATGAATGACAATCCTTCGATGGAAAGCTACCCCTCCTCCTATGTCAACGACATCCGCATCATCGCCCAGCATGACAATCTCGTCTCCGTGAACACCGCCGTCGAGATCGACCTCTACGGCCAGGTCAATGGCGAATTCATTGCCGGACACCAGTACAGCGGCTCCGGCGGGCAGTTCGACTTCGTGAAGGGAGCTTCGTTTGCGAAGGGCGGCAAATCGTTTATCGCGTTAAAGTCCGCGGCAAAAAACGGCGCCATCTCGGCCATCGTACCCCGCGTTCAAATGGCCACGGACACGCGCATGGACGTCGAATACATCGTAACGGAATGCGGCATGGTCAACCTGCGCGGCAGGTCCACGCGCGAACGCGCCCTCGCCCTCATCAGCATCGCGCATCCCAATTTCCGCGAGGAGCTCACGAAACACGCCAAAAACATCAACCTCATTTAGGGTCGAGGTTTGGTTTCGCTGCCGGGACACCTGCCGGAGGTACTGCGCCTACGGAACTACTTACTTTTGTGTGCGGTGGTGGCTAATCGCCGTGCGAGCTTCGGGATGCTTGGGGGACCAGTCTTCGGGAGGGAAGGCTACGCGCCAGTAGCCGGGCCGCGGTGAGGAAAACTCGAGGCCGACCTCGGACTTACCGGCGCGCACGGGTCCAAGGAAAACCACATTACATTCCTGATCCTCCTCGGTGCGCATGTGGCGCATGTGGACGGAGGCCCCGCTGGTGACTTTGGTTTTGAGAAGGATGAGGGCACCGTGGGCGTTGATGGCCAGAGTATCGGTGCGCTCTTCGAAGGCATTGCCTTCGGCATCGGCGCCGCGGATGAGCACGCCAACCTGCATGAGCACGCGCTGGCTTCGCCTGCGGGCACCGGTCGTGGTTGGTGAATTCTGAATCTGAGCCATTGAACCCTCAGTCTGACCCTCTTAGGACTATACGCCGTGGGACCGGAAAGTCGAGTGACTCTCCGACCTGCGGTGCACAATTATGCTACTGATCCGCGGCGGGAGGGGGGTGCGGACGCTGGAGGTCCTGCAAGTACGGCGACACGGCCGGCTCCCCAAGCTGCAACGTCGACGGGGGCGTTCACCTAATCCTCGCCGCGCCTGCACCGGGGCGAGCCGCCAAACCGGCGCAAGCGGTGCTTCAGCCGCGCTGCTCGATCGGCACGTAACCGCGCGTGTCGCGGCCGAGATAGACCTGGCGCGGCCGCGCGATCTTCTGCTCGGGATCGAGCAACATCTCTTCCCACTGCGAGATCCAGCCCGAAGTGCGCGGGATGGCAAAGAGCACCGGGAACATGGACATGGGGAAGCCCATGGATTGGTAGATGAGCCCAGTGTAGAAATCCACGTTCGGGTAGAGCTTGCGCTTCACAAAGTACTCGTCCTCGAGCGCTATGCGCTCGCACTCGAGGGCGATTTCCAGGAGGGGATTCTTGCCCATGAGGGCGAAAACCTCATCGGCGATGCGCTTGATGATACGCGCGCGGGGATCGTAATTCTTGTAGATTCGATGGCCGAAGCCCATGAGCTTGGTTTCGCCGGCTTTGACGCGTTTGATGAAGTCGGGAACCTTGGAGGCCGAGCCGATCTGCGTGAGCATGTGGAGGACTTCCTCGTTGGCGCCGCCGTGGAGAGGGCCGTAGAGTGCGGCGGTGGCTGCGGCCGTGGCGGAGAAGGGATCTACGTGGGAGCTGCCGACGCTGCGAATGGTATTGGTGGAACAGTTCTGCTCGTGGTCGGCATGGAGAATGAAGAGAATGTCCAGCGCGCGCTCGAGGGTGGGATTCGGCTTGTACTTCACCTCGGAGGTGCGGAAGAGCATGTTCAGGAAATTGCCCGGATAGCTGAGCTCGTTGTCGGGGTAAATGAACGGCATGCCCAGGCTGTGGCGATAGGCGAACGCCGCGAGCGTGGGCATTTTGCCGATGAGGCGCCAGGTTTGCTTGCGGCGGGACTCGGCATTGAAGATGTCCTTGGCGTCGGGATAAAAGGTGGAGAGAGCGGCGATGGTGGAAATGAGCATGCCCATGGGATGGGCGTCGTAATGGAAGCCGTCGAGAAATTTCTTGATGCTCTCGTGGACAAAAGTGTGGTGCGTGATGTGCCAGGCCCAATCCTGAAGCTGGGCGGCTGTGGGAAGTTCGCCGTACACGAGCAAATAGGCGGTCTCCAAATAGGTGCTTTTTTCCGCGAGCTCTTCAATGGGGTAGCCACGGTAGCGAAGGATACCTGCGTCGCCGTCAATGTAAGTAATCCGGCTGACGCAAGAGGCCGTGTTGCTGAAGGCCGGGTCGAAGCTCTCCATCCCGAAGTCTTTCGGCTCTACTTTGATTTGGCGGAGGTCCATCGCCCGGACGGTGCCATGGGTGATGGGGACCTCATACTGCTTCCCCGTGCGGTTGTCCGTGATGGTGAGCGTTTCCCGGGGCATCGTGGACGCCTCTGACTTCGTCGTTTGCGTTGCGGGCAGAACGGGGCTCATGGTTGCTGACCTTGGCGCCGGGCGCTGCGCGCGTCCGGCGACGATACCACTTTACACCAAGAGCGGCGAGCGCGGAAATGGCGGTGAACGGGGGGTAAAGGGGCGGATGAGGGAGGGCGGGGGCGGGGGAGCGAGGCGGGCAATAATGCCTCTTGACAATTATCGTTATAACGAGTACTGTGCCCCGTGACCGTTCGGGAGGTGAACCATGATGGACATTCGCAGAAGCCAGGAGCGCGGCCATGCCGATCACGGCTGGCTGGACAGCCATTTCACATTTTCGTTTGCGGATTACTACGACCCGAAATTCGTGCAATTCCGCACGCTGCGGGTCATCAACGAGGACCGCGTGGCGCCGCAGGGCGGCTTCCCCACGCATCCCCACCGCGACATGGAGATTGTGACGTATGTGCTGGAGGGCGGGCTCGAGCACCGCGACAGCATGGGCAACGGATCGGTGATCCGGCCGGGTGAAGTGCAGCGGATGAGCGCGGGCACCGGCGTGACGCATAGCGAATTCAATGCTTCCAAGACGGAACCCGTGCACCTGCTGCAGATCTGGATGCTGCCCAAGCGCAAGGGAATCAAGCCGGGCTACGAGCAAAAGACGTTTTCGGAAGCGGAGAAGCGCGGGCGGCTGCGGTTGATGGCTTCACCGGACGGCCGGGAAGGCTCGGTGACGATCCATCAGGACAATGAGTTGTACGCCGCGGTGCTCGGCGCGGGAGAATCGGCACGGCACGAGTTGAAACCAGATCGGCACGCCTGGGTGCAGGTGGCGCGCGGACGAGTGCGGCTCAATGGGCAGGAACTCGAGGCCGGTGACGGTGCCGCTCTCTCCAGGGAAGAAGTGGTCGAACTCACAGGTGTGGAGAAGGCCGAGGTGCTGCTCTTCGATCTGGCGTGAAGCATCAAGCCTGGAAGAAAGGCGCCGGTCGTAAGGCCGGCGCTAGACGGAGGTTGCTGGGAAGCCCCCGACAAGACTCTGACTTGCCGGGGGCTTCTCTTTTTGGGTTGCGTGTCAGCCGCGAGTGCGCTGGAACTCGCTCATGAAGCCGGCGAGGGATTCGACGGCGGCGACGGTGACGGCGTTATAAAGCGAGACGCGGATGCCGCCGACGGAGCGGTGGCCGGCGAGGCCGACCGATCCCGCCGCGGCCGCTTCCTGCACGAATTGCTTCTCGACGGTTTCGTTTCCGCCGGCCACGCGGAAGACAACGTTCATGCGGGAACGCGATTCCCTTTCAACCGGACACGTGTAGAAGCCACCCGCGTCGAGCGCGTCATAAAGCAGCCTGGCTTTGTTTGCGTTGCGCTTTTCGATGGCTGCAACGCCGCCCTCCTTTTCGATCCATTCGAGGACCAATCCGACAATGTAAACCGCGAAGGTCGGCGGGGTGTGATAGAGCGACCGCTCCTTAGCGTGCGTGCGGTACTGAAGGATGGCGGGAAGATTTTTGTCGGCGCGTTCCAGCAAGTCGCGCCGAACGATGACAATCGTTACACCGGAGGGGCCGAGATTTTTCTGTGCGCCGGCGAAAATCAGGCCGAAACGGCGGACGTCCATGGGGCGGGAGAGAATATCCGAAGACATGTCGGCGACAAGAGGCACGGCGCCGGTGTCCGGAATCGCTGTCCACTGCGTGCCTTCGATTGTGTTGTTAGTCGCCATGTGGACGTAGGAAGCGTTCGCGTCGAGCGCGATTTCCGACGCACGGGGCACGCGCGTGAATTTCTCCGCCTCGGTGGAAGCCGCCAAACGGTGCGCGGCGATTTTCTTCAGCTCGCCGATGGCCTTGCTGGTCCACATCCCGGTCTGCAAGACGTCCACGGGCTTGCCGGGGACATACAGGTTCATGGGCACCATGGCGAATTGCAGGCTGCCGCCGCCCTGGAGGAACAATACGGAGTAGTCTTCGGGAATGGCCATGTGGCGGCGCAGTTCCTGTTCGGCGCGCGACTGGATGGCTTCGTACTCCGCCGAGCGGTGGCTCATTTCCATCACGGACATGCCGCTGCCGCCGCAATCGAGAAGCTCTTCGCGGATGCGTTCGAGAACGGGAAGGGGCAGAGCCGCCGGCCCGGCGTTGAAGTTGAGGACGCGCTTGGTGGCGCGGTCGTGAAGCGTTGATGGACTCACGGACGAATACTCCTCTCTGAACGAAGTCCCGCCGCGGGGCCCTAAGCCGAATGCGGTGGCCCTGCCAGCTATACAGAATAGCAGAATGCGGTGGGCCTTCCGAAACGCGCCGCGAAGACTATGGGCGAAGAGTATCGGGAAGAGAATGTTCGCAGAAGCGGCGGATGCGTGAGATTCGTTCATCCAGCGCCACGGCGGCAAAATGCGCGCAAGCCGCCACTTCGCGCTGGAGCCAGATCCGCTCGCGGCCCAGCAGGGGAGGGGGAACCAGCCCCGCGAGCTTCAGAAACGCGCAGTAGAGCCGGACAAAGCGGAGCTCCCGGGTGCGCTCCGCCGTCATGGGCGTGCACAACTGAAGAAGCAGCGCCAGCCGGGAAAAGGCTTCCATCGCCGTCCTGCCGAAGTCCAGCCCGCTCAGTGTGCGAACGTTCTGGGAGACCTGGATGTTTGCAACCGCGCGCAGGAGGGTCCGGCAATGGGAGATGAAAGAGTGCGCCAGAGCCGCAAGACTGACGGCCATGACGAATACGGCGGTCACGAGTGCGTCCCGCGAGCATCGAGCGCCGCGATTCGCGCCTCCTCCGGAACCTTGGCGAACGTGTAGGCGAGCGAGAGTGGGAGCCACGTGCCCAGCAGGGGAGGAATTACATGCCAGACCGCTAGATTCGGAAGCAGTCCCCGAAGCGCATAGGTGACGGCATAGGCGGAAAAGAAAACTCCGAACGCGGTGACGATCAAAACGATCCGCGTGCGGGCCTCTCCGCGCTTGAACATCGCCAGCCACAAAATGTAAGTGAGGGTCACTCCGGTGAAATAGAGGTTTTGACCGAGCTCAACGACGAAACGCGTCGTGAGCGCCGACCGTTCTCTTTGAATCACCAGGAAAGAAACCAGGGAAGTCGCACTAAGAACCACAACGGCCCAACCCCGGATGTACTTGGCGGTTTCTGCATCCCTAAATACGTGCCGGTAAAGACCGGAGATCGCCACAAACATGACAACGACTAGGAGTGAGTCCGTGTAATAGTACAGATAACGGTATTGAATGGACGCAAATCCATACATTCTCAACACGGTGAAGCGCAAGACTTCGTCCACAGCCAACGCAATGATAAATACATTCAGACTGAGGTACTGAAAAAACTGTCTCCGGCGGAGCGCGCAGACGAGAATGCACACGTCTCCCGCAAAACTCACCAGCCAGAGCGCGTAGTCAAATGGGCCAAGCATCGCCTTCTCGGAGAGGCCTGGCCCACGAGCAGCCAGGACCGATCTACCTATTTACCCAAGGTGAGGGCGGCACCGGACTGCCACCCATCGCCAGCCACGGCGACGGCGGCACCGGACTACCACCCATCGCTGGGCCTAGAAGTCCGCGCAACCCCATCGAAGCTGCAACGAGCAACAGACCCAGAACTACTATCGCTTGCCACTTTTTCATCACATCCTCCTATGTTCCCGGTGGGAACAAGGAGGATATTACAAACTAGTATATAATAGGTCAACGCTAATATGCGTTAGTCCGCTAACATCAAGTTTCCTCGGCGGGCACCCACCTCGTCAAGGATCATTGGTCTTTGGCAGCTTGTTGAAAAGGTGCTCTTGTCTGTTATGCCGCGTGAAGCGTGGCCACGGAGCCGTCATTCCGAGGCACGCTGCGTGCCGAGGAATCTCTCTTCTGCCCTCCACCGCCGCATCACGGCTCCCGCACTGCACACCAAGAAAAGAGGGATTCCTCGCTTCGCTCGGAATGACGGCTGGAGACCCTTTTTCCGCAACCTGTTAGGAGCGGTCCACTTTCGTCACGTAGCGTTCATAGAGGTTGCGCATCGCGGAAATCCGCTCATCGAGAGTGACGACGGCAAAATGCGCGCAAGCCATCCCTTCCCGGTGGAACCAGGCACGGCCCCAGCGCAGGGCGAAAAAGGATTGCCCGCCGAGGAATCTCATCATCGTGCCATACCACCGCACGAGGCGCACATGGTGGGGGCGTTTCTCCGCGACCGGAGGGCACGCATCCAAGAGCGAGAAGAGCCGCGGAAGCGCATCCGCCGAAGGTTCACAATCATCGAGCCGGGCCAGGCTTCGCACGTCGTCCGAAACCCGGCGCCCCGCCACGGAGCGCAGGAAGACGCGGCAATACGAGACAAAGAACTGCGCCCCCGCGGCGATCCCCCCGGCAAGAACCAGCGAGACGTTCAGGAGAACACTCGAGCTGCATGCCGGGCTGCCCTCGGCTCCTCCAGCATGTTGCGTTGCGATGCGCTCCTCCTCGGGGACTTTGGCAAACGTGTACGCCAGCGAGAGCGCGAGCAAGGTGCCCAGTACAGGAGGAATGGCGTGCCACACCGGCAGGCCGGGAAACAGCAAACGCAAAGCATAGGTGACCGCGTAACCCGCGAAGAAGACTCCGAAGGCCGTAACGATCAACAGGAGACGGGTGCGGGCTTCCCGCCGCTTGAACATCGCGGCCCAGAGGATGTAGGTGAGCAGCATGCCCGTGAAGTAGAGGTTCCGGCCGAGTACGATGGCGAAGCGCGTCGTGAGCGCCGAGCGTTCTCCCTGAACAATGAGGAAGGAAACCAGGGAAATCACACTGAGGACCACAACCGCCAGCCTTCGGATGTACTTGGCGGCTTCCATGTCGTCAAAGACGTGCCGATAGAGGCCGATGATCGCCACGAACTGCACGACGGTCAGCAGGACATCCGTATAGGAGTAGAAGTAGCGATACTCGAGAGAGGCAACGCCGTAGGTCTTGAGAATGAAGAAACTCAGAATCTCGCTTGCTACGAGCGCGAGGAAATAGAAATTCAAACTGAAGTAATGAAGGAACTGTCTTTGGCGGATAGCAAAGAGAGGAACGCACAGCTCTGCAGCAAAACCCACCAACCAGAGCGCGTAGTCAAACGGGCCAAGCATTGCCATCACAAAGAGGCCTGGCCCGATCTCAGCCAGGACCTAAATTATTCTTCTTCTCCCGCGCCGGTGGGACCGAACTGCCGCTGTGCGCCAGCAGGACCAGCCGCGCAACCCGGGGACAAAGCCGTAACAATAAGCCCCCAACGGTAACTTCTCTTGCTTTTCCATTGCATCCCCGAGTGCTCCATGCCGCAACATGAGGGAACCTATGAGTAACGATAACTGTGGGCTATTTTATTGCTGTACAGATTACTCGGCGGGTCGTCTAGCCGTCAAGGACTACCGGCGCCTGCAACGGCCGGCCGATGCGTTCCTGGCCGCGCGGCGCCAAGTTATGTGTTCCGCCATGTGCTCCCTTTGCGAGGGATAGTGGGCAGGTTGTTGGCTTTCAGGGAACACCTGAAACAACGGCTTGACTTGACCGTGGGTGGGCAGTCAAAACTAGGTCAGGGTTGCTTCCTGGAGTTATCGCGCAAGGGAACCGCGCCTGCTTACCCGCCAGGGCTCGGTCACGCGCCGTATTAGGAAAGGAACTGGCGTGCTGGATGACCATGCGGGCCGCGCTGTGCCGCGTCCATTGGACTTAGCGATTGGTTGCGTGCCGATGCGGCTCCATTTTCCCGGAGAGGACCTTCGCTCACAAAGCCTGGAGCGGTACGAAGGGTTTTGCGCAACCGTCGAGCCGGCCTATCCGATCCGGTTTGAATCCCCGGCCCCTGTCTTGCCGCACAGCGCTGATTTTTCTTATCAATTTGAAGGGGCGAGCCTGCGGTGCGACAAAGTCGGCGCGTTCTTTTCCGGAGTGCGGCATGCCTACGCGCTCGATACGTTGCTGAGGATCCTTTTGTCATGGGTGCTGTTGCCGCGCACCGGATTCCTGCTGCATGCCGCGACGGTCGTGCGCCAGGGCCGTGCATATGTATTCGCAGGGCGCTCCGGCGCCGGCAAAAGCACGGTAGCGTCACTCGCGCCCGCCGGCAGCGTGCTCACAGACGAGATTTCCCTGTTGCGGTATGAGGAAGGCCAATGGCGCGCCCACGGCACGCCGTTTTGGGGAGAGTTTCGCGCGGCCGGCTCCAACACCAGCGCGCCGGTAGCGGGCTTCTTCCGGCTGATCCAGTCGCCACGCAATAGCGTCCGTGCCATGCGTCCGGCGGAGGCGCTGCGCGCGCTCCTTCCCAACGTTCTTTTCTTCTCGACGGACACAAGCGCCAATCGGCGCCTTCTCGACATCCTAACGCAGGCGGTCGAACAGGTGCCGTCCTATCACTTGGATTTTCAGCGCACCCAGAACTTTTGGGAGGTACTTCCCGCATGAACAGCCCTTCCGCGCCCCTGTGGCAGAAGAATCCGGCGCTTGCCTGGCGGGAGATTGACGGCGAGACCGTGATCATTTCTCCCGGCGACAGCGTCATGCACGAGCTGAACGACACGGGCAGCTTTATCTGGAAGCATGTGGACGGTCAGCGCACTGCGGCGGAGATCGCCGCGCTTCTGCGATCAGAGTACATCGTAACCTCCGAAATCGCCCTCGCGGACACGGAAGCGCTTCTGGAGGAACTCGCGGGGCAGCGGCTCGTGGTTCTGGCGGCGAATGGAAGCGCGGGAGATTCTTCGCGATGAGCACAGCAGCGGCACCGACGCCGGTGATGGACCGCTTGATCGCACGAACCGTGCGGCGGCACAGGCCGTTGAGCGTTCATTTCGATCTGACGTATCGCTGTAACGAGCGGTGCGTGCACTGCTATCTCGACCACGAGGACCATGGAGAATTGTCCACGGCCGAAGTTCTTCACGTACTCGAAGAGCTGGCTGGCGCGGGAACGCTCTTTCTGACTTTCAGCGGCGGCGAAATTTTTCTCCGGCCGGACCTATTCGAAATTCTGGACGCGGCGCGGCGGCTGCACTTCGACGTGAGCCTCAAGACGAACGCGCTGCTGATCACGGCGGAGCGTGCCGCGCACCTGCACGAACTCGGCGTGCGGCGCGTGCAGATTAGCGTGTACAGCGACAAACCCGCGGTCCACGACGCGGTCACCAAAATACCGGGATCGCTCGGACGAACGCTGGCGGCGGTGCCGCTGCTCCTCCGCACCGGAATCCTCGTGAAGTTCGCGTGCCCCTTGATGACGCAGAACCTCGGGGATTACCGCGGCGTGCTGGCTCTGGCGGAGCGGCTCGGCGTCGGCTACGTCTTCGACCTGACGATTACGCCGATGATGGACGGCAACGAAGGCCCGCTGGCGCTGCGCGCCACGACCGGGCAGCTCATGACAATCCTGCAGGACCCGGTGCTGAATCCGTGCCGCGCTCCGGCTGCGGCCGCGCAGGCAAGCCCAGCGGCAGATGCCCCAGTGTCCGCGCTGGGCAGCGCCGTATCGAGCGGGATCGAGAGCAGCGCCTACGAGGACATTCCCTGCAGCGCGGGACACAACAGTTGCTACGTCTCGCCCTATGGCGATCTGTATCCCTGCGTGCAGTTGCCCATGGCTGCGGGCAACCTGCGCCGCGATCGGTTTCGCGATATCTGGGAGGGCTCGCCGGCTCTCAAGCGCGTCCGCGCGGTCCGCGAGAGCCAAATGCCGGTCTGCTCGACCTGTACGATACGAGCGTACTGCGAACGCTGCCCGGGACTCGCGTTGATGGAAGGCGGCGACCTGCTCGGTGCCTATGAACGCGCTTGCGAACTGGCCGAGCAGAAGGCACGCCTGGCAGGTGTTAGCGATCCAGTGAGTGCACTGCATCTGCAGCAGAACGGGCGCTCGTTATCTGAAACGGAACCCCCGTGTGGAAAACTTCGTACTCTCGAGCCCAGTTTGGTGTAAGGATTATGGATAGGTATGTCTGACGAAAACAAACCCGACACCGGCGCTTCGGGCTCCGTAGCGGGCAAGAAGCCCTATTCGAAGCCGAGCGTCCAGTCCGAACCGATCTACGAGACTCTAGCTCTGGCTTGCGGCAAGCTCCCTGGCCAGGGGGGAGTCTGCAACGCGGCCCCCAGGCGCTCGTAAGTTGTTAATATACAATAGCTTATACAACGTCCAATAGTTCCCGCTCTCCCGCCATACAGGTACAGTGACTGTCTCGCACCGATACTGTCCTTTTGGGCAAAAACGTACATTAGTCCCATTGACCGTCCCAAGCTGAAACATCAGGCTAGCCCTAGAGGCATGAACTGTCCCCTTCGCGAACGCCTTCGTGGTCGGTGTTTCAGTTCGGCTCACGGTCATGCTTGGACAACGTCAAAATTGGAAGAGCGAGTCTTGGGGCGCACTACTCTGCGGCTTTGGCGCTCTTGTGGCTCAACTCCTCGCGTCACCGCCTCTTTCCGCCCGTGAGCAGGTAGTCATTCAGAAGGCGGGCTCGAACGCCCAGCTTCGCGCAGCCGATACCTGGATTGATCAAAACAACCCGGCAGGAACAAACGCCGGCGCGACAACTCTTCAGGTTCAGTCACGGACAGGCCAAGCGCGGCGAGCCTTGGTCTTGTTTGACCTTTCGGTCCTACCCAATGCGGGGATCAAGAGCGCAACGCTGACGCTGCACGTGGTTACCGCGCCAACAAACAACCGCACCTATGGCGCGTACCTCCTCACCAGCTTTTGGGACGGAACGAACACGAGTTGGACGAACCGCGCATCGGGAACGGCTTGGGGCGCAGCCGGGGGCGACCTTTACGGAATGGTGACCAGCACTGCCGCCGTCACCACGGCCAGCGCGGGCACAAGTATCAGTTGGACGCTCACGCGGGACGTCCAGAGCTGGTACAACAGCACCGCGAATTTCGGCACACTCATCCGCGACCAGACGGAAAACAGTGGGACGGTCCGGACAACGATCTTCAGCTCGAAGCAAGACGCGACTCCGGCCAACCGGCCTTCGCTGACCATCAACTACCTCCAAAACGTCCGGAATCTTACGGTGACGCCGGGAAACAGCTCGATCACGCTGAACTGGACGAGTCCGGCGACCATGACGGCTCTCCCGGGTGCGACGCTGCTCGAACCGTATGTCGGCGTCGTGATCCTGCGCCGCGCGACCGCGCCGGTGGACAAAAGCTCGGCGCCGGCGGATGGCACGAATCCCGCTTCGATCGCGCTCTGTTCAACCGTCGGGAACGGAACGGTGGTCTATACCGGCGCGGGCACAAGCTTCGCGGACAATACCTGCGGCGGACTGACGAACGGGACGATGTACTACTACAAAGTGTTTCTTTACGACACGCTGTTCAACTACACCTCGAGCCCCGCGGGGCTCGCTGCGCCGCGCGAGGGCAGCTCCACATACACGGCGGAAGTGGGCGCCATGCCCAATCCGGCGGGGAGCACGCAAGCGCCCGCGTGGATGGTGGCTACCCATTCGACCACGCTGGCTGCGCCCGGGCTTGTGCCGGGTTCGCAGGTGGACATCGGCGCCGATACCGACCAGCTTTTTGGACTGGATGCAAGTTCCGGGCTTCGCATTTATCCGGCCGTCGCGCTGGGAGGAATCATCTCCGGCCGGCCGCCCGTGTTGGATGCGGGCGACGCTTCCATCGCTAAGCAGGCCGCTTACGTCACCGCGCAGGACGGCTTCATCTACGCAGTGGATACGGTGACGGGGCAGATCCTTTGGCTCGTGAATCCCACCGGCGCCGCCGCGAATCTCTTTCAGGGCGGCGCGGCCGTGCAGGTGAAGACGTACAGTGGAGCCGGGTTCACTCTCGCGAATGATTTGGTCGTCGCCGGAACACGCAATGGCGGCACCACGTCGGCAAACCGCATCGTCGGCCTGAACGGCAATACCGGCGCGACCATCTGGACTTACACCGGCAGCGCGGGAGCAACCACGGCCCTCGACATCATCAGCTCGACTCCGACCGTGGACTACATTCACAACGCTATTTGGGTGACCAGCCACAGCAACGCCGGCGCGGCGCAGCGCAACCTCTGGAAGCTGAATCCCGTTACGGGCGCCGTGCTCTTTGGAACCAACCTGGGCGGCACGGATATAGACAGCAGCCCTTCGCTCACCTATTCGAGCGATGTTCTCTTTGTCGGGACGAATGCCGGAATCCTCTACGCGATCAATCCGGTTTCCGGCGCGACGCTGGGCTCGATCAACGTCGGCGACGGCGCCCTTCGCGGTTTCCCCTACATCGTGGACGACGTCTCGCCGTTCCGCGTCGTGGTCAGCGGCAGCACAAAGGTCCACGCCGTGAGATTCACGGCGGCGACGAATACATTCACGAGCGTGTGGGACAGCCCGGCGATAACGTCGCCCTCGGCGCCGGTGGTTTCCGTCCCGAACGGGAAAGTGTACGTGGGGACAGGCAATGGATTTATTGATGAGCTGAACATGGCCGACGGGACGATCGGAAAACAGCGCGTGGTCAATACGTTTTACCCCGCGGTGGTGGGGGACCCCGGGCTGGACCTGGCGTTGAACCGCGTTTACGTCTCGACGACGACGAACGATCAGCGCGCGTATGGATTCACGATTCCTTTCTGAGAAATGAAGATGCGGCACGCATGGACATCACGATGGGAAACCGCGGCGGCGCTAGCGCTGCTGGCGCTGGCGTCGGCGAGTCTGACGGGATGCGCGGCGGCTGGCGGAGGGAACGTTTTCCTTGCGCCGCAGCCTGCCGCAACCGTCATGGCCTGCAACAAGACCGAAGGCGGCTGCGCGAGTGAGGCTGCCTACTCACTGGCCAGCCTGCGCGATCTTTCGATCACGATCAACTGGAGCCACGTTCCGGAAGGCACGCACACGGGAACGATCGAAATCATGGAACCCGGCGGAGGCGTGTACCAAACGCGGAATGTAGCGTTCCTTGCCGATGTGCCGGACGCAAGTTCGCAAACCAGCATGCTCGTGCCCGTCGCGGGAACGTGGATCGTCCAGCGCGAAGTGACCGGGCAATGGGCTATACAAATTTCCCTCGATGGACAGCTTGTGGCTCAGCAGAACATCGAGTTTCAGCCGTGAGGAGCAAGTGAACGCAGCCACAGAACGGCGCAGCGAGAACCGGCCGGCGGAACGCAACATGGAAGGCGAGCGCCGCGCCAGCGACACGCTGCGCATCCGCGAACGCCTGCAGCAACGCGGCCGCGTGAGCCTACGGGTGCGCGGGTCAAGCATGCTTCCCTGGGTGCGCCCCGGCGACGTGGCGCTCGTGCGGCGCAACTCCGCGGATTCAGCGCGCTGCGGCGACGTCGTGCTGTTCGCGCGGGACGAGCGCCTCTTCGTCCATCGCTTGGTCGAAAAGCGCGATGGACTCAATGGAACGCAGTTTCTGGCCAAGGGTGATGCCCAGCCGGGGCCAGACGGCCTTTTGAAGGGCGAAGAAATCCTTGGACGCGTGGTGCGGATCTACCGCCGGAACCGCCGGATTGATCTCGACTCGCCGAAGCAGGTCGCTCTGGGGCTGATCATCTCCCAAATCTCCGCACACAGCCGGTTGTGGTATGCGCTTGTCCGCGCCGCAGCTCACCTGACCCGGCCCTTGCGGCGCATTCTTCTCAGTATTCGCACCGCCGGTGCCCCAGCTCGCTAACGTTTGAACCTCAGGCCGCGCGACTCCGTTTCGAGGATCTTGCTTCCTTCGCTGTTGCAAGGCAAGTGCAATTCCCTGTCTGAAATGAAAGTCAATTTCATCTTGCGTCGCCTCGAAAAAGCAGGGTGATCCTTGCAATTCATCTCCGCCATGTGATGTACACTCGCCTGTGTCGAAGTTCCGCAGAATCGTTTTATCGAAACTCCCCACGGAAGCTTTTGTAGCGATTGCAACCATCGTTGCAATCTTCCTTCACCTGCTGCTGCGCTACGGCCCCGGCCTGTCCCGTTGGGCGGCGCCTCTGCCCCTTTATGCGGCATTATTGCTCGGCGGAGTGCCGCTGGTCCTCAATCTCGGCCGAAAACTTTTCCAAAAGGAATTCGGATCCGATCTTCTAGCTGGGGTTTCGATCCTGACGGCCGTGGCGCTCCAGCAGTATCTGGTGGCGACGATCGTGGTGCTGATGCTTTCCGGTGGGGAGGCGCTCGAACACTTCGCGAAGGTCCGAGCTTCGTCAGTCCTCGACGCCCTCGCGCGGCGCATGCCCAGCATCGCGCACAGCCGGCAGGGCTCGGTGGTCGCCGATGTGCGCCTCAAGGACATCCGCATCGGCGACGTGCTCGTGGTTTACCCGCACGAAATCTGCCCTGTGGACGGCGCGGTGATCGAAGGCCATGGCGTGATGAACGAGGCCTACCTCACCGGCGAGCCCTACGAAATGTCGAAGACGCCCGGCTCACAGGTCATTTCCGGGGCCATCAATGGCGACACGGCGCTGGTCATCCAAGCCGAGAAGCTGGCAGCTGATTCGCGCTACGCGCGCATCATGCAGGTGATGAGCGCAACCGCGCAGCAGCGGCCGCGGCTGCGGAGATTGGGCGATCAGCTCGGGGCTTGGTACACGCCGCTGGCACTCGCCGTGGGTGTGATCGCGGCCCTGATCGCGGGCGATGCACATCGTTTCCTGGCGGTTGTGGTGGTCGCCACGCCATGTCCTCTGCTAATCGGCATTCCGGTGGCTGTTATTGGGGCCATATCCCTCTCCGCGCGCCGCGCCATCATCATCAAGAACCCCGCGATTTTGGAACAGATCGATTCCTGCCGCACGCTTATCTTCGACAAGACCGGAACACTCACCTACGGCCGGCCAACACTCACGGAGGTCCTCTGCGCTCCCGGCGATGATAGGGCGGAGGTTCTGCGCCTGGCCGGCAGCCTGGAACAGTATTCCAAGCACCCGCTCGCCGGCGCCATCGTATCGGCGGCAAAGGACGAGGGCCTAACGCTGACGGCAGTGGATCAACTGAGCGAACGGCCCGGAGAAGGCTTGCGCGGAACAGTGGGCGGGCACACCGTGCTGATCACGGGCCGCGGCAAAATCGCGGACAAGAGGCTCTCTCTGCCCCCGTTGGCCGGCGGCCTGGAATGCGTTGCCTTCATTGACGAACGCTACGCCGCCACAATGCGCTTTCACGACGCGCCGCGGAAGGACTCTCGCCTCTTCATCCAGCATTTACGGCCGCGGCACGGCATTCGCCGCGTCTTGCTGATCTCCGGGGACCGCGAATCGGAGGTCCGCTACCTGGCGGAGAGCGTGGGGATCACGGAAGTGCATGCCGGGAAAAGCCCGGAAGAAAAAGTCGCTATCGTTCAGAGAGAAACCGCGGTCAGCAAAACTCTCTTCGTGGGCGACGGGATCAACGACGCACCGGCGTTGATGGCGGCCACGGTCGGCGTGGCCTTCGGCTCGAACAGTGATATCACCACGGAAGCCGCGGATGCGGTCGTACTCGAAACGTCGCTTCAAAAAATCGATGAATTGATCCACATCGGGCGAAGGATGCGCCGGATCGCCCTGCAAAGCGCCTTGGGCGGCATGGTGGCCAGCATGCTTGGGATGATCGCGGCTGCGTTTGGCTATCTGCCGCCGATCGCTGGAGCGATCACGCAGGAAATTATAGATGTGATTGTGGTCTTAAATGCCGTGCGCGTCGCGATTCCTACCGGAGATCTCCACGATTTGTGATCGCTGCTCTCCACGGATATTTCAGCCGCTTGCCGCGATAGCGAATTCCACGCGGTGGCGCATGGGGTCAATGCGCTCGGCGCGGACGCGCACGCGGTCGCCGAGCCGCCAGGCCAGCGCGGTAGGTTTTGTGCCGGCACGCCGACGTGAATGGGAACCGCCGCGCCCGCCTTCGAGCAACGCCACAATGGCGTGGTCGCGTTCCCGATAGATGCAGCGCCCGCCCGCCGCTTCCTCCAGCGCTCCGATGGGCAGCAATCCCTCGACGAAAACCTCGAACAGCTCGACGAAGCAGCCGTACTTCTGCACCGAGATAATCAGCGCGTCGTACTCCTCGCCGAGGTGTTCTTCCATGAACTGCGCCGTCTTCCAATCCATCAATTCGCGCTCGGCGCCGTCGGCGCGGCGCTCCAATTCCGATGTTTCGGCGGCCATCTCTTCGAGCTGCGCGCGCGGATAGAGCGCTGCTTCCGTGCCGGGCGGCGTGCGGCCTGCCTCCGACGGCAATGGCGCCGCTGCCTCCTGATGCGCCAGCGCCCATTTGAGGATGCGGTGGACGATGAGGTCCGGATAGCGGCGAATGGGCGAAGTAAAATGCGTGTACCAGTCAAAGCCCAGCGCGAAATGGCCGAGCGCGTCGGCGGCGTAGCGCGCTTGCTTGAGCGAACGCAGCATCAGGTAGGAGACAATGCGCTCTTCGGTCTTCCCAGTGATCTTTTGCAAAAGCTTCTGGTAATTGCGCGGTGTAATGCGAATTTCCGCGGAGCCGGGCAGCGCGACGCGCATGTCGCGCTCGCGGCCGTGCCCGTAGGAATCGGGGCGTCCGCCACGCGCTGGAGCCGGAGTTTTTCCGTGGCGGACGGTGACGACGCGTTCGAAGAGATTCTCGACGCCCAGCGAATAGCCAAAAGCGCGCGCCAGCTCTTCGAACTCCAGGATTTTCTTGGCGTCGGGCTGTTCGTGCACGCGATGGAGCGAGGCGATGCCGCGCTTTTCGAGATAGCCGGCGACGGCGCGGTTGGCGGCCAGCATGAATTCCTCGATGAGGCGATGAGCGATGTTGCGCTCGCTGCGCGTGATGCCGGTCATGCGCTGCTCGGCGTCGAACTCGATGACGCGTTCGGGCAGGTCGAAATCAATCGAGCCGTGCTCGTTGCGGCGCGCATTCAGGAGCAGGGCAAGCTCCTTCATATCGCGGAAGCGCGGAGCCAGCGCGGCGTAGCGCCCGGCAATCTCGGCGTCGCCTTCGAGCACTTTGTTTACGTTCGTGTAGGTCATGCGCTCGGTGGAACGGATAACGCCGGAAGTAAACCGCGCGGTGGTCATCTCGCCCGTGGCGCCGAATTCCATCAGCGCGCTCATCACGAAGCGATCTTCGCGCGGATTGAGCGAGCAGATACCGTTCGAAAGAACTTCGGGCAGCATGGGCACGGCGCGGTCCGGGAAATAAACGGAAGTGCCGCGGAGCCGCGCTTCGCGGTCGAGCACCGAACCCGCGCGAACGTAGTGCGCCACGTCGGCGATGTGCACGGCGAGGTGCCAGCTGCCATTGGCGTGGCGCTCGACGTAAACCGCGTCGTCGAAGTCGCGCGCGGTTTCCCCATCAATCGTGACAATCGGCAGGTGGCGAAAATCCTCGCGGCCGGCCAGAGCTTCGGCGGAAACCGGTCGGGCGGCGCATTCCGCTTCTTCGATCGCTTCGGGTGCGAAAGCGTGAGGCAGATGGTGCTTGCGAATGATGATTTCGATGTCCACGCCGAGCTCGCCCGGCCGGCCGAGGATTTCGACCACGCGCCCCGTCGGGCCCGCGCCGCCGCGCGGGTAGTGGAGAATTTCTACGTTGACGACGGCGCCGTCGAGCTCCGGCAGGTGAGGCGCGCGCTTGCGCGGGGCGCCTGGCGCGGCGTCTGAAGATAGGCCCAGCTTTTCGCGAAGCTGCGGAGTGACTTCTTCTCCTGGAGGAATCGCGACCTCGTGCTGCATCCGGGCATCGTAGGGAAGGACGGCGTTTCCGCGCGCACCGTAGCGGAAAAGACCAACCACAGACGCGTGCGCGCGGCCAAGGACGCGAACGATGCGTCCTTCTGCGCGAAGCGCGCCGGGAGCGGAACGCCCACGCGCGGCGGCGGGCGGGAAGCTCCGGCGCTCGATGCGGACAAGAACGCGGTCGCCGTGCATGGCGTCTTCGATCGCGTCGCGGCCGATGAAGATGTCGCCTTCGACCTGCGGCAGCGGCTTCTCCGGCACCACAAAGCCGTAGCCGTCGCGGTGAAGGATTAAGCGTCCCGCGATGGCGTCTCGCTCCGCGGAACGCGCTGAAAAGGATTGCGGCGATTGCCGTTCGGCAGGCGCCGGGGATGCTGGGTCGTCCTTTTTCTTCCGTCGGGCGAGCTGGTAGCGGCCGCCAGAGAGTTCTTCAATGGCGCGGCGTTTCTTTAGTTTGGAGAGAATCTTGTGCAGCGCACGCCGCCCGTCCTTGCCCAGATGCAACGCCTCAGCGATCTGGTTGGTGCTGACGGGATTCGCCGCAACGGACAGAAAGCGCAAGACATCGTCGGGTTGTGCTTGTCCGTGGCTGGCCATTTTTTCGCGGCTCTGCTTGGGGGGACGCTCGGTTTTCGCGTGAATTGTAGCGCGTTTCGGGGATGTTTGCCGCCGAGAGGCGTTAACGCGCAACTTTCATCGAAGGCTTGGGTTTGATTCAGCAGGCCAACACACACCCGGCTGGCCGCCCTCCGTCAGGTCAGCCGGACTCTTCCTCGAAAGAGGAAGCCGGGGAGGCGGGAAGACCTGCCCGCCTCCCCATTTTTGTAATCCCGCCATCCACCGAATGGAACCACGAAGAAACCTTTAGCAGGTTGCTGAAAAACCCCTTGCGTCTGTCATTCCGAGGAGCGGAGCGACGAGGAATCTCTCTTTTTCTTGAATCCTCTTCGAAGAGAGATTCCTCGCTTCGCTCGGAATGACGACGCGAGAACACTTTTCAGCAACCTGTTAAGGACGGATGGGAATCACTCTGAAAGCTCAGAAGCAGATCGAAAAAGAACTGCCGTCAAAAACTATGGTGCCCGAAAGAGGACTCGAACCTCCACTCCCTTGCGAGAACCAGGTCCTGAACCTGGCGCGTCTGCCAATTCCGCCATTCGGGCACTGGATTCATTCTACCCTGCCCGCATTCCTTTCGGCAACGAACGCCAGGATACGGCAGCTGTCAGGTGCACGTCAGTGTGTGGTGGTGTCGCGGCAGGTCATTTCGGGCACACGCACCATGTGTGGTTTGGATCGAAAAGACAGTACCGGTAATTGTCAGGCAGGTCAAAACGCATGGTTGTGTTTGCTGGAACGGCAAGAGTCCACGGCGCGCCTGGAGAGAGAAAGCGCACTTCGCGGAAGCCCAGCCGGGGGACATCGGGACACCCAGAATTAGAGACAAACTCGAGGAAGGCGGTCGGGCCCCACGGACGCGGAGGCTGCAAGTCGCGATCCTGGAAGATGCGGGAGTAATACGTGTCCCACTTCAACGTGTCCCAGTTCAGAATCTTGGCTTCATTCAGATATCCCGTGACTACGATTTGGCCGCCTGGGAAGGGCAGGTTAACCACAAAATGCACATAGCTCGATTTATTGGCTAGCGCGAAAGCCTTCTGCCATTTGCAGCAGTCCCAGTAGTAGAACTTGTAGTGTGACGGAATGTCCCCTTGGCTTTTCCCGAACCAAGGATGATCGGAATCGCAGCTCGGGTTCGCCACCGAATAGCCTTGTTTCCCATCGACACATGACCAGTCGAACACGGAGAGCAGGGCTTCATTCCCGGTTCCATAATTTCCGATGACTTCGAGCGTCTGGGCGGCGATATTCGAGAACGTCGTGAACAGCGTACCGGAGAGCCCCTGGATCCCATTTTCAGCGATGGGCATAGTGACCCAGGTGCCGACGGTATCAGAGGGTTGGAGCGGCACGCCGGGAAGGACCGTGCCGATGACTTCATGGTTGCCGCAGAGAGGCGCAGCCGCCGCGGGCGCGCCCGACTTCCGGATCATGCTCAGGGAGCGGTTTATCTCGACCAGGCGCTTGCGATCCTTCGCGGTCATCTGGAGTTCCGGGGATGGCGTGAGCGCCGCACGTAGCTCCTCCGGTCGCAAGGGTTCTGAGCGGGCGGCGGGAGGATCAGGAATCGCATCGACAATCTTCACCGGAAGGCCTCCCAGTTTGTCGGGAAGCGCGACCGACTTGTCGTGCGGGCGAAGGACGTAAACTGCCTGGCTCTTCTGCGGCTCCTGCCCTTCGGCCACTTGGACTGCGACAGCGAGAAAAGGCACAAGCAAAAACACAACGACGCGAATGCGGTCAGCCTGGCGAGTGCGCATGTTTGAAAAGCCTCCCTTCCGTGGGCAATTTGGGAGGATTCTGTTCCGGGCAGCCCCCAGCGTCAAGGGGTATTCACCGTAAGCTGACTCCTTGGTGAGAGAATCTGTCCTTGGGCCTTAGAGTAAGTCGGGATATCGGAAACTCAGCCATTGCCAGAGAGCGGGGCTACTTCTTCAGCGCGTCGGCTTTGGCCTTGGCTTCGGCGTACTTCCGGGTGAAGCGTTCCACGCGGCCGGCGGTGTCCAGCAGCTTCTGCTTGCCGGTGAAGAACGGGTGGCAATTCGAGCAGATTTCCACGCGCAGGGTATCGCCCTTGATCGTCGAGCGAGTTGGAAAATTGTGCCCGCAGGCGCAGTGCACGGTCACAGCGTGATAGTCGGGGTGAATGCCGGGCTTCATGAGGCTCCCATCGGTCGCGGCCGGTCTGCGCGGCATCCCCGGCAAGGCCAGGAGCTACAGCCGCGTCGCTAGGTCGCGAAGCAATCTGCAATTGTACGCGAAAACGGCCGCAGCGCCAAATGCGTCCGGTCCGCTATACTGGCGGCATGTACGCGCGGAAGCTGGCGGTAGACGTGGTGATTGGCGGGGAGCGGCAAGCGTGTCCGCTCGAGTGGCTGGACGCCTTCTGCATGAGGAATTTCACGAATGCGGTGGAATTTGACGACACGCTCCCGTTGGGTGATGGCCGCGTCGAAGTAAGCTTCCGCGTGACGCCGGAACGCTTCGCCGAGGCGTTCGGCGCGTGGCTCACACAGCGCGGCAAGGGCAACGGCCAGCCGGTTACGGTCGAGGCGCGTATTTTGCGCCCCGAATGATTTTGCGGGGCGCGCGTCTTGTAGGGGCGCTGCTTGTTCACCCTGAGGAATAAAGGGCCGCGCCAGAGATTTATTTTCCAGCCTCGACGGCGTAGGCGGCCACCTTGGCGCGAATTTGCGGCAGCGCCTTGAGCGCGGCGGCGGTGCCCGCGGCGACCATTTCCGGCGTGCGCGTGAAGTCGTCCCACACGAAGGGCGCGACGTCCGGCTCAATGACGACATCGGTTTGCTGCCGCCAGCTCAGATCGGCGTGCTTCTGGATAATATTGAACGAACGGCTGATCACGTCGGTGAACGTGCGTGGATTCTGAATGTTGCCTGCTTCCAGATAGACCGCGATCACCAGGTCCGCGCCGAGCATCAAAACGCCTTCCACCGGCACGGCCGCGGTCAGAAAACCATCCACCAGCGTGCGGCCCTCGTATTCGATGGGCACGAACAGACCCGGATAGGCGCACGAGCCCCGCAGCGGCGGCCCCAGCGGCCCGCGCGTGTAGTACACCGTCAAGCCGGCG
Source organism: Terriglobia bacterium (assembly GCA_041483755.1). Lineage (GTDB taxonomy): Bacteria > Acidobacteriota > Terriglobia > Acidiferrales > UBA7541 > Acidiferrum. The sequence goes on along the minus strand of JBGPGF010000001.1, from coordinate 16,563 downwards.
TTCAGATCCGTTGCGGCAATGGCGAACGGCGTGGTCAGCTCTTCAAACGTTCGCGCCGGCGTGAATTTTTCGAGATAGCCTTCCAGTCGTTTATTGGTGGCGAGGCCCAGCCAGGACGGCGTCCAACGTCCGAAATCGGCGAAGTGCGTCTCCTTCCCGATTTCTTCCATTTTTTCAAAAGGCACGCCCGCGCAGAAAGCTGCGCCGACCAGCGCGCCGACGCTTGTGCCCGCCACGCAATCAATGGGAATGCCTGCTTCGCGCAATACGCGCAACACGCCAATGTGCGCAATTCCCCGCGCGAATCCACCGGCGAGCGCCACGCCCACGCGAGGCTGCACTTGCCCCGCGATGGCTTCTCCACCATGGGTAAACGTCCGCACCTTCTCCGCGGCGCCGCGGATCCAGTCCAGCGTTTGTGTGACCTTGCGTCCGAGCATCGGCTGCAACTCCCATAGCACTCTAACGTGGCAGGGGAAAGGGCAGGTTTTCGTTTGACCGCGGTATGCCGCTTCTGTAACCTGCCATTCGGCGCAAGAATGCAGGAGAGAGTGTCGCATGAAACGGCGCATTGAACGCGCGGTGGTTCTGGGGGCGGGAACGATGGGCGCGCGCATCGCCGCGCACTTCGCCAACGCGGGCTTGCCGTGCCTCCTCCTGGATATCGTGCCGCCGGATTTGACCCCTGGTGCCCCCGCAGCAGACAGAAATCGCATCGTGCGCGCGGGGCTGGAGGCGGCAAAGAAGTCGCGGCCCGCGGCGTTTTTCCATGCGCCGCTGGCCGAGCGTATCGCCATCGGAAATTTCGAGGATGACCTGGCGCGCTGCGCCGAAGCGGACTGGATCATCGAAGCCGTCGCGGAAAGGCTCGAAATCAAGCGCGGGCTTTTGGCGCGCGTCGCGCAGCACCGCAAGCCCGGCGCGATCGTCACGACAAATACGTCCGGCTTGCCCATTCACCTCATCGCCGATGGTCTGCCCGAAGAATTTCAGCAGCATTGGGCGGGCACGCATTTCTTCAATCCGCCGCGTTATTTGAAGCTCGTCGAGCTGATTCCCGGACCGAAGACGCTGCCCGATGTGATCGAGACGCTCGGCGAATTCTGCGACCGCCGCCTCGGCAAAGGCGTCGTCGTCGCCAAGGACACGCCCAATTTCATCGCCAATCGCGTTGGAACATTTTCGATGCTGAACGCGCTGCGGCTGATGGCTTCGCTCGGTATGACCGTCGAGGAAGTGGACGCTTGCACCGGCCCGGCGGTCGGCTGGCCCAAATCCGCGACGTTCCGCACCGTGGACATCGTCGGACTCGACGTGCTCATCAACGTCGTGAAGAACATCTACGAAAACGTGCCCAATGACGAGTCGCGTGAAATGTACCGCGTGCCGGCGCTTGTGGAAGAGATGGCGAAACGCGGCTGGCTGGGCGAAAAAACGGGGCAGGGTTTTTACAAGAAGGTGAAGGGTGCGGGCGAAAAAGAGATTCTGACCCTCGATGTGAACACCATGGAATACCGGCCGCGGCAGAAGGCGCGCTACGCTTCGCTCGAGATGGGCAAAACGCTTGAGGACACGCGCGAGCGGCTGCGCGCGCTCGTTGGACCGGTGCTGGCCGGGCAGAAGGGCGATAAAGCGCAGGAGTTTCTTTGGGGCGCGCTTTCGGAGATGTGCCTCTACGCGGCGCGGCGCGTGCCGGAAATCGCGGACAGCATCGTGGACGTGGACCGCGCCATGTGCTGGGGATTCGGATGGGAGCTGGGACCCTTCGAGTTGATGGACACGATTGGCGTGCGCGCGTTCGCGGCGCAAGTGGAAAAAGAAGGCCGCGCGCTCCCGCCTGTGCTCGCCAAGCTTCTGTCGTCGGGGCGCGCGTCATTCTACGAATCGGAAAAAGGCAAAACGAGCTGTTTCGATCTGGCTGGCGGCGCGGCGAAACCCGTCGAAGAGCCCGCGGGCGTCCTAATTCTGAAATCATTGAAAGACGCCGGCCGGGAGATCGAGCGCAACGCCGGCGCCAGCTTGATTGACCTCGGCGACGGTGTGGTGTGCTGCGAATTCCACGCCAAGATGAATGCTATTGGCGCGGATCTGGTTTCGATGATGCACAAAGGGCTGAAGCGGCTCGAAAGCGATTTCGACGCCATGGTCATTGCCAACCAGGCGGTGAACTTTTGCGTTGGCGCAAACCTGATGCTGGTTCTCGTCGCCGCGCAGGAGCAGGAGTGGGACGAGCTGCACCTCGCCGTGCGCCAATTCCAGAACGTGAATCTCGCCATCAAGTATGCGCGAAAGCCCGTCGTCGTCGCCCCGCAGGGCATGGCGCTCGGTGGAGGCTGCGAGATTACTTTGCACGCGCCGCGGATTCAGGCCGCGGCGGAGGCCTACATCGGACTCGTCGAAACGGGCGTGGGTCTGATTCCCGGTGGCGGGGGAACCAAAGAGATGCTCATTCGCGCAAACGAACGAGTCACCAGTGGGACAGGCTTCAGCCTGTCCTCTTCCATGTTTGCGGAACTCGACCTCGATCTATTTCACGCGCTGAAGCCTGTATTTGAAACGATTGCCATGGCCAAGGTCGGAACGAGCGCCGAGGAGTGCCGCGACTTCGGTTTTCTGCGCCGCGAAGACGGAATCTCGATGAACCGCGACCGCTTGGTCGCTGATGCCAAGGAAGTGGCCCTGGCGATGACCCGCGCGGGATACCGCCCGGCGTCTGCCAGCCCCGCGGAAGGCGCTGTCGCGACGCAGATTCGCGTCCTCGGCGAGCAATTTCTGAGCGGCGCCAAGCTGGCGGTTCACATGATGCTCCGCGGCGGATACATTTCCGATTACGACGCCCACGTCGCGCGCAAGCTCGCCAACATTTTGGCCGGGGGCCCGCTGACCGCGCCGCAAATAGTCAGCGAGCAATACATCCTCGACCTCGAGCGCGAAGCGTTCGTCTCCCTCTGTGGCGAGAAGAGAACGCAGGAGCGCATCGCCCACACCCTCAAGACCGGAAAGCCGCTGCGGAATTAATACTCCGGCATGCCATTCTTTCCCTCGTCGCCGCGCGATCCGTGTTTGTGATATCCAGAAGCGATTCTCGTTTGATCCCGTATCCGCTGGGGCTTACCATAACCATATGGCTAGCTCGGTTTTCTCCGCAAAACACCGGGAAAGGGACATCGCCCTTAGCGTCCAGGTTTGGAAAGAAACGGGATCCCATGTCGCCTACACGCCGGAACTCGATGTCTCCAGTTGCGGGCGAACGGCCACCCAGGCCAAGTCGCGCCTGCGCGAAGCTGTTTCCCTCTTCATCGAGGAGGCGGCCCGCATGGGAACCCTGGAAGAAATCTTGACGGAGGCGGGGTTTGAACAGCGCGGGAAAACTTACCGGCCACGTCCGATCCTCGCGCGCGAAAGAATCCGCCTGACGCTCCCCGCTGCTTAGCGGGGCGGTGCGATGTCCCGAATCATCCCCACTCCCTGGCGCAAATTGGTCCGCGTTCTGGAGCTGGACGGATTTGTCCTAGTTCGCGAGCGAGCGATCATATGATTTTCAGCAAGGAAGGAATCCTGCGGCCCTTGGTTGTTCCGCGCTACGACGAGCTGCCGGTTTTCATAATCAAGAACGTGTTGCGCACCGCCCGCATCAGCCGGGAGCGGTACTTGGAACTTCTGGACCTCGCCTAGAAGGCGCTCCGTAAAGAGGTCTTCCATCTGCCCACTAAAGATATATAATCGTATTGTAATGACGAATAGAATCGTACTATTATGCTGTTCCACATTTTACGAAGAGAGGCATGAAGATGTCTGCACGGCTTCTGTCGCCGCGGGAAGCGGCGAAAATCCTGGGGATCAGCTACCCGACGCTGAAACAGTGGATCTACAAGAAGAAGCTGCGCACGGCCAAGACGCCCGGCGGGCACCACCGCGTGCCGGAGAGCGAGATTGACCGGCTGATTCCAAAGAAACTGGAGCGCGGCGACCTGAAGAAGCGGCGTGGAGGCTTCCGGCAGATCAGCGGGCGGAATCAGCTCATCGGGCGCGTGGTCGCGTTGAAGATCGAAGGCTTGCTGGCGCAGGTGACCCTGGCGATCGGCGAGCAGCGTATCACCGCCATCATCACCGCCGATGCGGCGCGGGAAATGCGGCTCAAGCCCGGCGAGCGCGCCGCGGCCCTGGTCAAGGCCACGGAAGTCATGATCTTGCGGATGTGAGCAGGAGCGTGACTCGTGGCTGGTGACTCGTGAAAAGTCGAACGAATCTGCTCTTGATGCTGACTCTCGCCTGGTTGTTGGCCGCCCAAGCTGCGCACGCAGAGAAGATCACCGTCGCTGCCGCATCGGATTTGAAATTCGCCTTGGAGGATATTGCGGCGCAATTCGAGGCGCAGACCGGTCACAAGGTGAGCGCGACGTACGGCTCCTCGGGCAATTTCTTCGCGCAGATTCAGAATGGCGCGCCATTTGATCTCTTTTTCTCCGCGGATATTGATTATCCGCGAAAGCTTGAAGCGGCGGGACTGGCTGAGCCGAAGACTCTCTACAACTACGCCGTGGGACAAATTGTCATCTGGGTTCCCGTAGCCTCGCCGGTGGATTTGCCGAAGCGCGGCTGGAACGCGCTGCTCGATCCCGCGGTGCAGAAGATCGCCATCGCCAATCCGCAGCACGCGCCATACGGGCGCGCGGCGGTCGCGGCGCTGAAGAGCGCGGGCATCTACGAAAAGGTCGAAGCAAAGCTGGTCTATGGTGAAAATATTTCGCAGGCCGCCCAGTTCGTCGAATCAGGCAACGCGCAGGCGGGGATTCTTGCGCTGTCACTCGCGTCTTCGCCGGCGCTGAAAGACAAGGGCACAGTCTGGCTCATTCCGGCGAACACGCATCCGCCCATCGAGCAGGGAGCCGTCGTGCTGAAGGCCTCCGCGAAGAAGGAAGCGGCGCGGGCGTTCCTCGAGTTCGTAAAGAGCGCTGCCGGGCGATCCATCTTGGAGAAATACGGCTTTGCCGTCCCACAGGCGAGTGGCGCGCAGGACCAGCCCAAGTCCGCGAGCCCGAAATGAACTTTCCCGCACTCCTGTTGTCGCTGCGCCTTGCGGCTGTGGTGTCGCTGGTGCTCTTGACGATCAGTTTGCCGCTGGCGGCGTGGCTGGCCTATGGACGCTGGCGCGGGCGCTTCCTGATCGAAGCCGTGGTGACTTTGCCGCTGGTCTTGCCGCCGACGGTGCTGGGGTTTTACGCGCTTGTGGCGATGGGCCCGCGAAGCCCCCTGGGCCGCCTGTGGCAATCTGTTTTCGGCCACGGGCTTGCCTTCACGTTTGGAGGACTAGTCCTCGCATCGCTGCTTTATAGCTTGCCGTTTGCCGTGCAGCCGCTGGTCGGCGCGTTTCGCGGCGTGGACCCCAAGCTGCGGCAGGCGTCGGCGATTCTCGGCGCCTCGCCGCTGCGAACTTTCTTCCGCATCGTGCTCCCCCTCTCCTTCCCGGGATTGGTCACGGCGTTTGTGCTGAGCTTCGCGCATACGCTGGGCGAATTCGGCGTCGTGTTGATGGTCGGCGGGAATCTTCCAGGAGTGACGCGCACGGTTTCCATCGCCATCTACGATTCCGTGCAGGCGTTCGAATACACCCAAGCGAATCGCATGGCGTTGGTGCTGCTCATTCTTTCGTTCACGGCGCTTTGTACTGTCTATGCCGTGAATCGCCACGCGGGGCGCCGCGGATGGGCGCCGTGGACCACGCAATGACAATCCCTTCGCTCGTCGCGCGCGTCCGCAAGGATTTTCGCGGCGCGGGTGGGCCGCCCTTCGCGCTCGATGTCAAGGTCGAAGCGCCGCCGGGGATCACGATTCTCTTCGGCCCCTCCGGCGCGGGCAAATCCACGCTGCTCGATTGCATCGCCGGATTGACGCGTCCCGGCGCCGGACGAATTGCCGCCGGCGAGTTTGCGCTCTTTGATTCCGCCGTGGGAACGAATCTGCCGCCGCAGAAACGACAGGTAGCGTATCTCTTCCAATCACCCGCGCTCTTCCCGCACTTGACGGTCGCCGAAAACACCGGCTATGGCATTGCCCATTTGGGGAAAGACGACCGCCGCGCGCGCGTGGCGGAAATCCTGGAAACATTTCGAGTAGGTGCGCTCGCCGGCCGCAAGCCGGGAGAGCTCTCCGGCGGCGAGCGGCAGCGCGTAGCGCTGGCCCGTGCATTGGTTACGGCACCGCGCGTGCTGCTTCTCGATGAGCCGCTCTCGGCGCTCGACGCGGACGTGAAATCCGCGATCGTGGATGACTTGCGCGTGTGGAATGCGGCGCGGCGCTTGCCGATTCTCTACGTCACCCACAGCCGCGAAGAGGTGGACGCGCTAGGCGAGCGCGTGGTTGTGCTGGACAAAGGACGCGTCATTGCCACGGGAGCGCCGCGCGATGTCCTCGACGCGCCGCGGCGGCATGCACTGGCGCAAGCCGCGGGCTTCGAAAATATTCTCGACGCAGTGATTGCGGAACTGCGTGGTCAAGACGGCGTGATGCGCGCCCGGCTCGCAGGCGGCGCGGAACTCGAGGTGCCCCTGGGAAGAGCCGCGGCGGGGGATCGCGTGCGCCTGGCGATTCGCGCCGGTGACATCTTGCTGGCGGCGCAACGGCCTGTCGGGTTGAGCGCGCGCAATATCTTGCCCGGACGAATTCAATCGCTAGAGACGCGCGGAACGCTGGTCGTCGCGCAAGTGGATTGCGGCTCGGCGTTCACCGTGCATCTCACGCCGGGAGCCTGCCGCAGCCTGGAGCTTGCCACTGGCCGCGAAGTCTGGCTCGTGGTGAAAACGCATTCATGCCACGTTGTGCACTAGGCAGCCGCTAGGATTGCGGCTTCGCGGCGTGCGCGGGCGTTGGAGGCGGACCGAACTTCACCTCGCGGGCTTCGAGCGTCGCGCCTTTCGGCGTCGCATGAATGACCACGCGGACGCCCACGGATAAATCCTGCCACTTTGCGGCGTGGCCGCTCTTCAAGAATACGGTCACCGGCGTGAGTTTCACTTCGACGCGCTGGCCATCGGCGGTTTTCACGGTGACGGAATCAGCGCTGATTTTTTCAACCGTGCCGAGAACATGCTTCTCGTCGCCATGAGCCATGGCTATCCCGCCGCCGACAAACAGGAGCGCGAACAGGAACAAGAGACCACGTTTCATAAAACCTCCCGCGTGCCGGCGTCAGGGCGCATTCGTCCTTGATACGGCGGATTCAGTGATGATGATGCTTGGATTCCGGCTGCGGCGCGGCAGCTCCCTCGCGCAGAAAATCTTCCCCTTCTCTTTCTTCCTCAAATTCTGCCGCGCTCCTGGGATTGTTGCGTTGCATCTCGATCAGTTCTTCCATCGGCAGCTTCGGCAGGCGGCGGATGAAGCGCACGAGGTGCCAGCTCTGCTCGGCGTGGCCCGGCGTTCCGAAGGCCGGCATGCCGGTGAAGCGTACTCCATTCTCGATGATCCAGAACATCTCGCCGTCGGATAGGTCTTGCGTCCGTGGGAGGCGCAAGTCGGGCGGCTTGGGGAAAAGCCCCTGGCCGATGGACGTGCCGCCGCTGCCGTCATTGGCGTGGCAGAGGGCGCAGTGATCGGCGAAATGCATCATGCCTGCGCGCAAGACTTCCGGCGACTCCGGGGCCGGATTCAGCGTCGCGCGCGCGCCAGCGGGAATCGCAAGATGCCGCACGCGCCGGGCGACGGCGATTTCCGCGGAAGTCGGAGTGGCGCGGGCGCTCAGGCCGCCGTGCAGGAACTGCGAGGCGAGCCACGCGGCCGCCGCGATCAGGAGGATGAGCGCCAGCAGAACGTAGTGCTTTTTCATGCCGGCTGATATCTTAACGCGTCATCCGGTGGTAACCACAATGGCCGAGCACGGCTGCGGTCCGGCGCGCATGTAACCGTGCGGAATCTGGGAATCGAAATGGATCGAGTCTCCCGTCTCCAGCACTTCATCCACCGAGCCGATGCGCAGGTTCAGCCTGCCCCGCACCACGTAGATGAATTCCACGCCGGGATGCTGATGTAGCCGGATGCGGTCCGGGCGGACGCCGCGGAATTCCGCAAGATAGGTGTTGAATCTGCGCTCGATGGCCGGAAAGTCGAGGGACTCGAACTCGTACGCGATCTCGGAGATGCTGGGGTCCTCGGGAAAACGGATGCGGTCCTTTTTCCGGGCGATGGCGCAACTGCGCCGGTCTTTTTCCTCCGAAAAGAAATAGCTGAACCCGACGCTGAAAGCCGTGGCGATACGCATCAACGTGGGCAGAGTGGGATAGAGCTTGCCGTTCTCGAGCTTCGACAGCATGGCGGGAGAAAGGCCCGTGGAGCGGCTCAATTCGGCGAGGCCCAGTTTCTTGCGCAGCCGAAGGTGATGGAGTTTCTCTCCAAGGCAATAGCGATCCAACGATTCCTTCAAGTCTTGCGAGACCATCGAACTCACCCATCTCCGAAAAGGGAATCACTACCCAGTTAGATGCAGTATAGTATAACGCGATAGAGCACGGATGGGTCAATATGGCTTGCAGCCCCCGCCCGTTTTCACTGCCGTCACCACGCCTGCGTCGGGCGGTGTGCAACGGCCCGCAATTGCCGGCCGCCTGGCCAAGTAGCAGCCATTCTCTTTGGAAGGCCGGAGCTCCGGACACGGCGTAAACCATGCATATTCAATAGGTTGCAGCCCGTTTAGCGGGAATTACTTGCCGATGAATTGGCGGAGTGTCTCACTAGTATTTTACTAGTATTGCGCTGCTTCGGCGGTGCCCGTAGAGTGGGGCCACTTTGAATGAAGGTCTCAGCCGCGTGCCCCCTGCGCTCTGAGGCACACTAGAATCGGTAGTCAGCCACTCGTATAGTTCGCCCGGCCGGATTCACCCCCCGGCCGGGATTGTTTTAGAGGGCAATCTTTCGGGCTCTTCCCGTCGAGGGGGAATCTCTTAGGAAAGAGGAGAATGACAAATGAAAGTGGCTAGCACTGCCGTGAAACTGGCTCTTCCGTTGTTTTTGGCCGCAGCCCTATGGGCGGCTGGCGAGATGACGGCAACCGTGAAGGGTTACGTCCTGGACTCCGCCTGCGCCTTCACCAAGGGAATTGACAAGCCCGTCAGCAAGGAATGCGCTCTATCCTGCGCGCATGCTGGTTCTTCGCTCGTCATTCTGTCGGACGATGGCAACATCTATTGGCCCATTGCGGACACGATGCCCTCCACCGGGCAGAACGAAAAGCTTGTCCCTTACGCCGCGCAAAAAGTTTCTGCGACTGGAAAGGTCTATCAACGCGGCGGTTCCATGGCCATCGTCATTGAAAAAATAGAACCGCTAACCACCGGCAAGTAGCGGCTGATTTCTGTTCACGCCGGTTTTCGTTTACCCCGGTTTGCATTTCAAATTGCGTTGTAGAGGAGCACACCTGTGCGTCTACGGCGAATTGTTGTGTCCTTGGGAATACAAATCTCGATCGTGCTGCTCATTGCCGCTCTGGCCCGGTCGGCCCGAGCGCAAGAGTTGGGGACGGCGGTCCTCTCTGGTGATGTGACCGACCCACAAGGGGCCGTGGTGAGCGGCGCGAGCGCAAGCGCAGAGCACAAAGCGACCGGCCTGCGGCGGACAACGTTGAGCGGTGCGGCGGGACTCTTCGTCTTGAATAACCTGGCGCCCGGCTTGTACGAAGTCCGCGTCGAAGCGAGCGGGTTTGCGCCGTTTGTGAGACAAGTGCGCCTGGAAGTCGGGCAGCAGACCGATTTGAGAATCCATTTGCGCCTGGCGGCACAAGTGGAAAAGATCGTGATCGACGACACGGACAACACGCCGCCGGTGAACACCGTCTCTTCGGTCGTGGACGGCGTCATTAGCTTGCGGCAAATCGACAACCTTCCCCTCAATGGCCGCAATTTCCTGGAACTGGCCCTTCTGATGCCGGGCAATTCTCCTGCGCCCAATTTCGATCCCACGAAAGCCAGCACCGTGGTCATTTCCTCCGCGGGCCAGATGGGCCGTGGCGGCAACGTAACCATCGACGGCGCCGACGATAACGACGACGTGGTGGGTGGCATGCTCCTCAACGTTCCTGAGGACGCCGTGCAGGAGTTCCAGATCGCCACGAACCGTTTTTCCGCGGAAGTGGGCCGCTCCGGATCGTCCGTGGTCAACGTCGTGACCAAAGCGGGGACCAATGACCTGCATGGCTCGGCTTCGTTCTACGAACGCGACAAGCGTTTGCAGGCTCTGCCCGCGACGCTCGATCCCGGCGCGGGTGTAACGCCGCCTTTTCGCCGCCAGCAGTATTCGGGCACGCTCGGCGGGCCGTTGGTCCGCAGCAAAGCCTGGTGGTATGGCGCTTTCGAGTACCGCGATGAGCTGGGTGGAGTGCAAGTCGGCACGCGGCAGTTCAACGCCGCCACTCTGCAAGGAACGATCCTGAAGAGTTTTGCTGCCGCACCGGCGAAAGATCTTCTGGGAACGATTCGTGGCGACTGGCAGATATCGAACCAGAACACCCTCAACCTGCGCTACTCGGTCCAGCGGCAGGATGCGACGACCGGCAGCAGCTTTTCTACCGCACTCGGCTCGGCTTCGGAACGCCAGGACGCCAAGAATAACTTCCAGGCCCTGTGGGCTTCGTGGACGCGCGTTCTGAGCCCCACGCTTGTGAACCGCGCCAGCTTCAGCGTGAACAACTTCATCAACAACACCGATCCCATCACGGCGGGGCCGGAACTTGATTTTCCCAGTCTGACCGATGGAACGTCCTTCCGTGTGCCGCAGCAGACGCGTCAAAACCGGTTGGAATGGTCGGAGGGCCTGGATTGGGTCCACGGCCAGCACAACTTTCATTTTGGGGGCGACTTTCAGCGCATTGACGCCGATTTCAATCTGGGCGTCTTCCAGACCGGTCGCATCATCATGGTCGAGGATTTCCCGGATTTCGATCGCAGCGGCGACGGAATAGTGAACGACAATGATTTGCTTTTCGCGGTGTCGCTGCGCAGTGCTTTTCCCACTCAGCCGCTCGTGATTCCGAGCGCCGATAACAACCACGTTGCCGCCTACGCCCAGGACGACTGGCACCTGCATCCCCAGTTCACTCTGAACCTGGGCCTGCGGTATGAGATTGATACCGATGTAAAAGATTTAGGACATTACAGCCAGATCAATCCCCTGGTGACTTCGTTCCTGCAAGGAAATCGGCACAAGGATGCGAATAACTTCGCGCCCCGCGTCGGATTCAACTGGGCCACCAAGGCCGGCAAGTTCAGCCTGCACGGCGGGTACGGAATCTATTATGACCGCATCACGCTGGAAATCGTTTCGCTCGAGCGCGGCCTCGATGGACGCGCTCTTCCCATCGAAGTGCGGGCGGGCAATGTGACCAGAGACCCGATGGGGATTCCCATATTCCTGGATTCGACCGGCCACTTCGTCACTGGCGCGCCAACCTTTAACAATCCCTTCACCGGATTCATTTTCCCCGGCGCGGGGGCTGGGGGCATCAACATCATTGACAACCGCATGCAAAACCCCGAAGTGCAGCAGTTCGACCTCGGAATTCAGTGGCAGTTCCTGCCGAACTGGGTTGTGCGAGCCGACGGCATTCACGATTTGGGCACGCATTTCATCATCGGGCGGGCCATCGGCACGGTCTTCAATCCCGTGGTGGGCGGACCGGACGTGGTGAAAAATCTCGAGTCCAGCGTCAATACGCACTACGATGGGCTGCTCCTCACCGTGGATCATCGCTTCGCGCAGCGCTACCAGTTCCACACTGCCTACACGCTCTCGAAATCGCTGAACTACGCCAACGACGACCAGATCCCCTTTTCCAACGGGCCCATTGATCCCAACGATCTGCGGCGGGAATACGGTCCGGCGCCCAACGACCAGCGTCACCGCCTGGTGCTGGCGGGCGTCGTCGATTTGCCCTATGGGTTCCGCATTTCTCCGCTCTGGACCATCGCCTCCGGCGTGCCCATGGACATTCTGCTTCCCGACGGCAGCTCGCGCGTCCCGGAACTGGGACGCAATGCCGGCGGGCGCGTGTTTCATACGGGCGCGGAGCTGAATTCGGCGATCACCACGCTGAATCTGCAACGCGCGGTGGACGATCAGCTGCCCTTGGTGAACCCCGGCGCGCGTTTCAATGACAGCTTCAACTCCTTCGATCTGCGCGTGTCGAAGGATTTCCATGTGCGCGAGCGCTGCACCATCCAGGCACTCGCGGAAGCCTTCAACCTGTTCAACGTGACCAACATTCTCGGTGTATCGGTTGCCAACTACTCCGGCTTTTCCAACACGCTGGGGCCCAATTTCGGGCAGCCGGTGCGCACCGCGGGTGGCGTATTCGGCTCCGGCGGACCGCGCGCCTTCCAACTTGGGGCTAAGCTAACGTTCTAAATGAGCGCGAATACGGAAGCCGCGGCGCCGGGAGGACCGGGTCTTCGCCGCGAATTGGCTCTTGGATCGGCGGCTGCGGCCGTCGCGGGCGAGGCCATCGCCGTCGGCATCTTTCTTACACCGGCGGGCATGGCCAAATCGCTGGGCTCGCCTTTCTGGCTGCTGATCGTCTGGCTCGCCGTGGGCGGGATGACGCTGAGCGGCGCTCTCTGCTATGGAGAGCTCGCTGGGCGTTTTCCCCGCGCCGGTGGCGGCTACGTTTACCTCCGCGAGAGTCTTGGGCGGCGGATCGCCTTTCTCTACGGTTGGATGTGCATGCTGGTGATGGATCCCGGCATCACGGCGGCGTTGGCCGTCGGCATGGCCGGCTACGCCGCTCACATCATTCACCTGCCCCCTTTTCTGACCAAGCTCACGGCCATCCTGGTGATCGGATCGCTGTGCTTCCTGAACATCCTCAGCACTCGATGGAGCGCGGGCTTCATGCGCTGGATGACCTGGCTGAAGCTCGGTGTCCTGGGATTGCTGACCGTCTGGGCCATCGTGTTCCGTCTGGGCTCGTGGTCCAACTTCGTTCCCTTTGTGACGCAACGCCCGGGTTCGCTGCCGCTGGCGCCCGCGCTGGGTGCCGCCATGGTTGGCGCGTTCTTTTCTTTCGGCGGCTGGTGGGACGTCACCAAGATTGCCGGCGAAGTTCGCAATCCGTCACGAACGTTGCCGCGCGCGCTGGTCTTCGGCGTAATTGCCGTTACCGGCGTCTACATTCTGGTCAGCGGCGTGTTTCTCTATCTCGTTCCGCTCGAGAAAGTCACTTCGGACGAGGCCTTCGTGGCGCAGGCCGGCGAAGTGCTCTTTGGGCCGGCCGGTGGAATTGCATTTGCCGCCATCGTGATTGTTTGCATCCTCGGCAGCCTGGCGGCGTTGATCATGTCCGCGCCGCGCGTGTACTATGCGATGGCCAATGACGGCCTTTTCCTCGCGGCCGTCGCGCGCACCCATCCCCGGTATGGCACCCCCTCGACCGCCATTGCCGTGCAGGGGATTGTCGCCTCGCTCCTGGTTGTACTCGGTTCCTTTCAGCAGATCATCGCTTACATCATTTTCGTATCGGTTGTATTTTTGGGGCTCACCGTGGCGGGCTTGTTTGTGTTGCGGCGCAAGCGGCAAGAAGGCGAGTCCGCCATTCCAACTCCGGGCTATCCGTTCACGCCGCTCGCGTTTCTGGCCATGGTCGCCGTGCTCCTTTTTCTTTTGGGTGTGCGCAGCCCGCGGGAAGCGCTGCTGGGATGCGTGGTCGTCTTGGCCGGTGTGCCCGTCTATAGCATCCTGAAACTGGGGCGCGCTTGAATCTTGAGGTCACGGAAGTGCGGAAGCCGGTATCCGGAAATTGACTTTGAAAAGGAGTGCCACCATGACTGAAAATCCAGGGAATGTTTCGCGAAATTCCGGCGACGCACAGGCCGGACCGGCGGTCGTCACTGCCACAAAAATCAAACTCATCGAGGACGCCGAAGCCACCGGAGATTTGGCGGCGGCCTTTGATTTCTGGCGCGCGCGGTCGAAACGGCAGCGCGTGCCCGGCATCCTGAAATGTTTTGGATACCGGCCGGACTTCCTCCGCCAGACCGTGGAGTTTTCCGATACCATCCACTTCTCGGAAGGGCATCTCTCCGTGAAGCACAAGGAGATGCTTGCCAGCCACGTCTCGCAACTCAACCGCTGCCCCTACTGTCTGGACAGCCACGCCTTTTTCCTGCGGCAGCAAGGCGCCAGCGAGCAGTGCGTCAAAGCCATCTTCGATGGCAAGCTCGGCGAAGCCGGCGTCACCGATGCCGAGCGCCTCCTCCTCGAGTATGCGGAGAAAGTCACGATCGCTTCCCACACCACGACGGCCGGGGACGTGCAGCGCCTCCGCGACGCCGGCTGGAAAGAGGAGCAGATTGCCGAAGCCGTTTACGTCACCGCGATGTTCGCCTTCTTCAATCGCATCGCCAACGCCTTCGGCCTCCCCCCGCAAAACTACCTAACCATGAACCGCCTCACGCCCTAGGGGCGGCAAAAGGGCGCTAGAGCCGCGCGGCAACGCGCGCAACGATGTGGCCGTCCGCTTGGCGCAAAACGATCACCAGGTGGTCAGTGAGTGGAACGCCCGCGCTCGGCACCACAAATTCATACGACCAGATAAATCGTTTCGGCAGTGAATCGGCGAGATCCTTTGCATAGGGTTCGCGCAACTCGACGGCGGAGTTTTGTTCGGCGCCGCCGGCCGGGCGCAGCTCCAGTCCGCGTTTCCAGAAAAACGAGAGCCGCATCGTGCTCATATCTTCGCGCGTCAAGTAAACCGGGCCGCCTTCGCTGCGAAATTCGGGCGGGCAGAGCATGTCCTGAATCGTGAGTTGCAGCAGCATCTGTCGGGGGAAGTGTGTCACTGGCAAGTTCCCGCGGCGGAATTGCGTGCCGCGCGAATCGTCCACGCGCTTCAGGCCGTCAAAGAATCCCGGCGTGGTCAGCCGCCCGGCCACGCGCAAACACGGTCCCTTCGGGATGCCGCCGTCAGTGACGAAGGTTATTCCACCTGAGTAGGCCCGCTTGTTCTCTGCTTGCGGCCCCGCACCCAATAGAGTTGCGGAGGTGAGAAAAAGCAAGAGCATCAGGGCCGCGCCAAGCGTCTGGAATATCGCGGCGCGCATCGTCACTTCGCGGCTGGACGTGCGAGTGCTCCGGCCGGCGCGGCGGCCAGGACTTTGCGCGTGGCGTCCGCCCAGGCGCACACAGCCTTGCGCTCTTCCTCCGTGAGCCGCGCATCGCGGTGTATCAGCGTGTATTTCGAGTCGGGCATTTCTCCGCTGTCCATCTGCTCGCAGATGGCTTCCAGCCGGCTTCTCTTTTTTCGTTCCGGATAAGCGCCCCACTCGGAAAGATTCATCATTCGCCGCGCTTCGTTCACGTCGTGAACCACCACCCACGAAACCGGCGCGACGTGGCTGTACCACGGCCAGTGCGTTTCGTTCGAGTGACAATCCTTGCAGGAGCGCTGGAAAACGGCTTGCACGTTGGCCGGAACCGCATGCAGCGCGTAAATCGTCTTCGCCGGATCGAATGGTGGATTCGTTCTCTTCAAGGGGACGAACTGCGCCAATACCAGCAGCACCAGCACCCACAGCCTGATTCTCTTCCACCACTTTCGCATCCGTTGTCCGCTCCTCAAGGATGCGTCATGTCTTCCGGCCGCACCATCGCATCAAACTCCGCGCCCGTCAGGTAGCCCAGCTTGATGACGGCCTCGCGGAGGCTCAGCTTTTCGTGGTGCGCTGTGTGCGCGGCTTTCGCCGCTTTGTCATAACCAATCTTTGGCGATAGCGCGGTGACCAGCATCAGCGAATTCTTCACGTAGTGGTCCAGCCGCTCGCGGTTCACTTCAATCCCCTGGACGCAGTGGTCCACGAAGCTGTTGCAGGAATCGGCCAACAGCTCGACCGAATGCAGGTAATTAAAGATCATCACGGGCTTGAAGACGTTCAGCTCGAAATTCCCCTGCGAGCCGGCAAAGCCGATAGCGGCGTCGTTGCCCATCACCTGCACGGCGACCATGGTCAGCGCCTCGCACTGCGTGGGGTTCACCTTGCCCGGCATGATCGAGGAGCCCGGCTCGTTTTCCGGCAGCGTCAGCTCGCCCAGGCCGCAGCGCGGCCCGGAGCCCAGCCAGCGCACGTCGTTCGCGATTTTCATCAGCGACGCAGCGAGAGTCTTCAGCGCGCCGCTGGCAAACACAATTTCGTCGTGCGCGGAAAGCGCGGCGAACTTGTTCGGATGCGAGCGAAACGGCAGCCCGGAAAGCTCGGCAATCTTTTTCGCGGCGCGTTCGGCAAATTCCGGGTGTGCATTCAATCCGGTGCCCACCGCCGTGCCCCCAATGGCCAGATCGTAGAGGTCGTCCAGGGCGATGAACACGCGCGCGCTGTCGCGATCCAGCAAACTCACCCAGCCGGAAAATTCCTGCCCCAGCGTGAGCGGCGTGGCATCCTGCAGGTGCGTGCGGCCGATTTTGACGATGCCCATGAACTCGCGCGCCTTGGCGTCCAGCGCATCATGCAATTTCCCGATGGCCGGCAGCAGGCGCCGCGCGGTTTGGTCCGCCGCGGCAATGTGCATGGCCGTGGGGAAAGTGTCGTT